>JAFGCD010000114.1 GCA_016932835.1 Sedimentisphaerales bacterium
AGTGTTTTCCTGCATGCAGGAAAACACTTGAAACCCTCCCCTAACCAAATCCCTTAACCTGTGCCACTTCTGCTGACGGGAAACAGTATAAGCAGATCGGCCCAAAAGAAATAACTCCAAAGATTACTCATATGATGAATCGCCCTCGCAGATTGTGCAATGTTCATTTAGACAGAATCTTGTCGGCATATTCGCTTCTACCCTCATCAACTACGTCCTCTATGATACTTCTCATAAGGAGGTATCCATATCCCTCGCCAACGGTAGTAACATTGTACATCATAGTATCTAACAGGTTCTCCAGTTTGTCCCTAGCTCCGTATATATTGAGTAGCGGTTTTACTGTCGTATAAGTAGCTTGCGCGTGCATTTCAATCAAAGGAGCTAATGTCCAGCCAAAATTAACTTCAAAGCCCACGTACTTATCCTTGCCTTCCCCTCCAAATATGAAATTTCCGCCAGATGGTAAGGGAAAAGGAATCGTACCCCCAGCGCCTGCGGCACCACCCCATCCTCGAAGCGAAAATATATTATCTGCATTTGTTAATCCGATAGTTCCACCAAAACTTGCAGCTGGCGTGCCGCCACCCCAGCCCAAAGTTGTTATGAAACCCATATTACCTTTATCATCAAAGACAAATCCCATTTCCTCTGTGACACTCCCTGCGCAAGATAACATGCCTTGCTGCATAACGTGGACGGTCCATAACCCGTCCAAGTCTATTCTATTGAGGGGGTCGTTGCCGCAGTAGAGGTATTTGTGGAGCGTTAGCGGCTGTTGGAATTCTCCGAAGACTGGGTCTCTTGCGGTGAATCTTGCGAGTTTTGGGCTGTATTGTCTTGCGCGGAGGTGATACTCGCCGATCTGGGCGTCGAAGTACTGGCCTGTGAAGGCGAAGGCGTTGTCGAATGTGCCGCCTGATTCTATTGTTTGGCCGAAGGGTTCGCAGGTGTAGTATTTTACGACGGCGCCGGCGGAGTCTATTATCTGGCGGACAGAGCCTAACCGGTCGTGGAGGTATAAGTATCGCTCGGCGGTATGGCCGCCGTCCCCTAAGGGGCAGGCGCGCTGTGCGAAGACCTGGCCGTGGCTGTAAATAAGCTCGTTCATGAAAAAATCGTCCGCAGTTCTATTACCGGGGGTAATTTTACCGCGCATTGTGCGGGTGGGCAAGGGCGAATGTTCCAAGTTGTGACTGTTTTGCAGTTATCAGTCTTCGAAGGGGAGCTTGCCGGAGTAGTTCGGGGCTTCCCTGGTTATCAGTATGTCGTGGGGGTGCGATTCGGCGACGGAGGCGGCGCTTATCCTGACGAATTTGGCTTTTGTTCTGAGCTCTTCGATGTTCCTTGTTCCGCAGTATCCCATTCCCGCCCGCAGGCCGCCGACGAGCTGATAGACGAAATCGCCGAGCATTCCCCTGTAGGGGACCCTTCCTTCGACTCCTTCAGGCACGAGCTTGCTCATTTCCGTCGAGCTGCTCTGGCCGTATCTTTCGGCTGAGCCTTTTACCATTGCTCCGAGGGAGCCCATGCCCCTGTATTCCTTGAACTGGCGGCCTTTGTATATTACGAGCTGGCCGGGGCTTTCCTTCAGGCCCGCGAAGAGCGAGCCTATCATGACTGCGGATGCGCCTGCTGCGATTGCCTTTGTGATATCTCCGGACTGCTTAATTCCGCCGTCGGCGATGACGGGTATATTGTGTTTATCTGCGGCACGGGCGACATCCATTATCGCCGAGACCTGCGGGACTCCGACGCCGGATATGATTCGTGTCGTGCAGATTGCGCCTGGTCCTATTCCGACTTTGACGGCATTTGCACCGGCTTTTATGAGGTCCTCGGCAGCCTGGGCGGTTGCGATATTCCCTGCTATTACGTCGATATCGTAGTCTTTCTTGATTTTCTTGACGGTGTCTATGACGTTCTGCGAGTGGCCGTGCGCGGTATCGACGACTATCAAGTCGGCGTCGGCTGCTATGAGGGCCTCGATTCGCTCGTAGTCGTGTACGCTAACGGCTGCTCCGACGCGGAGGCGGCCTCGCTCGTCTCTGGCGGCTATGGGGTACTGCTGGACGCGGTCGATATCTCGCATGGTAATCAGGCCTGCCAACTCACCCTTTTTATTCACGAGCAGGAGCTTTTCGACTTTGTGTTCCTGGAGCCTTTCCTTTGCCTGTTCGAGGGTCGTCCCTGCAGGGCCTGTTACGAGGTTGGTCTTTGTCATTACGGAGCTTATCGCAACGTCGTAGTCCTTGAGGAATTTGAGGTCGCGCCGGGTGAGTATGCCGACGAGTTTTTTGCCCTGTACGATCGGGATGCCGGAGACATTCTGCTCGCTCATAAGCTCGTGGGCCCTTCTGACGGGGTCTTTGGGGCAGAGGGTTACCGGGTCTATTATTACCCCGTGCTCTGAGCGTTTTACCTTGGCGACTTCGCGTTTCTGGGTCTCGACAGAGAGATTCTTATGGACAATTCCGACACCGCCTTCCTGGGCGAGCGCAATTGCCAGGGCGGCTTCTGTGACCGTGTCCATAGCGGCGGAGACTATAGGGATATTTACCTTTATATTGTTCGTCAACCGCGTATGGGTCTGTGCCTGGCTGGGGACAAGGTCGCTCTTGGCCGGGATTAGCAGCACATCGTCGAAGGTTATACCGTCAGCGACGATTTTGGTCTGGTCCATTCTTATCTCCAATATACGTTGCCGCTTTAGAAATATGTTAAGCGGTCAGTATAATAGCGGCTCGATGCATAGTCAACCGTATTTTGGGGGGCTTTGCAGGCGTTTTTTTTTGTTTTGACGGTGTATTGGATTTGGGCTATTTTGCACTGGATGTATTGTGCTAAGAGCGATATTGGAGAAGGCAAGGCCAGCTCGACACGGCGTTTGTTATCACGATAACCCTTTGTTGGAGAAACAGGCTTATGGAATGTCCAGCGTGCGGAAACGGGATGGAAGAAATCACTGTCGGCGATGTCAAGGTCGATGTTTGCAGGGGAGGGTGCGGCGGCGTATGGTTCGACCAGTTCGAGTTGAAGAAGTTCGACGAGCCGCATGAGTCGGCGGGTCAGGAGCTTCTAAATGTGGACCGCGACGAAAGCGTAACGGTAGATCGGACGAAGCAGTTGACTTGTCCTCGCTGCGGGGATTTCAAGATGCTGCGTCATTTCTTCAGCGTCAAGCGCGAGGTTGAGGTTGACGAGTGCCCGAATTGCGGTGGTTACTGGCTTGATGCGGGGGAATTGCGTCAGATTCGCAGCCAATTCGCGACTGAAGAGGAACGGAGTCAGGCAGCGAAGGAGTACTTCCGGGAGACTTTCGGGGAGGAGCTTGCAGCGATGGAGGCCGCGGACGGCGCCAAGGCGGCGAGGGCCGGGAAGATTGCGAGTCTATTCCGGTTCATCTGCCCAAGCTACTACATTCCGGGCGAACAGAGTTGGGGCGCTTTTTAGGGTATCTGTTCGGCTGTCGGTCTTTGTTTCAGGTCGGCTTGCGGGTTTTTATTTTTTCCATTGTCGCGCAAGTTCGGCGAAGTCTGCGAGGTTTACGACGCCGTCTGCGGCGAGGTCCTGGGGGACTTCGTTCGGCGTTCCTTTCCAGAGCCATTGGGCGGCGAGTTTTGCCATATCCGCGTAATCAATTTGCCCATTGGGGGCAATGTCTGCGGGCAGCGGCGCCGTTGGCGTGAAAAGGAGGGCTCCGGAGGCCTTCAAGACGGCGGGTTGGCCGGCTTCGACAACCTGGGATTGGCAGTGCCAGATGATTCTGCCCGGCTCGATTGCCTTTGTGCGGTCCACTGTGAAGGAGCAGGTATCGGTACTCACTGCTGATTGGCCCGGGCCTACAGGCATCTCGCCGAATGAGAGGTTGGGGTCGCTTGCGGTCATATTCTTAGAGGCGCCGGCAACTTTCAGCCGGACGTTTATTGCGGTGCATGTGGAGACATTTTTGAGGACCGCACGGCATTGGTATTCGAATACGGTCCTTGTTATGCGTTCTTTGTCCACAACGAGGAACTCGACTTCAAAAGGATTGAACTCATCCGCTCCCATATCGACGGTTTCGAGCATTATTCGTGTCTGGCCGTCGATATCGGTATCATTCTGGCCTGCTGTCAGGTTGGGGTCTCCGGCGTTTATACATGGCGAGGCGGGGCATAGGTGATAGTCGGGCCGGATCGCATGTCCGTTCGGGTCATAGCCGCCGAGTTGCACGAAGGCGGGGTCTTCAGCGATGTTTCCTGTTCCGGGCCATGAGCCCTGGACGTTTGTGTGGGTGACGGCGGGTATTCCTCCTGCGATTTGAGACTCGGCGGAGTGGTCGCCGTTGTAGTAGATTATGGAATTTGCTATGTTCGGTCTTCCGGTATATGTCCCGCTTTCGAGGTTTGCGACGATGGTGCAGTTGTTTATTGCGGGGATGCCTCCTGAGATACCATGCTGCCGGTTTTCGGCGATGACGCAGCCGGTGACTTCAGGGGTATTGTAGAGGGTGATTCTCCCGGTGCGGTGGGGCCACATTTTGATGCCGCAGTCCGCGTTGGCGGTGATATAGCAGTTTTTGATTTGAGGTTTGCTGGCCCCGAACAGCTCAATTCCAGGGCCGGTGCAATCGGTTATGACACAGTTTTCGATCACCGGCGAGGCGCCGAAGCAGTATATCGCTCTGTCACCGCCTTGAATCGTGAATCCGGCGAGGGAGCAGTTTGGATCCTCTTCGCCGGTGAAAGATACAGCGGTCGCGGAACTTCTGATAATAGTGGCAGCGACCACGGCGGGGTCGGTCGTGGCGGTTGAATTAACAGTGAGATTCTTTCCTTTGAGGTCTATGCTTTCATAGTAGATTCCATTATCGGCTATGATTCGGTCGCCATCTGAGGCGGCGTTGACGGCGTGCTGGATGTAGTCGTATCGTTTGTGAGTGGCGGCATTCTTAACAGGCCCGTCCGAAACCGAGTATTGGACATCAAGTGCTATAGCCTGAGCATAGCCATAATTGCCGGTCTGCCAGATGACCAAGCCGTCGCCTATGGCCGGTCCTACGCCGTAGGGGTAGTTCTGCAGTTCGATATCCAGTGCGCCGTATCGCCTTGTCATGCACAGGGCCTCAATCGAGCCGCCGTATTCGTTGCCGTTGACATAGATTATTATGTTCCTGTCGATAGCGGGCTGAAGCTGGGTCCCGATGGCTTGAACGATTGGTATTATTCTGATATTTTCGAGGTCGGAAATATAGGCGCCGTAGATGTCGCCGGAGTCGTTTCTCTGGTCGGTCCAGACGACAAATCCGCCAGATATGGCTGGGTCGTACTGGCGTGCGGGGTCGTCGCAGATAGTAAAGATTCGGATATTGTCGAGGTCCGATACGTCTGCACCGAAAATATCTCCATGGGCTTCCCAGACGATGATATTGCCTGCTATGTCAACTACACTGTCGAAATCCATAGAGGGATCGTCTGTGCGGTATGGGTCTCTGTTGGCGACGCCGAATGCAACCCAGAAGATTCGGGGATTCTGCAGGTCTGTTATGTCGGCTCCGCAGATGTCATAAGGCATCATTCGCCATTCCGGTTCGCTGTGGACATCGACCTCGACGTGTGCGAGGAAGACGACCTTGTTGCCCGAGACCACCGGGTGGCTGTATGACTGAAATGACGTGCCCGGCTGAAGGGTAATCTGTTCTTCCGATACAAGATTTCTGACAAATATGCCGGTATTTCGCAGCGGCCATCCGGGGTCGTTGTAGTATGGTCCGCCCGACCAGACAACTATGTCGCCGTCGATTTTAGGCTGGGTATCGATTCCCCCGGCGGCAAATGAGACTACCTCGTTGGTCTGTGTATCCCTGCAGGCGATGTCCCAGTCGTAGTCTTCGCCCCAGCCGAAGGCATACACAACCTTGCCTGCTGAGACGTCGGGGTAATGGCACAGTCCGTTTATACCCGACTCGACATCCACATACTCCTGCATAATCGTCGCGGCAACGGTCGCGATTCTGACGGTATCGGGCCGGCTCTGCACGAGGCCGTCGCTGACAATGAGCTGGAAGCTGTAAACCCCTTCCTCGATGCAATGGAAGAATGGGGTCGCAGTGTGGGCATTTTGCAGCGTGACGATCGGGCCTTCCAATTGCGTCCAGGAATAAACGAGCTCATCGATCGGATCGGGGTCACGGGAGGCAGAGCCGTCGAGCGCAACCCGGTCCGGCACACTGACTACCTTGTCCGGGCCTGCATCAGCGACGGGCGGGGCGTTGCCGACCATTACAGTGACTTGGTCGGGCCCGCTGGTGTATTCGCCGTCACCGACGGTCAGTTGGAATCGGTATAGTCCGAATGCTTCGGCTGTGAATGTCGGGGCGGGGCTGTGCGGGTCGCTGAGTGTCACGGCGGTTCCGGCGGTCTGTGTCCAGTTGTAGATTTTCGGGTCACAAGGATCATAGAAGAAGGAGTTGGCGCCGTCGAGCGTAATCGGTCCGGGTTCGGTGACGTGGATATCGGGGCCTGCATTTGCAACAGGCTTGACATAGCCGATGTATTCATCGGCGCCGATATCTACTATTACGGCGTATATTCTTGGGTCTCCGTCGATATCTTTCTGATTCGGGGCCGGGACGAAGGCCGGATCGCCTGCTGATATGCAGGGTGAATCCTGGAGGATGTGGTAATCGCCGGCTCCGGGGTCGGCAAAGAGCGGGTCGGCGGAGATATTTCCGAGGATTCCGGTTTTGTCGGCGGGTCCGTCGATAACCATCTCGCCGGTTGTGGGGTCGGCGCCGAGGTAATTGCCCATCGCGTTGCCGAATACGTTGTTGAATGCAATTGCGTCATCGGCGGTATTGATATACAGCAGTCCGCCGGCGGAGCGCGCATTGGCGATGATGTTGTTTACGACGGTCGATTCGTACATCTGGTATTGGTATTCTGAGGCGGCATAAACGTTGCCTGCCATATTGTCGCCGAGGTCGCTGGATAGGCTCGCGTCGTTGGCGACGATTGTGTTGTTAATCAATGTCCCTCCGAGGAGGACTACTCCTCCGCCGATGACACCGGAATTGTCGTAGATGAGGTTGTCCGTTATCAGTGCGTTTCCGAAGTATATTATTATTCCTGCTCCTGCGGCGGCGGTGTTGTTTGTAATGATGTTGTTTCTGATTAGGGGGTCGGCGAGGTAGGCGCCGATTGCGCCGCCGTACGAGATTGCGGGGGGGTCTTCGGAGGCGGGTCCGTTGTTATTGGTAATCAGGTTCTTTTCGATGGTGGGTGAGGATTCGATGCAAACGACTCCTCCTCCCCAGAAGAGGACATCTTCCTCCATGTAGGTTGTTCCGTATCCTCCGGTGAGGGTGAAGCCTGTAATGACTGCGAGGCGCGATTCGCCGTTGGTGAATTTGACGGCGCTTCCGGTTCCTCCGGCGTTTATTATCGTATCTGCAACGACGGCGGGGTCGTTGGGGTCTGTGCTTGTTACGGTGATATTCTTGCCGAGGAAGTCGATTCTCTCGTTGTGTGTTCCCCTGGCGACGATGACGATGTCGCCGTCGTTTGAGTCGTTAATTGCGGCCTGTATTGTGTGGTATGCTGCTGGGACGTATCTGGTTTTGGCGGGGGCTGGTGCAGACAGCAAGGCTGCGAAGACAATACCTGCGAGGATTGCTCTTTTCATCCTTAATACACTCCTTTTAATGAAGGCCTTTCCAACATTCCAAGCTGGCCTGCAGCTCCACAATGGCCGCAGACAGGGCGCTGAACTCATCATCGGATACTGAAGTACCCGCACCGGCAATACTAAATTCTACTATTATATGACGTTGGTCGCGGCCGGATGTTACAAATTCAGCGTCGAATTTTTCTCAATTCTCCCAAATTGCCTGTTTTATTACAGCATGATTAGGGCTCGATTGCGAGGGAATATGCGTTTTTTTGCTTTTTTCGCCGTTTTTGGGATCGAATCAGGTTTGAGCGGTCCACTTTTGGGCGAATTGGGCAAAATCAGCCAGATTCACGGTGCCATCGGGGACGTGGTCAGCGCAAGCCGCGTCTCGGTAATAATCTGGTCACTAAGTGTTTTCTGGGGAGCTTGGTCTCCTTCTCAGTGCCAATCCGCCGAGGCCGAGGAGTAATATCGTTATCGGTTCAGGTATTGTCGAACCGGATTCTATAGTCTGGAGTGTGGCAGGGTCAATAATTTCATATCGCTGCGAGCCGGGCATCAGGCCGTCACCGAGCCAATTGAAGCTGACTGCGAACGGGCCTTGCGTATGACCGATTTCTATGCCGAGGCCGAATGCCTTCGCGTCATAAGCGCCGTCGTCGCTGAGGACGGGTTCTGGCTGGAGGACGATTTCGTCCCATTGTGCGGCGAGGGGGTCGGCGGTTTCGACGGCGAGATTGTCGTAGAGGCCGTAGTCGAACCAGATTGTGAACTGTTCTATGGGGTCGGGCAGGGCCTTATTGGTGACTTCGTAGGTGTACTGCCAGCGTCCTGTTCCGAGGTCGGTTGCCTGGTAGATTATTGTCGAGTTAATTGCGGCCAGGGAGACCGGCACCAGTAGAAATGCATAGATTGCCGCCGCGTAGATTGTCCTTTTCATCGCACACTCCTAATTCCTGTCGGTTCGGCATTGCCGGACCGGCCGGGCGCTTGCGCACAGTATCCGCACACGCATCCGTATTGCATTATGGGAAAATCCTTCTTCCGCGTCCTTGAAGGCGCCCTCGTGGCGCCAGAGACAATATCAGTCTATGCCAATGGTTCGGAAAAGTCAAGGAAATTCCCAGGTTTGCGGCGAATCGGGGGACAATCGAGCGGAAGGGGCGGTTTTTCGGCTGTGGTTTTGAGGGGTTTGGGGCTTATAATCGGTGAAATTGCGAAAATTCAGGTTTGAGCGCCCATTTTCGGCCGGTGCGAGGGTCTATATTGGTGACGGGCGGCTGTTTGAGGTTGCAGTAAGGCCAGCCCGGGATTGTGGTTCTAAGGAGTTGTCTGGTGAGTCGAGAGGCTGACTCGGTATTGGTTAAAGCGGCTATCAAAGGAGACGGCGAGAGCTTCACGGAGCTTTGCCGGCGGTATTATACGGCTATGGTTGCGATTGCACATTCGATAACTGGCGACAGGCATTTGGCAGAGGATGCGGCGCAGCAGGCGTTCGCCAAGGCGGCGGTGAAGCTGGGCCAGTTGTCGAGGAAAGGACGGTTCGGCGGGTGGCTGGCTGCTATCTGCCGGAACGAGGCCAGGGACATGGCCGGCAGCGCGGACAGGACCGTGAGTATCGGGGATTTTGAGCCGGCAGAGGCTGCACCGAGTGAGAACGCCGCTACGGAGGCTGTGAAGGAAGCACTGGCGGTGTTGCCGGAGTCGGAGAGGGAGGTGATTTTCCTGCGGTTTTATGACGGTATGTCTTACGAGCAGATTTCTGCGGTTTTGGGCATTTCGCAGCAGGCTATAAACGGCAGGCTGCGGAGAGCAAAGCAGAGACTGGCAGAGCGTTTACGACAGGAGGGATTCGGGGAGGTTCGATTATGAGCGAACGACGAGACGAGAAATGGCTGGACGATTTGATCCGCGGGAGTATCGATACGAGCGAGCCGCGATTCGACGCAGAGCAGTGGAAGCAGAAGTACCCCGGGGAATTTCAGGCTCTTGTCGAAAGACGGCCGGAGCAATCGCCGGCAAAGCGGTCTGGCGCGGTTGTTTTCCGCAGTCGAATCCGGAGGGTCGCTGCAGCCGCGGTGCTTGTGATAGCGGTCGGGCTTTTGCTCGCTTACCTGGGCCCGGGTGAGCGGGAGGAGACCGGACAGCGAGCGAAGTCGCCGAGTGAGATGGTCAGCGTTATGTCACTTCGGACGGCGTACAGCAGAGGCGGGATGGAGGCTTTGGCCGAGCAGTGCGACCGGGCGGTCGAATTGTTAGGGCCGTCGTCCGTATCGACGGTTGAGCTGGTTAAAGAACTTAACGGTTAGGAATGCGAAAGGACATATTATGAACGTTTTACGTGTAAAGAGAATTGCAGTTATCTTGTGTGTGTCGGTGGTTTTTGGGGGGGCAGTTTGTCGGGGTTACGGTTATCCTTCTGATCCGAAGAATGCGGCGTTGCTTTACTACCAGGCTTTTATGTGCGAGCCGAAGGCCGATAGTGACATGGCCAAGAAGTTAGGCGAATTCGCCCTCGGGAGGATTTCAGCGAACGATTCGCTGATTGCCCATATCGGCAGTTGCAGCAGGAGCATTGATCTTGCAGCATCTGCTGCGGAGTTGGCGGATTGCGACTGGGGTCTTCAGTATTCTCAGGGCTTTTCCATGCTGCTTGGTCATCTCGGGCAGATGCGTGCCCTGGCGAAGGTTGTGATAGCGGACTCTCGTCTTCTGGCGTCGCAAGGGAAGTACGAGGATGCGTTTGGGCGCTGCCGGACGGCGTACCTGATGAGCCGTCATGCCGGCGACGATACTCTTGTTTCGTACCTTGTTGCGCGTGCAATCGAGGAGATGGCGCATGGATTCGCGCGTGACAACATCGGTATAGTCTCGAACGATTCGGCTTTTCTGAATCGGTTCAAGTGTGATCTGTCGGCGTTGTCAAAGATAGCGTTGTCGTTCAGAAACACACTGAAGATTGAGAGAGAGGTTGCGTTGGAGCAGATGCGGCTGGATACGATCCATGGATTGATGGCGGCGATCAATTCGGACAAGAGCAGCGAGGAGCTTGCCAAGGAGCTTGAGAATTTGGGCGGCGAGGCGTTTCTTGAGAAGTCGAGGCGGTACTACAAAGACTACATGGAGTCGCTCGATGAGGTTCTTGGTCGCGGGATGTCTTATTCGCAGACATGGGCGGAACTGGATAAGTTGGCCAAGAAGCTCGATAGTGACAAGGAGAAGGCTCCGGAGGCGTTGCTGACGAGTATGGTTGCTCCGTCGCTGACCAGTATTTACAGCACGGATGTTCGGGCGCAGGCGGCCTTCAATGCTGTTGCTGCGGGTGTGGAGATATGCCTTGAGAAAGCGCGCACGGGCAAGCTTCCCGATGAGCTTCCAGCCGGGGTCGCCAAGGATCCTTTCAGCGGAGAGGATTTCGAGTACAAAAAGACAAAGGCCGGCTTTTTGCTTCGCTGTCGGGGCAAGGATTTGAGCAAGAAGAAGATTCACGAGTTCGCGTTTACCGTCGCGAAGTAGCATAGGCGGGTTTTGAGTCCTTTCAAGCCGGTTTTCCACCCGGGCAACGGCGGGCGCCGGCTTTTTTTCTGCGGCTGCGCATCAGCATCTGTGTTGCTGCGGCATAAGGCGGGCTTACATTGTAACGGCTTTTGAAAAATGTATTGACTGGCCTGTTAGGCATAGTTACAATTCCCCGGCTCTATTGACTGTGAAACTTACTCTGGAGGTATTTAACTGTAATGTCTGATGTCCGGGAACTACTAAAGCAGAAACTTTCAACAGAAGATTATAACAGGCTGACTGCGCTGGAGAACCTGAAGTTGCATACGTTTGTGGCCGATGCGATTGAGTTGACTGGCGCCGATTCGGTTTATGTGTGTACGGATTCGGAAGAAGACAGGGCCTATATTCGCAAACTCGCGATCGAAAAGGACGAGGAGATCGCCCTGAACATCGCGGGTCACACCTGTCATTTCGACGGCTATTACGACCAGGGCCGCGACAAGGACGCAACTAAGTACCTGCTTTCGGCCGGGTCGAGTCTGGGCTCGATCCTGAATTCGATAGACAGGAACAAAGGGATCGAAGAGGTTCGGTCTCTGCTGAAGGGTTCTATGGCCGGGCGGCAGATGCTCGTGCTGTTTTTCTGTCTTGGTCCTGTTGATTCCGAATTTTCGATACCCTGCGTTCAGATAACCGATTCTCCCTACGTTGGTCACAGCGAGACGATTCTATATCGCGGGGGTTATGAGCAATTCAAGAAGATCGGTGACTCGCCGGACTTCTTCCGTTTCATGCATTCGGAAGGCGAACTCGAGGGCGCGGTGAGCAAGCATGTTGACAAACGTCGAGTATATATCGATCTGGAGGAGGATCGTGTATTCAGCGTCAATACACAGTATGGCGGGAATACCATAGGCCTGAAGAAGCTTGCGTTGCGGCTTGCTATTCAAAAGGCCTCCGCGGAGGGCTGGCTGGCCGAGCATATGTTTGTGATGGGAGCCAAGGGTCCCGGCGGGCGAATTACCTATTTCACGGGCGCGTTTCCTTCGGCGTGCGGGAAGACCTCGACTTCAATGCTGCCCGGACAGACTATTATCGGTGACGACATTGCCTATTTTCGCAAGAGTGACGGCGAGATGCGGACGGTCAACGTCGAGAAGGGTATATTCGGGATTATTCAGGATGTCAATGCGAAGGACGACCCGGTGATTTACGATGCTCTGACACATCCCGGGGAGGTCATCTTCTCTAATGTTCTGCTTGACGGCGAGAACAGGCCTCACTGGCTGGGGATGGGCAGTGAGCTGCCGAAGGAGGGGGTGAATCATTCCGGTCAGTGGCACGAAGGCAAGGAGGGTCCCGACGGCAAGGCGGTGACGGCGTCGCACAAAAACGCGCGCTACTGCCTGAACATCGCGGATTTGAAGAATATGGATCCTCGTATGGACGATGCGGAAGGCGTTCCGGTCGGCGGCTTTGTCTATGGCGGGCGTGACAGCGATACGTGGGTTCCTGTCGAGCAGGCTTTCAACTGGACCGAGGGGATTATTCTCAAGGGCGCTTCTCTGGAATCGGAGACCACCGCTGCTACGCTGGGGGCCGAGGGGGTGCGGGCCTTTAACCTGATGAGCAACCTCGACTTCCTCTCGATACCGCTGGGCAAGTACGTGCAAAACAATCTCGATTTTGCCGAGGGGGTTGAGAAGGCGCCGTTGATCTTTTCGGTCAACTACTTCCTTAAGAACAAGAACGGCAAGTACCTCAACGGCATGGGCGACAAGCTGGTTTGGATCCTCTGGGCGGAGCTGCGTGTCAACGGAGACGTTCGCGGTATCAAAACTCCGACGGGGATTATCCCGCGGTATGAGGATCTGGCGAGGCTGTTCAAGGATAATCTCGGGTCGGATTACAGTCGGGACAATTACGTCGAACAGTTTACGTTCAGGATTCCGGAGAATCTCGCGAAGCTGGACCGGGTCGAGAAGATTTACCGCGAGAAGGTCGCCGATGCCCCGGCGATACTGTACGAGACCTATGCCGAGGCGCGTAAGCGTCTGGAGGCGGCGGGCGAGAAGTACGGCGACAACATTTCGCCGCTGGATTTGCCGGCTGAGTAAAAGGGGCACGGGCAGCATATCAAGCACGACAAAGCAGGAGGCGGGGAGCTTGCGCGCATCGGTTATACTCTTGCAGTAAGGAGGGCGGGGCTATATCATTAGTCGGAATGAAGGACTTCCTTAAGGATCGTTCCAATGGAAAAGAAGACTGTTCGAGTCGGTATTGTCGGGGCGGGCTTTGCGGCTACGTTTCATTTCGAGTCGCTCAAGAAAGTCTGCGGCGTCGATGTGGATGTTCGGGGGGTATTCGCAACGGATGCGAAGCAGGCGGCTGAATATGCGAAGGCTCGCGGGATCAAGTGCTGCGGCAGCCTGGAAGAGCTAATCGAGGAGGCAGAGGTCGTTCACGTATGCACGCCGCCGGTGGCGCACGAGCCGATTGCGATTGCGGCACTGAAGCGCGACAGATTTGCAATAGTGGAGAAGCCTTTGACGGGTTACTTCGGGGACGGGTCGGAGGATTTCAGCGGCGATACATTCGCCAAGAGCGATGCGCTGGAACATTCTCTGTCGAGCATCGAGCGGATGCTTACGGCCGAGAGCAAGAGCAAAGGCAGGATTCTTTATGCGGAGAACTGGGTTTATGCGCCTGCGATCCAGAAGGAGCGTGAGATAATCGAGAAGACGGGTTCGCAGATTCTCTGGATTCACGGGGAGGAGGCTCATTCGGGCTCTCATGCTGCGACTTACGCCTACTGGAAATTCTCGGGCGGGGGCGTAATGATCGGCAAAGGGTGTCACCCTCTGACGGCGGCGCTTTACCTCAAGGGTGTCGAGGGCAATGTCAGGGACGGCAAGCCGATTCGTCCCAAGGCGGTATCGGCGCGGACGCACGCTCTTACGAGGCTGGAGAATTTTCGCGACGAAGGGCACATTCGCTGCGACTACCACGACATCGACGATTTTTCGCTGATGCACGTTGTTTTCGAGGACGGAACGATAGCGGACATTTTCGCTTCGGACATTATCTTAGGCGGCATTCACAACTGGCTGGAGGTTGCGGCGAACAATCACCGCAGCATCTGCAATATCAATCCGAATACCGCGATGCAGACGTACAATCCGGTGGAGGTGAACTTCAAGGATATTTACGTGGTGGAAAAGACCGGCACGAAGCAGGGCTGGTCGAGTCCGTCGCCCGATGAGGATTGGTTTACGGGCTATCCGCAGGAGATGGAGGCTTTTTACGGTTCTATCGCTTACGGCGGTGCTGTGGAGAGCGACAGCAGGCTGGCGGCGGACGCGATTTCGACTATTTACAGCGCCTACGTTTCAGCCGAGCAGGCCGGAGCGGAGGTGGCTGTGAAGACGTTTTCCTCAAACTGACCGATGGCCAGTTTGAGAATGTAAAAATCAAAGCCCAAAATGCAAAACTGCGGAATCCCGACCTTGTCGGGATGAATATTTTAGTTTTGGCTATGTTTTCGGCAACTAATCGTCAGATAAGCGTTTGTACCGGTTTCTGTCAAGCAACCGATCGGTTGGGCAGTTTGGAAATCTGGAAAGGTGGTATTGCAATGGAAGAAAAGAAGGATTTGAACCGACGCGAATTTATTAAGAAAACCGCTGCATCCGGAATAAGTCTTACTATTCTGCCGGGACATGTGCTGGGAAAGTCCGGGCGGACGGGACCAAGCGAGAGGCTGAATATCGCGCTGGTCGGGGCGGGAACGCAGGGGCTGAGTCAACTGAACGGGTGGATAAAGCACAGCGGTTTGCAGTTTACCTCGGTCTGTGATCCGAACAGGCAGAGCAACGATTACCCTCAATGGGGAGGTCCACACGGCGAGAAACACGGCGCTTCCGGGGGGCGTGAGGTGGGCAAACAGCGGATAAACGAATACTATGCGCAGGCTCGCGGGGCAGGCAGTTATGACGGCTGCACCGCGTATGCTGATTTCAGGGAACTTCTGGAGAAAGAGAGGGACCTTGACGCGGTATTCATCATGACGCCGGATCATCTTCACGCAACGATAGCGATTGCTGCGATGAAGAGAGGGGTAATGGTCGGAACGCACAAGCCTGTTGCGAATTTCATGTATGAGGCGCGTCTTGCGTGCGAGACGGCTGCGAAGACGAAAGTTGCAACGCAGTTATTCGCGTTTCTGGATCACAAGGAGAACTACATCGTCAAGGAGTGGATCAGGCGCGGTGTTATCGGGAAGGTCAAGGAGCTTCACCGCTGGACAAATCGGCCGGTGTGGCCGCAGGGGTCTCCGTATCTGCCGACGAATACTCCGCCTATTCCGGAGGGTTTCGATTGGGAGTTGTGGCTCGGCCCGTCGCAGCCGAGGCGTTATTCTCCGGACTACACTCATACGGTTTTTCGCGGCTGGTACGAATTCGGCGCCGGCTGCCTTGCGGATATGGGTTACTATGGTTTCTGGGTTGACTGGCGTGTTTTGAATCTGGGTATTCCGGTGACGGCTGAGGCCAACAGCAGCTTTACTTGCGAGGTCAGGGATTTTCGCAGCACGCCTGTTAAGAATAACCTATCGTTCCCGCACGCGGCGACGATTCGATGGAAAGTCCCTGTGCTGGGCAGGGCTGAGACGGTCGAGGTTTTCTGGTATGAGGGCGGGATTCGCCCTCGGACTCCGGATGCGCTTATCGCAAAGGGCGGGGAATTATCGAAAGAGGGGGTGATGTTTGTCGGCGAGAAGGGGATTATCATGGCCGACTACGGTTACAGTAACCTTCGGCTTGTCGGGGTCGATAGGGGCGATGATATTGTCGCGTCGATAAAGGCGCCGGAGGTCGAGATGATCGGACAAACCGATGAGATGGTCCGGGCTTTCAAGGGGGGCAAGGCTTCGCGGGGCAGTTTTGAAAATGCCAGGATTGTAGCTGAGGCGATATGCCTTGGGAATGTCGCAATCAGGGCCGAGCGCAGACTGGAATGGGACACGGTGAATATGCGGGTAACCAATGCGGCCGAGGCGAATAAGTACCTGCGGCGCAAATACCGAAAGGGGTGGGAGTTGTAGGGCGAGAAAAGGGCTGGAGACGGATCCGGGGGATGTTACCGGGGTGATGGGTCAGGCTGCGGCGAGCGGGGCGTCGGGGGTGTGACTGTTCGGATCAATACGAATCCGGAGCCGATGACTTCGGGGCGGTCAAAAACGAAGTTGACAGGGCCGTCTCGGCGACTCACAATAGGGACCGCATCATTATCGGTACGGGTTGTCTGCCTTTCGAGACGGACCCGGAGATAGTATTGCAGACAAAAGAATATATTCTGTCGAAGAACGCCCCATGAAACGTTTAGCAGGAGACTAAAACATGTCACCAAACGAAGCAGAGCAAGGTTCAGGCGGCCCGCAGCAGGAAGTAATGCACATGAACCCTCGTATCGAGAAGGACCGGCAATCGATACTGGATGCACAAAGGACGGGCAAGGGGGCGTTATTTCGGACTTATTTGCGGCTGTCGGGGCCCGGCTGGCTTCAGAGCGGCATTACGGTCGGGGGGGTATCATTCTCTTCGAGCCTTTACCTTGGTGTATTGGCGGGTGTGAGCATGATGTGGCTGCAGCCGCTGGCGATGATACTGGGGATCATCATGCTGGGGGCGATTGCTTATGTTACGCTGTCAATAAGGCAGCGTCCTCTCAAGGCGATCAACGAGCACGTTAATCCTGTGCTTGGCTGGAGCTGGCTTTTGGCGTCGATGGCGGCGAATCTGGTATGGTCGATGCCGCAGTATGTTCTTGGGACTCGTGCGTTGCAGCAGAATCTTTCTCCGAATTTTCTCGGTGCAATCCCTGATCCGTGGGGGAGAATCATCTGCGTTTGCGGGATTCTGGGGGTCTGTATTACGGCTACGATGTTCTACGGGGCCGGGGGTCGCGGGGTGAAGGTATTCGAGATCATCATCAAGTCTATCGTGAGCCTGATCGTGGTGTCTTTCATGGGTGTGGTAATCAAGCTGAGTTTTGTTCCGGTCGAACAGGGCGGCATCGCGTGGGGGCAGGTTCTGCGAGGGCTGATACCGCGGCTGAGCATGCTCTGGGCCCCGGCTGCATCGGTGAAGCCTTATGTCGAGGCCGTTGCGCCGGAGTTTCGGGCGTATTGGACGAAGCTGATCGTGGGACAGCAGCGCGACGTCATGATTGCTGCGACAGCGGCGGCGGTCGGGATCAACATGACGTTTTTGCTGCCTTATTCGATGCTTCGAAAGGGCTGGGACAAGTATTTCCGGGGGCTTGCGATTTTCGATCTTTCGACGGGGCTTTTCATACCGTTTATTTTGGCGACAGGGTTCGTGATTATTGCCTCGGCGTCACAGTTCCACACGAAGCCCGCTCCGGGATTCGTAGCGGATACGGAAGGCGGCGTAATCGCCGGTGAGCCGGCGGCGAACCTTGTGGGGGCGTACGAAGGTCTTCTGTCGAACAGACTGAAATCTCAACTCGGCGCGGATGCATTCGCAAAGCTTTCAGCGGAAGAAGTCAAGAAGCAATCGGGCAATTTGCCCTGGGCGGACAGGCGGATGGCGGCGATGCTTGTCAAGCGTGACAACATGAATCTTGCCAAGGCCCTTGAACCGCTGACGGGGGATTTTCTGGCTCAGTTCGTATTCGGGCTCGGGGTTCTTGGTATGGGGATCAGCGCGGCAACGATGCTGATGACGATCAACGGGTTGTGCCTTTGCGAAATGCTGAACCGGCCTTTGAAGGGTTGGACGCAGCGGATCGGTTCGCTGATCGTCTCGGTCGGTGCTCTGGCGGCTATTTTCTGGAATAAGCCTGCGCCGTGGCTGGCGATGCCGACATCCGTATTCTGCATTATTCTGCTGCCGATAGCGTATATCGCGTTTTTCCTGCTGATGAACCAGAAGACCATGCTGGGCGAGAACATGCCGCGTGGGGGCAGACGTTTGCTGTGGAATGTGCTGATGGCAATCGCGACGGCGGCTGCGACGCTGGTGAGCATCTGGAGCCTGTGGTCGCGGCTCGGTGGGTGGAGTATCGCGGTTGTGGCGGGATTTGTTGGCCTTATCGCGATTGCTCACTTCATGCAGAAAGGCAAGAAGGCGACGGCAACGACATGACGCAAGAACAGTGGGAACGACTGTTGGCGGTTATTGCCGGCGAATTGGTCGAACCGTTGCCGGTTGGTTTCATAATCGACAGCCCGTGGCTGCCGGGCTGGGCGGGTATCTCGACGCTGGATTATTTTTCGAGCGAACGGCTTTGGTTCGAGGCGAACCTCAAGGCGGTTCAGCGGTTTCCGGAGGTCATTTTCCTTCCCGGCTTCTGGTCGGAGTACGGGATGTGCACGGAGCCTTCGGCCTTCGGGTCGAAGTGCTCGTGGCAGGAGCGGGAGCTTCCTTTTGCCGAGAAGATCATCACCGACATCGAGCAATCCGGCGACCTGGCTAAGCCCGATCCGCGGACGGACGGATTGGGTCCGTTCGTACTCCAGCGTTTGAAGCATTACCAGAGTGAAATCGAACAGGCCGGCCATGCGATAAAGTTTGCGGTGGCTCGCGGGCCCTTGAATGTGGCGTCGTTTTTGATGGGCAGTACGGAATTTCTGATGGCGATTCGCACGAATCCTGACGAGATTCACGGGCTGCTTGGGGTCGTGACGGATTACATTGTCGATTGGCTTGCGCTGCAGGTAGAGACGTTCTCATCTATCGACGGAGTGCTTATTCTCGACGATATTGTCGGTTTTTTAGGCGAAGAAGACTTCAAGGAGACAACGCTACCCTATCTGGGGCGGATATTCGGGTCGCTCGATGTTTCGGTTCGTTTTTTTCATAACGATGCGGGCGGGCTGGTCTGTGCGCCCTATCTCGATCAGATGGGGGTTAACCTGTTCAACTTCAGCTACCAGCATATGCTCAGTGAAATGAAGGCCCTGACGAACAATGCCGTAGCCCTGCTGGGGAACATACCGCCTCGCGAGATAATGGCGGCGGGCACGCCGGAGGAGGTGTCCAAGAGCGTGCGGAAGGCTATAGGGCAGGTTGAGGATAGAAGTCGAATTATCCTGTCTTGCGGCGGTGGGATGCCGGACGGAGTCTCGAGCGAAAACATCGAAGCCTTTGTTTCTGCGGCGAAATAGGTTATCATATGGGTTGTTTATCGGACGCCGGGGCGCAGCAAAGGTCTGCGAATCTTTCGTTCGACTTGTTAAGAACAAGGCAATAATGCCCATGGCGGGAGCGTCTTGATTGGGCAGGCATTATCAAGTTGATATACCGCAATTGCCGATAAAATGTCTGTTGGCTGCGTTCAGGCGCTCGAAAGGGGCGTAATCGGTTTGAATGTGTTATGTTTGAAGAGAAATAGTCATTCGGTATTTGGCAAAGGGTGATTTTTGACTATATACTTTAATTCAAGGACTTCTAACGAAGGAGGCGCACAATATGGCTAAGCATTTCATAGCAATCACAATAGCGTTGGTGGTATCGGCAGGTCTTCTCTCAGTATCCGGCTGTCAAAACGATGCTCAGAAAGGCGCCGGGATAGGCGCGCTGGTAGGCGCCGGGGCCGGGCAGCTAATCGGGGGGGACACGAAATCGACCCTGATCGGCGCCGGTGTGGGAGCCGGGGCCGGTTATATGGTCGGCAACGAGCGCGATAAGAAGAAGACCCAGGCCGAGATGGACGAGCTGCGTTCGGAGATGAACACCGTTACGGTAAATGTAACGAACAGTAACGGCTCAAAGTCTCAAGTCAAGCTCAGGAAACAGGGCACGGGCTATGTCGGCCCTCGGGGCGAATTTTACGATCATCTGCCGACGGACGAGGAGCTCAGACCGGTATATGCCTTCTGAGAACGGCAGTTGAGAAATCCGGATGTCAGGCCGATACTCAGCCGGCAGGTAAGAGTCAGGGGTTGAGATGCCGGTTTGACCTTAAGAACCTATTGGAATTGCCTTGATTACTTTTGACTGGTCGTCTTTTTACGGCTGGTTGGTTTTCGCGCAAAGATAAAGGTTAAAAACAATATATCTGGAGCAGCTCATGAAGCAGGGTTTGTTGTATCGCATTTTACTGATCGGCGTGTTCTTTTTGCCGCTTTTCGCGGGGTGCAACGCCCCGAAAAGCAACCTGAAGAAATTCGACGGTTACTTCACATCGGGCAATTACGACCAATCCATTGCGTTCGCCGAATCGAAGCTCGGCAAGGGCAATAAGACCAAGCGGGAAGACTTGCTTTGGACATTGCAGCTCGGTTCTCTGGAAAGACTTCGGCGCAACCACGAGACGAGCGGGAATTATTTCGACAGGTCGGAAGAACTGCTCAACAAATACGATACGCATAACAAGGCGGCGGACACGGTGGGCTCGGTGGTCGTCAACGAGAATATCGTTCCTTATCTTGGAGAAGAATATGACGGCGTGATGGTCAATACATACAAGGCGCTGAACTTCATGGCGCTTAAGAAAGACGATCTGGCCCGGGTGGAGTTCAATCGTGCTCTCGACCGGCAGCGGCGCGCCAAAGAGAAGTTCGCCAAGGAAATCGTCAAGCTCCAGCAGGAAATAGACGCCGAGCAGGCCAAGCCCAATTCCCAGGCCAGGAATAACGTTGAGAATCCCCAGGTCGATGCGATCGTGAACGAGAAGTATCCGAACCTGAACGCATTCGAGGCGTACCCGGATTTTGTCAACCCATTCACGACGTACCTTGCGGGCGTATATTTCAATCTCGTCGGCGACCATACGAAGGCTGTTGACCTGCTGAAGGAATCTTACGGGATGGTTCAGGACAATCGTTACCTGGCCGAAGACTTAGCTGTTACCGAGAAGCTTCTGGACAGTCAGGGCAAGTTGGAAAACACGGTGTGGGTAGTTTTCGAGAACGGTCTTGGTCCTTACAAGAAGGAGATTCGGCTGGACCTGCCTTTGTTCCTTGTGACCAGAGAGGTCAAATACGTCGGCATAGCGCTGCCGAAGCTCGTTTTCAGGGACCAGGCATTTGACTGCCTGTGGATCAAGGCGGGGGAGGCGAATTATCAGACTCTTCAACTGGCGTCGATGGATCGTGTTATCCAGACGGAGTTCAAAAAGGATTTCAAGGGCATTCTGACCCGGGCTATTATATCTGCGACTGCCAAGGCCGCTGCTCAGTATGCGATGCAGAACCAGAACAATTCGGCGGGAAGTTTCGCGTCGATTCTAATGGCGGCCTATTCGTTCGCAACGACGGCGGCGGATGTTCGGATATGGACGACTCTGCCAAAGGACTTTCAGGTCGCCAGATTCGCTATTCCCGAGGACCGGTCGCTGCGGATACATCCTTCGGGCGGTGCGCCGTTCGACGTGAAAATTCCGAATTGCAATAATGCTGTGGTTTATGTTAAGATACCGCTGGCAGGTTCTGTGCCGGCGTATGATGTGATTACATATTGACGTGTCGTAATATTGACGGAGAAAAGCAATGAGAATTTTAACTGTTTTGTGCGTTTTGCTGATGGTCTTGAGCGTCGGGTGCGGTTCGCCGTCTAAGGATGCTCGGGTCAACGCAAGACGCGGCGTGGGCAGCGATTCGCTGGCAAACAACGTTATCACTCGGCCGATACGCGATGCTTTCGAGGGCCTGATCGGAGCCGGTATTGTAATCGACGATGCCGTTGTCAACAGGAACAACAGCTCGAATTTTCTTCAGGTTTTCGTCAGCGGACACAACAAATCCTCGAAGACGAAACGCTTCAGGTACCGGGTCGAGTGGCTGGACGCCGACGGGATGGTAATCGAGACGAAGGCGAGCGTCTGGCAGCGGATGTCTGCGATGGGCAAATCCCCGTTCCAGATCAAGTGTGTGGCGCCGAGGGCGGAAGCTGTAAACTTCAGAATGGATACAAGGAAATGGGAGTAGATTATGAAATCGAGAACTATATTGTTTGTTGCGTTGTTTAGCATTGTAGCCGGGGGCTGCGGGGGCGGCGGAACCACTAATATCGACATTCGGAATGACGACGGCAAGGCGGTGATGGCGCTTGATTACCGTGACTTCGACCAGGCGGCCAGCGAGATGGTTCAATCGATGATCAGTTCCGGGGCGTTGAAGAAACAGGGCGGTGGCCGGTACGTAGTTGCAACGGGCAGGATCGTTAACGATACGATGCAGCGAATCGACACGGACCAGTTGATGGCGAAGATCGAAGAGGAGTTGATGAACAGCGGTCAGGTCGTGATGACCTCGGCGGTCGGCAGCGGCACCGATGCATTAGTGCACGAGACGCGCGAATTGAGGGACTCCGAGGAGTTCGATCAGAACACCATCGCCAAGCGCGGAACTCTCATAGCACCGGAACTCAGCATTTCGGGCAAGATATTCCAGAGGAATCTGCGATACGACAAGAACAAGCAGCAAGTTGAGTACTATTTCCAACTCAAACTCAGCGATGCGACGAGCGGCTTGAGATACTGGCAGAAGGAATCGCTCATCGGCAAACGAGGCAGCAACAGTTCTGTTGCCTGGTAGTAGCAGAAGCATTCTTTGCTAGGGGATAAGACAATGAAAAGGCTTTTGATAATATTTACTGTCGGCGTTTTGTTTTGTGGGAATTGCTGCGCAGCCGGGGCCGGAGATGT
Source organism: Sedimentisphaerales bacterium (assembly GCA_016932835.1). Classification (GTDB taxonomy): domain Bacteria; phylum Planctomycetota; class Phycisphaerae; order Sedimentisphaerales; family Anaerobacaceae; genus JAFGCD01. The sequence goes on from JAFGCD010000114.1 coordinate 22,828, forward strand.
CAGCGTTCGCGAGGTAGCGGGTCGCGGCAGTACGCGCAGCGCGGCCATTAAGGATGCCTTGTATGTAGCTGTCGGTCAGGCCCGAGGCGTGAAGGTTGATTCGGGGCGTTACGAGTTGGGTTTTTCGGAATCCGGTATCGGCATCGACAGCGGGGATGCGAACAAGCGGCGGGTTCAATTCGACTCATTGTCGGTTGATACGAGCGGCACTTTCCATACGACCCAAATCGGCGGCGCGGTTAAGAGCTACGAAGTTATCGAAGAGAGGGAGACAGCCGACGGTGGTTATGAAGTGAAGCTGAAGGTAAGCGTTTACGATTATGCGCCCCGCGGCGATGCCCAAAGGCCGAAGATAGGAGTAATGCCGGTGAAGGCGCTGCAGCCTTCGTATTCATTTTTCGAGATGCAGGTGCCGGCTTCAGCGGTATCGATGCTGTTCACGCAGCGGTTGGCGCTTGCGCTTACCCAGACGAACAAATTTGCGGTGCTTGACAGGGAGAGCCTTTCGGATTTTGCGAGGGAGAAGGACCTTTTGCTGTCGAACGACGCTCCGCTGGAGGAACAATCGAAGCTTGCCGAGATACTCGGCTCAGATTTACTTCTTGTGGGAACGATTTCTCAGGCCAGGCTTGAGCGGATGCAGAAGCTTCTGACTGCGGCGAATTACGTGACGACGGAATACAAGGCGAGATTCGTAGTGAATTACCGTGTAATTCTGAGTTATAGCAGGCAGATTGTGGCTGCGGGCATTGTTGAAAAGTATCTGGAGAACGAGGAGATACGTGCTCTGGCAGACGAACAGAGTTCTCGTGAATGGGACTCGGGCCAGGTTCGCGATGCCGTTATGTCGGTCGTTGCAAATGAAGTGGTTTCCGAAATCATCGACCAATTGTACCCGACGCGCATTGCGACTGTTCAGCCGGGGGGAATGATTGTATTGAACCAGGGGGGAAGCAGGATCTCGGCCGGCGCATTGCTGGAGGTGTACAGCGAAGGCGAAGAGATATTCGACCACGACACAAAAGAATCTCTCGGAAAGGTCGAGGCGCTTGTAGCGACAATACGGGTGACCAGAGTTGCCCAAAAGATGTCTTTCGCGCAGGTTGTCAGCGGTGATGCCTCGAAGATATCAAAGGGGTTGATCTGCAGGATCAAGAAGGTCAAGAAGAACTTCGATATCGGCAAGGATCGCGAGGTGATACAAACTCCGGGCGGGGGGATAAAACTTCCATTCGACCGATAGACGAATCCAGGCTGCGATTTGAGAATATAGACCAAAGGCCGGGAACATTTCTGTTCCCGGCCTTTGCTATATTTATCCACCTCACTAAGGAGGAGGCGGCTCCGCGGTTTCTCAGTAGATTGGGTCGTATGTTACGACGGGTTCTCCCGGTTTTGCCTTTGGCCTGTCGGGCCATCCGAGTATGTCGAAGATGTACTCGTCGGCCTTTCTTATCATGACGTCGGGGGTACATGGGCACATTTCGAGCGATCCTATTACGTCGTTGTCGTACCTGTCGATTGCTTCAAGGAGGTAGTCCCAGTCTTGTCGAGATATTCCGCCGTGGAGTCCCGGCGGTTCGTGGTCGTCTGTGCAACCGTAGTTGTCTGTGAGGTGCAGATGGGCGACCCTTGGCGCCAGTTCATCGACGTATTGCCTGAATGTGAAGTCTTTGTCGATATTTGCGTAGCCGGTATCGAGGCAGTATGAAAGGGATTCAAATCTTCTCGCGATCTCTTTGATTGTGGGCAGTTTGCCGGTTTCGAGGCACAGGCGAACATCGTTCTGCTCGGCGAGTTCGACGACCTCGGCGGCGAAACCGCTGCCGTTGGGCTCAACTCCGTCGGGGATGCCGAGGCTTTCGAGATTCGTAACAATTTGTGCGTTAAGCAGTTTGGCGCACTCGATCTGCTCGTTCCACTGCTCAACTGTGGGGTTATCGGTCCTTGATCGCATGGCTACGAGCATATTCTGGGTAGCGGCGGCAAGCCTGGGCCAGTTTCGTCTATCGTAGCGGCATTCTTCGTGCCCTTTGATGTTAGGCCAAAGCTCGATGCCAAAACCGAGGGATTTCAAGAACAGGCACTCCTGCTCGAAAGAGAGATGATGCTCCCGTCCCCAAAAAATCATAGTTGAAACCACGTATCTAATGCGCATCCTGCATCTCCATAAACTGCTGATACACTTTTCCTGTCAATTGCTGTAGCCGTTCATATATCGATACAAACGAGGCCGAGGTTCAGAGATTCTTTAAAAAAGGCGTTGTTTTTTACGTTGGATCAAGGATTTTCCTTGTTTGGGCGCAAGGCTTTCGCACGGCGGCGGGCGGAGTTGCGGGCCTGTCCGGCTTGCAGGGATAGGGTTAAATGGGAGTCGTTGGGGGCGGCTTGGGTGGTAAGACTGGTTTCAATACATGGCTTTTTGAGCTTGAGGCGCTGGTTTTGTGTATTTCTTGGTCTTGGTGGCGGTTTTGTGTTGCAATCTACTTTTAGGTTGGTAAAATGTGGGGTTTTACGAGTGAAACAGACAGATGCAGGTGCAATTATGAAGAAAGACATACATCCTAAATACGAGAAAGCAACGGTTCGATGCGGCTGCGGGAATACTTTCGAGACCCGCAGTACGGTTAGTGAGATTCATGCGGAAATCTGCTCGATGTGCCATCCATTCTATACGGGCAAGCAGAAATTCGTCGATACTGCCGGCCGCATCGAGCGTTTCCAGAAGAAGTACGGCAAGAGCTACTTCAAGAAAGACGAAAAAGACCAGAAGCAGTAGTTTTTCCCCAGTCGGCCATAGCGTTTAGCACTCATCGTTGGCTGTTCTTGCTTCGAAAGCGGCTGTGCCGGTTTGTGCTGTGTCGCTATTTTTTTGGGAGCGGATCAGTGCGATGACAGAAGCCACGACAAGCCTGCTGACGAAGCTCGACGAGCTTGAGGCACGCTTCGATCAGATTGCCAAGCAGATTTCCGATCCTTCTATAGCCTGTGACTCTGCGCGTCTGATATCTTTATCAAAAGAGCAGGGCAAGCTCAAGTCCCTGGTAAGCAAGTATCGCGAGTATAAGTCGGCGGTGTCGGGAATCGCGGACGCCGAGCAGATTCTCGCCGATGCGGAGAGCGAAGAGGATTTTCGTGCCTTGGCGCGGGAGGAAATCGAGCGGCTCCAAACCAGGAGGGACCTTTTGTTCGAGCAGATGCAGGATACCCTGGTGATGGCCGACGACATGAATGTCGGTTCGATGATAATAGAGATCCGCGCCGGCACCGGCGGAGATGAGGCGGCGCTGTTCGCACGTGACTTGTACAATATGTATGTAAGGTATGCGGACAGTCGGAAGTGGAAGGTCGAACAGCTTGATTTCAGCACGACGGAGAAAGGCGGCTTCCGGGAAGTGATATTCAGCGTCAAGGGAGACAAAGCCTGGTCGGAATTGGGTTACGAAGGCGGCGGCCACCGTGTCCAGCGCGTCCCCGAGACGGAATCTCAGGGCAGGGTGCATACCTCTGCGGCGACGGTTGCGGTCCTTCCGGAGCCGGAAGAATTGGAAATTGAGATACCTGCGGACGATGTGGTCGAGCACGTCAGCAGATCGAGCGGGCCCGGGGGCCAGAACGTCAATAAGGTCAGCAGCGCCATCAAGCTCGAACACATTCCGACGGGGATTACCGTCAGCATGCAGGATGAGAAGAGCCAGCACAAAAACCGCGCCAAGGCATGGCGGCTTTTGCGGAGCCGGGTGTATGAGCATTTCGAGAGCAAGAAGCGTATGGAGCGCGATTCGCAGCGTAAGACAATGATCGGATCCGGCGACCGGTCGCAGAAGATCAGGACTTATAATTACCCGCAGAACCGCGTCACCGACCATCGAATCAACCTCTCGCTGTACAGCCTGGACAGGATTATGGCAGGCGATATGGGTGAGCTGATTGAGGCAATCAAGGACCACGACAAACAACAAAGGCTGAAGAACCTTTAAGGGGGTATCTCGCAAATCGTAGAACGTATCCCGGGACAGGTACGAAATACGAGATACGAGATACGAGATACGCAATGATCGTCGTCGTTACAGGAATGGTGGGTATTGACAAGAAGAGCTACCTTGAGCGGGTGTGCGAGTACGCCGGGCGACAAGGCAAGGAGGTTCTTCTGTGCAACGTCGGCGATATGATGTACGCCGAGGCTCTGGATGTTCGGCCCGGCAAGATTCTGGATGTATCGATGAAGCGGCTGGGCTCTCTGCGCAGGAGTGTCTTCAAGGACGTCATCGCCAGAGCCCGGGATGCCGAGAATTTGATAGTCAACACGCACGCGACGTTCCGGTGGCGGCACGGCTTGTTCCCGGCGGTCGATTTCGACCAGATGCGCCAGTTGGGCGCGGATATGTATATCTGCCTCATCGACGGGGTAATCGCGCTGCACCAGCGGCTGCTGACCGAACACGCGATTGAACATACACTCAAAGACCTCATCGTCTGGCGAGAGGAGGAGATGATCGGCACGGAGATGCTGTGCAAAGGCATCGACGATAAGATTCCGTTCTACTGCCTGGCGCGGGGCTGTGAAGAGACTACGGTGGAGACGTTTTACAGGCTGGTCTTCGAAAGCCGGACCAAACGCGCATACCTGAGTTTTCCGATGACTGCGGTCGGCGATATGCAGGATGTCAGGCGCCGGATCGACGAATTCAGGCGGACTATGAAACGGATGTTCATCTGCCTCGACCCGGGTGATCTTGAGGAGGCATTTCTGCCGGAACAGGCCCGGCGTGCCCAGAAGGCCGGGTTGAATTTCGTTGAGACAGCGGTCCTGGGCGAGAAGACCCGCCTGGCTATGGATGAGGTCCTGCAAATCGAAAAGGATATAAACAGCCAGATATACGCACGCGATTTCATGCTGATCGACCAGTCGGATATGATAATCAGTTTTATCCCTGCCATGAGTGACGGGCGGGCGGCGATATCCAGCGGCGTCGAGAGGGAACTGCAGCACGCCCATGAGGCGGCGAAAGAAGTCTATGTGATCTGGACATCGAAACAGACTCCGTCGGTATTCGTCACGCAGACGGCAACGAGGCTTTTCTCCAGCACGGCGGAGGCTGTCGCATTTTTCCAGGCAAGAGAATGCGAATAGGGGCAGGAAAATGTCAGAAGAATTCGTCAGTGAGTCGATTATGCCGGTCGCAGGCAGTTGCGACCCGGCTGCAATGAGCAGGGGCGAGCCGGGCCTTCCGAGCGGTTTTATCTGGCGAGACGAGGAGTACACAGTTGCGGATGTGGTAGAGACCTGGAAAGAGTCCGGGCCTTGCAGAAGCGGCGGTTCGGAAAACTATCTTCGCAAACACTGGTGGAAGATAAGAACGGGCAACGGGTTGGAAATGACAATTTACTTCGAGCGGCAGGGCAGGTCGAAGCGGCAGAATAAGGCAAGATGGTGGTTATACACAGTCAATCGAAAGGAGGTGGTACGATAAAACTGAACTACCACCGGCTGAAGCCGGTGGGTTTTTCTCGGCGGACTAAACCGCCGACTGAAGGAAATAACGGCTGAAGCCGACG
>JAFGCD010000115.1 GCA_016932835.1 Sedimentisphaerales bacterium
AGTGTTTTCCTGCATGCAGGAAAACACTTGAAACCCTCCCCTAACCAAATCCCTTAACCTGTGCCACTTCTGCTGACGGGAAACAGACACCTCACGGTGGGACGCCCTATGCGGAGTCCCAAGGACGGCGGTAAATCTTACCGTTTTGGTCATTTGAATATTTGAATTTGGGATTTGTTTCGGATTTCGATATTCGAATTTCGGATTTCCTGCTTAGGATTTCCCGGCTCCGCCGACCTACTCATTAACTCATTTTCTGATCCCCTCTGTGTTCTTCCTGTCCCTCAGGGATGTGATCTTTGTGGCTGATTTCTATTTTAATCCTCCGCGTCCTCGGCGCTTTCGGCGGTAAATCCAAATCCGCGTGAATCGTCTCTAGTTTTTTCGTCCTTCGTCCCTCCGCCCCCTCTCAAATGATCTGTAATCTGCAATCTCTAATCTGTAATTTCCCTCGTTTCCCATTCGCTCATACACTACCCATTTCTCATTTGCATCCAATCGCCGGTCAAGTATAATCGAAACCTCATTCAAATAGGGTAGCGTGTGCGCTGCACATCAACCCTTTTGTAAATTTGATATTCGGATTTGTTTAGGATTTAGGATTTCGTGCTTCGGATTTGCTCCGTAGGCGAAGTCAGATAGCGTGTGCACCCCGTGAGGGGTCCCAAGCACTGCACACCATCCCGATCGGAACGCATGAAAAATAGGAGCCAAAAATGTCCGTTTGCAGAATCTCAGCCATCTTACTCATAGTCTCCCTCATCTGTCTCGGCTGCCTTAGCTCAAATGCCAGGACCGGCCCTGCCCTTTCCATCGAGATCGTAAAGACCCCGCCCACGACAGTGCCCAACGATTTCTACGTCTCCAACCGCCCGCCGCTGACCCCCAGCCCGTTCATGCCCCTGCCCATAGGAGCAATCGAACCCAAAGGCTGGGTCAGGAAGCAGCTCCGCCTCCAGGCCGACGGCTTCCACGGCCGACTCACCGAAATAAGCAAATTCCTCGAGAAACAAGGCAACGCATGGCTCAGCCCCGCAGGCGAAGGCGACCACGGCTGGGAAGAGCCCCCGTACTGGCTAAAAGGCTTCGGTAACTGCGCATACATCCTCCGCGACGAAAAAATGATCGCCGAGGCCAAAATCTGGATCGAAGCGGCGCTCGCAAGCGGAAAACCCGATGGCTGGTTCGGCCCAGACAAGGGCAGAGGAGGAATCGCCACCCGTCTCCAGGGCCGCGAAGACCTCTGGCCCAATATGATTATGCTCTTCTGCCTCCAGGATTATTACTCATTCACAGGCGACGAAAGAGTAATAGAGCTGATGACAAACTACATGAAATACCTCCAGACTGTCCCCGAAGATAAATTCCTCGTCGGATACTGGCCGAAAATGAGAGGCGGCGACCTCCTCTACAGCGTCTATTGGCTATACAACAGGACCGGCGACAAGGCCCTCCTCGAACTCGCAAAAAAGGTCCACAGGACAACCGCTAAATGGCAGGACGACGTCATAAACTGGCACAACGTAAACATGTCACAGGGCTTCGGAGAGCCTGCAACATACTACATGCAGTCGAAGAATCCGGTCCACTTGAACGCCGCTGAACGAAACTGGCAAAAAATCCGCGACTCATTCGGGCAGGTCCCCGGCGGAATGTTCGGAGGAGACGAAAACTGCAGAAAAGGATACACCGGACCCAGGCAGGCCGTTGAGACATGCGGAATGGTCGAGATGATGCTCTCCCACGAAACCCTCCTCACAATCTCCGGAGACGTTATCTGGGCAGATAGATGCGAGGACGTCGCCTTCAACTCCCTCCCCGCCGCCTTCACCCCGGACCTCAAAGCCCTCCACTATCTCACAAGCCCTAACATGGTCCTCTGCGACAGGAACAACAAATCCCCCGGCCTCCAGAACGGAGGACCAATGCTCCTCTTCGACCCCCACGACCACAGGTGCTGCCAGCACAACGCGGGCCACGGCTGGCCCTACTACGCCGCACACCTTTGGCTCGCTGCTCCCGCTAACGGACTCGCCGCCGTCCTCTACGCGCCGTCCGTCGTAACCGCAAAGGTAGGCCCCGGCGCCGAAGTCAAAATCCTCCAGGAAACAAAATACCCATTCGAAGACAAAATCGGATTCACCGTCACAGCCCCCGAACCCGTCGAATTCCCCCTCTATCTGCGAATCCCCAATTGGTGCCAGAGCCCGGCCGTCACAATCGCCGGCAAGACAACAGCCGTCGGCCCCGATGCCGCAGGCAAATACCTCAAGCTCGCCAGAAAATGGAAAAACGGTGACAAGTTCACACTAACTCTCCCAATGCAAATCAAGATCAGAAAGTGGACAAAAAACTTCGACAGCGTCTCTGTTGACAGGGGCCCCCTGACATACTCTCTCAGGATCGGTGAAAAATACGTTCGCCGGGGCGGAACAGAAAAATGGCCCGCCTGGGAAATCCACCCCACTACCCCCTGGAACTATGGCCTTATACTCGACGAGCAGAACCCCGAAAAGTCATTCCGATTCGCCGAAAATGCCTGGCCCGACGACGACCAGCCCTTCCGCGCAAACGCTGCGCCCCTCGCATTGACCGCAAAGGCAAAGAAAATCCCGCAATGGCAATTGGACAATCTCGGCCTCTGCGCAGAAATCCAGCAGAGCCCCGTCTTTTCCGACCAGCCCGAAGAGACTGTCACCCTGATACCCATGGGCTGCGCAAGGCTGCGAATCTCGGCATTCCCCACAATAGGCGCTGGCCCCGATGCAAACAAATGGAAGGCCCCCCCGAAACCCGCAAAGCCAATCCCAACAACAGCCTCACACTGCTGGCCCCCAGACACACTCGACGCCTGCAGCGACAAGCTCCTCCCCCATTCCTCGAACGATCATGACATCCCCCGAATGACCTTCTGGGACCACAAAGGCACCGCAGAATGGATCCAGTACAACCTCGAAAAACCCGTAAAAATCTCCGCCGCCGACGTATATTTCTTCGACGACACCGGCGTCGGTTCCTGCCGAATCCCCCAGTCATGGCGGCTGCTCTACGACGACGCAGGCCAACTCAAGCCCGTCCCCAACCCCTCGAAATTCACCACTGAAAAGGACAAATTCAACAAAGTAACCTTCGACCCCATAGAGACCGACAAGCTCAGAATGGAACTAAACCTTCGAGAAAACGTCTCCGCCGGCATCCTCGAATGGAGGATTAACCCACCCAAAGACTGACAGCAGCAAAATTGAGCCCGATGCGTTTGTCGATTGCCTCGCCCGCCGACAAAACCTGAATTTACTTGTTACTGTTTGCGCGCACTCGAATACCGCAATTTTTCAGTAGCCAAATCGCGCTCGTCGCATATAATGCCCGTTATCTCAGAGCCACGATGCCGAAAATCTCGCATCGCAGTTACATAAACCGGTTTTCACAAAGGATACAAGCAGTCAGCCCATGATTGAAACACGACCCGTAACCCCGCCCCCGGACCCCTCGGCCTCCCACGTGTACACCCTGCGATGTCGGATCGCCGATGCCCCGGACATATCGCAGAAGCTCTCCGCCGCTATCGCCGCCGTCCCGGGTCATCTCGGCGCAGTCGCCCCCGTGCCAGAACTGCCTGACCCGCAAATCCGCGACATAACGATATACCTCTACGACAAAAATCGCTTCGAAACCCTCAAAAACGCCGTCGTCGCTATCGCCGGCGTCGAAATAATCGCAATCACAGACGAAGTCCTCGAAATACACCGTCGAGGCGCTATCGACATAGTCAGCAGGGCCCCGCTCAGAACCCAGCTCGACCTGAGAATGGTTTACACCCCCGGAGTAGCCTCCGTCTGCCAGGAAATAGAAAAAAATCCCGACCTCGCCTGGCAATACACCGGAATCTGCGACAGGGTCGCAATCGTAACCAACGGCACCGCAATCCTCGGCCTTGGCGATATCGGCCCCCTCGCAGGACTGCCCGTAATGGAGGGAAAAGCCGCGATAATGGCCGAATTCGTACAGATTAGCGGCGTTCCGATACTGATAGACACAAAAGACCCCGACGCCTTCGTCGATACGGTTCTCGCCATAGCATCCGGCTTCGGAGCAATACAACTCGAAGATGTTGCGGCCCCCCAATGCTTCGAAATCGAAGAAAAGCTCATTTCTAAGCTCAATATCCCCGTTTTTCACGACGATCAGCACGGAACCGCCACAATTGTCCTCGCCGCTGTCTCCAGCGCCCTCAGGCAAACCGCAAAAGCCCCCCAGGACTGTTCCGCGCTCGTTCTCGGCGCAGGCGCCGCAGGTTGTGCCGTCAGCAAGCTCCTCCTCGAATACGGAATCGGCGATATCGTACTCTACGACTCGAAAGGCCCGATATACGAAGGCCGGAAAGAGGCGATGAATCCGTACAAGCACCAAATGGCCCGCATCACCAACAAGAAAAACCAGAAATGCAGCTTCCCGGAAGCATTTACTGGAAAGGACATTTTTATCGGTCTTTCCCGCCCCAACATGGTCACTCAAGACATGATTCGCGCAATGAACCCGGACCCGATTGTCTTTCCTCTGAGCAATCCCGTTGGTGAGATCAGCAAGGCCCAGGCCCTCGAAGCCGGTGCCGCCATAACCGCCGACGGACGAGACATAAACAACGCACTGGCATATCCCGGCATTTTCCGCGGGGCGCTTGATGCAAGGGCCGCCGAGATTAACTTGGCAATGAAAATCGCAGCAGCCGAGCAAATTGCAAGTTTGGCGCCCGAAAACCAGCTCCTTCCCGACATACTCGACAGAAAGGTACACCGCCGGGTCGCCGATGCCGTCGCCGATGCCTGGAGAAAACAGCACAGTTGATTCAGCGGACTAATCCGAATAAAACAAAACCTCGTAGTATCTCCCCTGTTTTTTGTTGATATTCCGCAGCTAACAGTGTAAGCTAACCGTCCTTTTTATAGGTAAGCCGATGCCAAAACAGTAATAGAGGCCGTCATGGAACTTATCAAGAAGATAAAACAGGCCGAAGCAGACGCCCGGCGGATTGTCGAGGACGCCAAAGCCCAGGCAATAAAAAAGGCCGACCAGGCCGCAAAAGACACACAAGCCCGAATGCAGAAGGCCGAGCAGGACAGACGCGACGCAATTGCCGCCGCCGTCGCCGGGGCCGCAGACCAGGGTCGCAAGGAAGTCGAAGCAATAAAGGCCGACGCCGACCAGAAGAAAGCCCGGTTGCAGGAAGACACGAAACAAAAAATCGAACGAGCGATTGAGAAGGTCGTAAACTACGTGAAGGGCTGAAAATGGCAATCGCCCCAATGGCAAAATTCATCATTGCGAGCCACGCTTCCCAGACTGCCCAATTGCTCGAAGAACTTCAGCAGGCAGGCATCTGCCAGATACTCGATGCCGACGCCGCCGCAGTAACTAAGCAGCTCGACCGGACCGAAAGCACGCCGCGAAGACCCAAGGATATCGAAACACTGCTCGTGCGGGTAAACAGGGCGATAGAGTTTCTCAAGGACTATGCCCCTCCTTCAGGCGGTCTTGCCGCGATACTCGCGCCGAAAACCGTTATCGACCACGATGAGTATCAGAGCATCGTTTCCGATAGTAAAGTCTTAAGTATCGTCGATCAGTGCCGCGACGCCCAGGACGCAATGGATAAAAACGCTGCCGAGACGGAAAGGCTCCTCGCCGCCATCGATATGCTCGCCCCCTGGCAGGCCCTCGAAACTCCCGTCGAAGAAATCACTCGCCTGGAATCCGTAACATCTCGGCCGTGCCTCATCCCGACCCAGAACTTCGACCAGGCCGCAGAGAAAATTGCCGAACTCGGCGCCGCACTCGAAACCATAGGGCAAACCCCTAACAAAAAAGCCTGTATCGTCGTCGGCCTCAATGACATCGCCGACGAACTCGCAAAAACACTCAGAGCTGCCGAAGCAGAAGCGGTCAGCTTCGAGCCGATGACGGGAACCGCCGCCGGCTTGGTCGCGGAAAACAAAGCCGCACTCGACCACGCCCGAAAACAGCTCGACCAACTGAAGGCCCAGGCCGTCTCGCTCGCCGAAAGCAGCCTCGAGCTGAAAATACTCGCCGACCACTATCAAAACCTCCTCAGCAGAGAGCAGACCAGAGACCTCGCACCTGCGACCGAACAGACCGTACTGCTCGAAGGCTGGGTCAAAAAGAAAGACTATCCCCGCCTCGAAAAAATCGTAAACCGCTTCGACGCATCCACCCTCACGAAAATCGAACCAGGTCCCGAAGACAATATACCCGTCGAGATAGAGAATAACGCCGCCGTCAAGCCCTTCGAAGTGGTGACACGCCTCTACGGAATGCCCCAGCATTTCGAAGTTGACCCCACCGCCTTCCTCGCGCCGTTCTTCGCACTCTTCTTCGCGCTCTGCCTCACCGACGCCGGATACGGCCTCGTAATGGTGGCGATGATCGCACTGTTCATCAAAAAACTACAGGGAGACAAGAAGCTCATGTGGATGCTCGGCATCTGTTCAGTATTGACCGTAGGTGCCGGAGCAATAACGGGAGGATGGTTCGGAAACGCGCAGGAATATCTCCCGTCCGCCTTCACGTCCTTCAGAAACAGCGTAATGTGGTTCGACCCCCTCGAAAAACCAATGCATTTCTTCTATCTCTCTTTGGCCCTCGGCTATTTCCAGATTATGGTCGGTCTCGTTATCGCCTGTCTGCACAATATCAAACGAAAAGACTACATCGCTGCGGCATTAGACCAGCTCACATGGATCGTAATGCTCAATTCGATCCTCGCCTACGCAGCAATGCAGAAAGGACCAAACGCCGCCGTTGGCGCCTTCTTCGGAAAGCTCGCACTCCTGCCGGCCGCTGCTATATTCCTCTTCAGCCACAGGGAAGGCTCATGGGGAGGAAGAATCGGAATGGGGGCATACAACCTCTTCAGTGCAATATTCTACATGGGCGATGTCTTAAGCTACCTCAGGCTGATGGCCCTCGGAATGGTCACCGCAGGACTCGCTATGGCGATAAATGTCATCGCCCAGATAGCCGCCGAAATCCCGTACGGAATCGGATTCGTCCTGATGATAGCCGTCCTCGTCGGAGGTCACGCATTTAACCTCGTTCTCTCAGGACTAAGCGCATTTGTACATACTTTGAGATTGCAGTACGTCGAATTCTTCCCCAAATTCCTCGCAGGAGGAGGAAGGTTGTTCGAACCGCTCGCAAAAGACTACAAGCACATATACATCGCTAAAGTTGAAAGCTGATTGTCTGAAAAAATATAAGTAAGAAAGGTAGGTTGAACGATGGATTATGGAATGACATTAGCTCTGGTCGGCGCCGGATTGGCGGCCTTGATGGCAGGTATCGGCTCCGCTATCGGAATAGGAATCGCTGGAAGAAGCGCCACGGGAGTGCTCAGCGAAAAGCCCGAAAGGTACGGACAGATGTTCATAATGGTCGTACTGCCCGGAACACAGGGCTTCTACGGCTTCCTTGCGGCATTCCTCGTCATGCTGAACTTGAACTTCTTCGGAGAAGGAGGCGCCGTCGCATTGACGACTACTACCGGACTCCAGGTACTCGCGGCATGCTTGCCCGTTGCCTTCGCAGGAATGGTCAGCGCTATTCACCAGGGTAAAGTTTGCTCCGGAGGCATCCTCATGACCGCAAAAAGACCCGAAATGGCCTTCAAGGCAGGCGTCGTATACGCCGTTATGGTCGAAGTATATGCCGTCCTCGGACTCCTCGTGACAATGTTCATCCTGCTCAAAGGCATCACCTGGCCGCAAGTCACCCTCGGCTGAAAAAGCAGTTATCATTCGACCCTGAAAGTGCGAGACCCGAGAAAATGGAAACTGAAAACGTAATCGAAAAAATACTGTCCGATGCAAAGGCAAAGGCCAGAGACATTGCCGCAGAGGCGGACAAGAAGATCAACGCCGAAAAGGCACAAAGCGACCTCGAACTGACAGAGTTCGAAAAGCAGACCCAAACCCTCGCCATAGAGGCCGCCGACGCCGAAAAAGCCCACATCCTCGCCGCCGCCAGAATGCGCATCGCAAAAGAATACCTCACGCAAAAATCCGCAATTCTCGAACAGGTCTTCGACCGGGCAAAGCAGAAACTCCAAAATCTCTCCGACGACGACTACAAAAAGCTAATGACAAAGCTCATGCTCGAAGCCGTCGAAACAGGAGATGAAGAAGTCATAGTCGATAAAAACGAAAAAAGAATCGACGTGGACTTCATTAAAGAAGTCAACCGACAACTCGCACCAGGATACGCCGGAAATCTCAGGCTCGCCGCCGAAAAAAGAAATACCGAAGGAGGCTTCATCCTCAAAAGAGGCAAGATTAAAACCAATGTTTCGATAGATGTATTGATAGGACAGGCCAGAAAAGAACTCGAAATCGAATTGGCAAAAGAAATCTTCGCCTGATTCCAGAAACGCTCGTCCCGACTGAAAAATGCCGCAGATTTTGAAACAAGCTATTACCGAGTATTTCACCTATCCCGACCTCGGCCCGGAAGACTGGAGATACGCATTCGCGTCCGCACAGGTCCGCGCCCTCGAGACCACTATGCTTACAAGGGCCGTACTCCTCGATATGGCCAATGCCGAGGACTTCAGCCAGGCCCTCGATTCGCTCAGTTCCACGGAGTACGCCGCAAGAACCTTCCCCGATGTAGAGAAGATCCTCCTCGAAAGAAGAACCGCACTGAGGAGCTTCTTCGCGGAACTGATGATCGAAGACAAAATCGTTGAGATATTCAGGACCGCCGAAGACTTCGCAAATCTCAGGCTCGCCCTCAGAAGGGCCCTCACGGATAAGCCGCTCGGCAAAGACTACAGCCTCGAAGGAAACCTCTCGCCCGAAATCTTCGAGCAGGTCTTCGAAACCGAAAACTACGACCTGTTCCCCGACTATATGGCCCGCGCCGTCGAGCAGGCCGTTCTTGCATACTACCAGAAAAAGGACATCCGCCAGATAGATTTCGCCGTCGATGCCGTCCAGGCCGAAAATAATCTCAAAATGGCCGCCGAAATCTCAAGCACATTCCTCCTCGGCCTGTTCAGGCTCAAAATCGACCTGACAAACATAAGAACACTCTTTAGACTCAAGTTTGCGCAGTCCGAGGAAACGAAAGTATTTCTCGCCGGCGGATTCGTCGAGACAGAAAGGTTCAGGCAGGCCCTCGACCTCGACTACCAGGCCGTCGCAGCACTGTTCTTCGCAACCCCGTATCAGAAGCTCATCGAAACGGGAGCCGCTTATCTCGACGCCGAAAAATCGTTCCTCAAACTCGAACAGCAGTGCGATGACCACCTCGCCGGGTTCCTCAAATCGACTCTGAGCATTACAGCAGGTCCACAGCCCGTAATCGCATACCTGCTTGCGAAAGAAAACGAAATAAGAACCGTAAGACTGATACTAACCGCAAAGAAAAACCGGCTCGACAAGAAACTGATAATAGACCGAATAACCTGATAACGCTGTCGAGCTTTGAATATTTGACATTTGAATTTCTGATTTGTTTCGAGTTTCCGCCGTAAGGCGTCCCAAAGGGAAAATTTCGATATTCGAATTTGGAGAAGTATGGAAGGCAAAGTAGCGGTAATTGGAAGTGCTGATTTTGTAATGCCCTTCACGGCTCTCGGAGTCGATGCGTTCCCTGTCGAGGACGATGCAGGCCGCGCAAGGGACCGCGCCGCCGAGATAGTAGAGCGGAACTACGCCCTCGTCGTCGTCGCGGAAAACATCGCCGAAAAAGTCGATGAGGTCTTCGCCGAACTCCAGACCGCCCCGACCCCTTGCGTCGTCGTCGTGCCTTTTACTACCGAATCTGAAGGCTTTGCCGCGCAGGCACTCGCAGACGTCCTGAGAATGGCCACCGGAATTGACATTATGCAGGAAAACTAACAAATCTTTGACCGAAAGTGACACTGTAGCTGTGAAAGATTCGCCGTAACTGGCTGCAAGAAAAGGTTCCAATAATGAGTGAAAAGAAACAAGGCAAAATCGTAAAGGTCGCAGGGCCCGTAGTCGTCGCCGATGGAATGACAGGCGCAAGAATGTATGACGTCGTCCGAGTCGGAAATCTCAACCTGATCGGCGAAGTCGTCGAGCTCAAAGGCGACACCGCCTCGATTCAGGTCTATGAGGAAACCACCGGAATGGGACCGGGCGAACCCGTCGTCGATACCGAAGCCCCCCTCAGTGTCGAGCTCGGCCCCGGACTAATCGAGAGCATATACGACGGAATCCAGAGACCGCTCGACGACCTCGTAGGACTTGAAGGCGAGTTCATGAGCCGCGGAAGCGATATGCCCGGACTCAATCGAGAGAAAAAATGGCGATTCAAGCCCACCGTCGCCGACGGAACCGAAGTCGGACCCGGCGACATCATCGGCGAAGTCCAGGAAACCAGCCTCCTGTTGCACAAGATTATGATCCCGCCCGGAGTTGCTGGAAAAATCAGGAATATCGCCGAGGGCGATTTCACCGTCACCGACACCGTCGCCCTCTGCGTCGGGCCCGATGGCGCAGAAACCCCCGTGCAGCTGATGCAGAAATGTCCCGTCCGCAGTCCTCGTGACATCAGAAAACGCTTCGCTCCGAACCGGGTCCTCATCACGGGCCAGCGGGTAGTGGACACGTTCTTCCCGATAACAAAGGGAGGAACCGCATGTGTCCCCGGACCCTTCGGAACCGGAAAAACCGTCGTACAGCACCAGCTCGCAAAGTGGGTCGATGCCGACGTCGTCGTGTACGTGGGCTGTGGCGAACGCGGAAACGAAATGACCGACGTCCTGACCGAATTCCCAGAGCTAAAGGACCCTCGTTCCGGCGAACCATTGATGAGGCGGTCTGTGCTCATTGCCAATACCTCGAACATGCCCGTCGCCGCGAGAGAGGCCTCCGTTTACACTGGAATTACAATCGCAGAATATTTCCGCGATATGGGTTACACCGTTGCTCTGATGGCCGACAGCACCAGCCGATGGGCCGAAGCGATGCGCGAGATCTCCACACGACTTGAAGAGATGCCCGCCGAGGAAGGTTATCCCGCGTACCTCGCTGCCAGAATCGCTGCCTTCTACGAAAGGGCCGGCCGAGTCGAATGTCTCGGCTCGCCCGAACGCGAAGGCGGACTCTCAATAATCGGAGCGGTCAGCCCCCCAGGAGGAGACCTCTCAGACTCCGTCGTACAGGCGACCCTCCACGTCGTTAAAGTCTTCTGGTCGCTAAAAGGCGAACTCGCCTACCAGCGACACTTCCCTGCGATCGATTGGCTGACTTCGTACAGCTTTTACAAGCAGTATTTGAAGGGGTGTTTTGAGGATAAGCAGCGGGGGCAGCAGATGGAGGCGATGACGGTCGAGGCGATGGGGCTTCTGGAGCAGGAGGCGGAATTGCTTGAGATAGTCCGGCTGGTCGGGGCCGAGGCGCTTTCGCCGGAAGACAGGCTGGCGCTGGAGACGTCACGCTCGATTCGTGAGGACTTCCTGCATCAGAACGCGTTTCATAATGTCGATACCTATACATCGATGGAAAAGCAGTTCGAGATGCTCAAGATGGTGCTGCACTTCCATAAGCAGTCGCTTGCGGCGATAGCGGCAGGGGTCGAGACGGCGGAGATATTCAAGCTGGCGGTAAGAGAAGATATCGCCAGAGCCAAGTATATTCCCGAAGAAGAAATAGAAAAGATTATAAAAATCAGAGATACAATCGATCAGCAGTTGAAAGAGCTGCAGGGTTCGGCGGTTAGTTAGCAGGCCGGCGGCGAAAGGAAAGTTGTAAGCGGCAATTGGTCAGCCGGGCGATTTAACGGCGTATTTGGGTGGCAGCCGGGCCAAGAGGTTGTCAGCAAGGAGCAGGACTTGAATTGGAAATAGAAAGAACCGCAATGCACAGCGGTCGGTCGATGAGGCGTGCGGTGTGTATTTTACGAGCAGCAAGCCGGGCCGAGAAAAGTTGGAAATTGTTGCAGGATTTTGAATAGAGAGACTGAAACGATCAGTTGACGAGGTTTTGTAATGCCATCTATTAAAGAATACCAGACAGTAACGAATATCCAGGGACCGCTGATGTTGGTTGAGATGGTCGATGAGGCGAAGTACGGCCATATCGTCGATATCGAACTCGGCGACGGCTCGATGCGGCACGGGCAGATTCTCCAGGTGGAGAACGACAAGGTGCTGGTGCAGGTTTTCGAGGGGACGCGCGGCATCGATGTCGAGCGGACGACGGCTCGCTTTCTTGCCAAACCTTTGGAATTGGCGGTGTCGCCTGATATCCTCGGCAGGGTGTTCACGGGATTAGGCGAGCCGAAGGACGACGGTCCGGCTCTTATTCCGGATAAGCGGATCGACATCAACGGCCAGCCTATCAATCCTTACGCCCGCGACTATCCGAACGAGTTCATCCAGACGGGGATTTCGACTATCGACGGTCTCAATCCTCTTGTTCGCGGTCAGAAGCTTCCGATCTTTTCGGGGGCGGGCCTGCCGCACGACGACCTTACGGCGCAGTTTGCCCGGCAGGCGACCGTTCGGGGCAAGGGCGAGGCCTTTGCCGTCGTCTTCGCGGCGATGGGTATTACGTTCGAGGCGGCGCAATTCTTCATCGACGATCTGCACAATACCGGCGCTATCGAGCGGGCGGTCATGTTCGTGAACCTTGCGAACGACCCTGCAATCGAGCGTATTGCGACTCCTCGATTTGCGTTGACTGCTGCGGAGTACCTTGCGTTCGATCTGGATATGCACGTTCTTGTCATCCTCAACGATATGACGAACTACTGCGAGGCGCTTCGCGAGATCAGCGCGGCGAGGAAAGAGGTTCCGGGGCGTCGCGGTTATCCGGGCTATCTCTATACGGACCTTGCGACGATTTACGAACGTGCCGGGCGAATCAAGGGCAAAAAAGGTTCGATCACTATGGCGCCGGTGCTGACGATGCCTGAAGACGATAAGACGCATCCGGTTCCCGACCTTACGGGGTATATTACGGAGGGGCAGATTATTCTTTCGCGGTCGCTTCACCGCAAGGGCGTTTCGCCGCCGGTGGACGTGCTGCCGAGCCTTTCGCGTTTGAAGGATAAGGGTATCGGCGAGGGCAAGACCCGCGAAGACCATGCGGACCTGTATAACCAGCTCTACGCGGCATACGCACGCGGCAAGGAGTGCCAGGAGTTGGCGGCGATTATGGGCGAGGCGGCTCTGTCGGACGAGGATAAGAAATATATGAAATTCGCCAACGCCTTCGAGGACCGCTATATCGGGCAGGACTACTACGAGAACCGCACCGTCGAGCAGACGCTCGATTTGGGGTGGGAACTGCTGAGCATGTTCGAGAATGTAGAACTGAAACGAATCGATGTTAAGTTGATCGAAAAATACATGCCCAGATTTCGCTCCGCGAAATCTGGAAATCCGAAATCCGAATAACGAAATACGAAAAAAATGCAAATGACTAAAATGCAAGATGAGAAACAGTATGATTTGGAGGATCGTACGCTTGCCTTTGCACAAACGGTCAGAGTTTTCGTTCGTGAGCTGCCTAAGACCGTTGGCAATATTGAAGATGGAAAACAACTTGTCAGGGCATCCGGTTCGGTTGGCGCCAACTATATAGAAACTAACGAGGCATTGAGCAAGAAGGACTTTCTCTTCAGGATTAAGCTATGTCGTAAAGAGGCCAAGGAAAGTCGATACCGGCTGAAATTGGCTGATGCTCAAGATAACATGGAGCAGGGTCAGAAGCGAGAAGTTCTGGAGCAAGAGGCCACGGAACTTATGAATATCTTTGGCTCCATTGTACGTAAAAGCGAATAGAGTTTTGAACATTTATTATTCGGATTTTGAATTTGTTTCGGATTTTGAGATTCGGATTTTGAAATTGGATTACTTATGTTAGCAAATGTTAATGCGACACGAATGGAACTGCTTCGGCTGCGTAAGCGGGTCTCGCTTGCGAGCAGGGGGCATCGTCTTTTGAGCGAGAAGCGGGACGAGATATCCCGCCAGTTGATACAGATCGCAAGGAATATCAAGCCGCTGCGAGAGAAGGTGGAAAAAGAGCTCTTGGAGACGTGCAGGCGGTTCATGCTGGCGCGGGCGGTCGTCGAGCCGGAACATATAAAAGCGGCCCTGGAGGTTCCGACGAAGAAGTTCAGCCTGGCGGTGACGCTGGCCAACGTGATGAACGTCAAGGTGCCTCACCTGGCAAAAGAGATTTCCGGCGAGATTATCTGCTACGGCTACTCGACGACTTCGGGCGAGATGGACGTGGCGCTGCTGGCGCTGGAGCGGGCGTTCGATTCACTGATCGAATTAGCAGAGAAGGAAAAACAAGCGAGGCTGTTAGCAGTGGAGCTTGCGATGACAAGGCGAAGGGTGAACGTCCTCGAACACGTGGTAATACCGGAACTCAAAGGGACTATCCGCTACATCTTCGATAAGCTGGCAGAAGCAGAGAGGGACAATATCTCCCGGCTGATGAAGATTACCGATATTATTCGAGCGTGAAAGGGTAGATGGGTGGATGAGTAAATGAGTGGATGAGTGGAGGGATCGCGGATACCTGAGGCACAGAGTTCGCGGATTGAGGGGGGAGTCCGGATGAGTTCTCAACGGAGATTGAGGAAGGATGAAACCATCTGTTCCGTCCTAAGAATTGGCGGTTGCATCATTTGGGGTGAGGATATATAATCTATGAGTAACGAACAGAAATCGAGGGGTTCTGGTTATGGTAAAATGCTACGATAAAGGGATAAACGTTATCAAAGAAGCTTTCTCGCAAACCCGGAAAGGGCTCATTTGTACACCTTACTACAGCGAGCGAGGGCTACAAACGCTTGATAGATTCTTTGAAACGGCGGAAGAGGTTGAGTTTTGGACGCGATTCAGTCCTCTTGATTGGAGAGCGGGCGTGGCCGACATGGCGGCTTTGAGACGACGTGTGGAAGTAGTCCTGGGGCGTGGAAAAGCCTTTACGTTTCGGGTCTCAGATGATCTGCACGCAAAGATATATAGCCCGTCTGACGACAGAGTGATATTAGGCTCCGCCAACCTGACATGGCCAGGGATGAATAGTAATATTGAGGTAGTCGTCGAGCTTACTGAGAACGAAGCAGAAACTTTTTCTGCGGCCTTATCCCTGATACGAGAGAAATTAACGCCGGTGAGAGCAGAAACCTTTTCTGCATATGTTGGTGTTGTGGCTGATGCCGTCTCAAAGCCTTTCGATGGACCTGCGGAAGAAGATGCTGGGATGAACGCTGCGATCGAGTTAGCGGAGGAAGAGCTTAGTAAAGCTCTGAGAAAGACAGCCCCAAGGGTTACGGATTTTCCTTTGGTCGAAATTGAGAAATTCATCGATTTCTGCTCGGAGGAAAACAGTGTGGTAAGTTGCGAGATTATCGCTCGGCACAAAGGGAAGCATAGTCTTCAGGGGCATGTCAAACACTGCTTTTATGGCTCACTTCGGTTTTTGTCCGAGCACAGAGATGTTGTCGGGGAGATCGCTAGAACTCCAGAGGATTCACTGTATGACCTTGGGAAGTCGTCTGTTTGTACGGAGTGGAGAGACTTCTTGCGGAAGCACGCGAATGAAATTGATGAAAAGAGAGCATTCCGTTTCAGAACGCTTAGAGTATATCTTCCGCCTACCTATGGCGGTATATGTACTGGTGGAGGTGGTGGGAGCAGTACCCTTAAGCGGGTGTTGCCTGTTGTTGCGAGAATGATGAAAGCTTCGAGAAAGAGAAATGACTGAAAGAGTAATAATGGATGAAATCGTACTTGGTGATTGCCTGGATCTTTTCCCTAATATCTCCAGTGATTCAGTCCGGACAATCCACACAAGTCCTCCCTATAACATAGAAAGAGACTACGAAGGCTACAAGGATAACTTGCCACGAAAAGAGTATCTTGACTTTGTTGGCGAGGTTTTAGGTGAATGTATGAGAGTCCTTGTTCCGGGAGGCGGCCTTTTTTGGCAGACAGGCTATACCTCGGAAGGGAAGGACTACATAATGCCGTTGGACCATTTGACGTTTGACGTGTTCCGAGAGTTGGGTTTTCGATTGAAGGACCGGATTATCTGGCGATACTGGGGAGGGATGGCGTTCAAATCGAAATTTACCAACAAGCATGAGACCATCCTGTGGTGGGTGAAACCTGGGCAAGGAAAAGAGATTTCATTTTTTGATGTATTTCCAGTGCGGGAGGCAACCAAGTTCCATGATTCTCGGAATAACCTGTTTGGCCGTAATCCTGGCAACGTTTGGGAAGTTGACCGAGTAGCATATGGAAGCTCCGATCAAACATCACATATTGCGGTTTTTCCAGAGGAAATATCCGACAGAATCATTTTAGCTACGACTCAAGAGGACGATTTGGTGCTTGACCCCTTTTCAGGTAGCGGAACAGTATGTAAGACAGCAAAAGCGCGGGGCCGACATTTTATAGGTTTCGAAATAAGTCCTGTTTACTTTCATGAGTCAGTTTGTCGCCTTGGAGAGCAGGCGCAAGGTGAGCTTTTGGCAGTCCTGTCGCAAATACTAAAGGAGCATGTATTCGATGTCGGAGAGACGTTAAGATTGTCGACGATCGCAGAGAAGGCGAATAGTATACTTTCGCCTTTGTCTTTGGAGCCATATGCTGAAATGTTTTCGGAAGGGTATTTTCATGCGTTGTGTGCCGGGCGTGAAGACGTGGTCAAGAAATCCGACAAAATGACCCTCTGGAGATGTCTTGATAAGTTGCTCCCTCCCGTCGGATGTCAGGAAAAGAGGAACGATCCTTTTGGCTTGCTCTCGCTTGTTGATAATGCGTATCTGCATGCTTATAAACTGCACGCGGTTTACAGTAGTGCGATGCGGTTTCATCGTGTCGCTTGGTGGTTAGAGTCGTTAAGCCGGACACTCAAGTTGAATGGGAAAGAAGGGTGGTTGTCTCTCTTGGAGTCCCTTTCAAAGAGTGAGACAGCAACGTACTGTCTCGAAAATGATACTATGACTCTTCTTGCATGCGAAAATGGCGCTATACACCCTGCGTCCGGGCGTGCTCATAAGAAGGGGATGAGAAAAGACGCTGTCCCTACATTGTTTTGACGTGTATGGTTTAAGCTCGACAGCGGTGGTGGTTCAGAACGGTGTGCGGTGCACACCCTACAGGTTTCTATTCACTTGTCACCGGGCTTCGATATCGAGCGGGCGAGGGCCTTAGAGGGATAATATCTCCCGGCTGATGAAGATTACGGATATTATTCGAGCGTGAAACGCTCGATAAGTCCGAAATTCGAATGTCGGAATCCGAGGCAAATCCCAAATTCAAATATTCAAATGACCAAAACGAGGAGATTTACCGCCGTCCTTAGGACTCCACATAGGGCGTCCCTTCCGGGACTTACGGAGAGAACGCTGAGGACGCGGAGATGTCAAAAGAAGACAGGATAAGGGATGAGTGGAGGAGATTGCGGATTATGCGGATTTTCGCGGATTGACGCGGGGGCCTACTTGAGAAGTGGTTATGGAACCAAGGCAAAACAAGAAACGTTGGCGGGCAAATAGGCTGTTTTGGGAAGGTAATCGTTGGGATTGAACTGTTCAAACAGATCTTTGATAGAATGGCGAAAATTCTCCCCGTCGACAAAAACGCAGACCCTCTTGCTCATACTCTATCCTCTCTGCAAAAAAAACGCGGGAGGCACGCAGCCTCCCGCCATGGTATCGCACTCGGGACGCACCCGAGCCTTTAATGTCAATATCGGCAAACCGCCTAAATAGTATTATGCAAAAAGCGTACAATATGTTCAATAGCAATCTCCTAAAATTTTTTAGAAAACGCCGCTAAAGAGCGCAAAACCGGGTTTTACGGGCATTTTGGACTCTTCTTCTTTTTGGCTACATGGCATGTTCAGGCCGGATTTCACAGGATACGATGATAAGAGTTAGGGAGGAGATGAGAAGTTTGAGGCGCGTCGGGCGGGATGGGGTGTTTAGAATAGATTCCTCGTTTCGGGTTCGCCTCGTTCGGAATGACGGCGGTTGCGTATGGTTTGAGATTGCCACGGCCTTTTTCAAAGGCCTCGCAATGACATTCTATTTGGTGTGCGGTGCACACCCTACATATGTGTGGGAGACTCTATTTACTCGTCACAGGGCTTCGGTGTCGAGCGGTAGCGGGCCTTAGAGGCCCGTAGAATCGAGTGGGGCGGGATTAAAGAGGACCCCCTGCAGTGGGTAGAATTAACTGTTTTTCAAAGGAGAATCCCCTGCAGTGCAGGGGGCTAATCAGTGGAGCTTGGGGAAGTTCAGTGCGGCGAATTCTTTGTGGTATATTTTTGCGGCGCGGTCGTATGCGAGGGCGGCTGTTCTCTCGGACTTGAAATAGCCGAGGGTTCTGGTTATTCCATCCGCGGTTATTTTTGCGACCCACCTTTTTTCGCGGGTGTACCACGTGACTCCCTTGTATTTGGATGATCCGGTCTTTCTTGTTCTTCTGGTGTGGCGGTTGTTCTGCTTTCTGGTTGCGAGTCGGAGATTGGCCTTGCGGTTGTCGAGTCCGTCGAAGTTGATGTGGTCCACGACGAGTAGGGGCGGGGGCTTCAATATGTATCGGTGCATGTAGATCGGGGGGGCTTTGCGTTTTTTGCCGAGGCGTGGATTTCTTTTTGCGTAGAATGTTAGTCCGTTTTTGGTCGTGTGCCATTTGTAGCGCATCAGCGCATCGTAGTCTTCGGGGTCCACGATTGCATATTTTCCTTTTGTCAGGGGTATCTTTCTAAAGGCGCAGCCAAAGCGGATTCGGCGGTAGAGCAGCATCGTGGCGACGGCTATTCTCTCGATACGGGGCGGGATGGGTATTGTTATCCTGGTCATCTGCTTTGCCTTCATGGCTCGCGTTTCCTTTTCTTCAGGGGTTCTCATTTCTATCGTATTTCGATATTCGAATTTCGTGTTTTCTGTTTTTTACCCGAGAGGCAAAAAACAGATGCCTCTCTATAAAAGGGCGAACCTGCGCATTTGGTTGAAATTTCGATGTTTTTTTCCGGTCTTGAATTCGCCAAGTCCTTTACAGACAAGGAATAAAAAAATTTTCATTTTTGCGGTTTTAGGTCTCTAACCCCCTGCGCGTTTGGTCGAAATATCGCGAATTTCGGGGATTTGGATTAACCGCTGAGAGCGCTGATGGCGCGGAGGGAAGAATTAGATGAATAGATGAGGGACGAAGGATGAAAAAACGAGATACGCTTTGCGCCTGCCTCTTAGGGGGAATACGAAATACGAGATACGCTTTGCGCGCGGTCTATCTGCCGGGCGGGAGCAGCCAGCCTATTGCCTGGAGGGCGGGGATTATCTCGGGGTTGGACATAAAGCTGCTCCAGAGCAGGCTGGTGCGGTGGTTTTCTATCATTACGATGATAGGGCCCTGGTCGATTGCGAGGTATGTATCCGAGAACCAGTCTTCTTCGAGATTGAATGCATCGCGGAAGCCGAGGGGGCCGAAGAGGTCGCCGCCGTAGGTGTGGTAGAAGTGTTTGAGGGTGGCCAGTGACTCTGCGGGGACGTAGGGCATTGCGCTTAGAGCTGCGGTCGGGGAGATGGTGCCGTTGTCGTTTGTGGGCGAATGGGCGGAATAGCCCCAGGGATTGACGCTTGCGGTCAGGCCCCAGACGAGATTGCTGTAGCCTTCGAAGCCGTTGGGGTTGGCCGCGCAGTGGGCGCGGTTTATCAGGGAGATTGTTCTGCTGTTGTCGAAGTAGTTGCAGTAGTCGTCGCTCTTGCTGCGCGGGTCGAATCCGAGGAATGAGTAGTGTGTCCAGAAGAGCGGGCCTCCGTATGCGGGGCCGACTTCGAGTGTGTAGCCGTAGTATGTGTTGCCGTTGGTGTAGGATGATGATCTGGCCCAGCCGTTGTCGTAGCAGGCCGGGGGTATCGGGTGGGTCGGGGAGGCGATTGCGAGGATGTATGCGATGAGGCCTTCGTGGTAGCCGACGATGGGCATGTTCATTTGCCAGTCGTAATTCGGCGACCAGTGCCAGTAAAGCACTTCGCTTTCCGGCGAGCGGAGGAACCAGTCCCATTCGACGTCGCGCCACAATTGAGTGACTTTTGTGCGGATTTGTGTTTCTGTGTCGTCGCCGCCGGTGAAGTACTGGCGTGCGGCGAGCATTCCCTGGACGAGAAATGCGGTTTCGATAAGGTCTGCTCCGTCGTCGTATGTGCTGAACGGTATTGTCTGGCCTGTTCGTCCGTTGAGCCAGTGTGCCCAGGCGCCGTGGTAGCGGGAGGCTTTTTCGTCGAGGAAGGTGAGAATCTTCAGTATGTGGTCGGCGGCGTCGGCCCTGGTTACGAAGCCGCGTTCGGCGCCGACGATAATTGCCATGATTCCGAACCCTGTTCCGCCGGTGGTGACGGTGTCGCGCGGGTGCTTGAAGCCTTCTCTGGCCAGGCCGCTTACCGGGTGCGCGAAGTCGTAGAAGTAACGGAATGTCGCCCGCTGAACGCTTGTGAGCAGTTGGTCGTCGGTCATTGCGTATGATGCGGCCGAGACGACGTTGGACGGCGCGGATTCGCCGCCCGGCAGGACCGGCGCGATGCGGTAGTGACGTGTCAGGGCGTTTTCGCCGAGGAAATCGGTATAGACGGTCATTTCGTATGGCGAATCGTTAAGTTTTGTGAAAGGGCCTGCGGGCGAGTCGGCGCGGTAGATATTGTAGCCTTGCAGGGCCGGGGCCGAGAGCGGTTTCCATTGGAGGTCGATTCGCTTTTCGTGGCCTGTTGCCGTCAGGGCGTAGTAGTCGGGATTGAGGCGGCGGAGCCTGAGGTTATCGACGAATATTGTGCCGGCATTGTCGCCCGCCTCACCCATGGCCTGGAATACGACGGCGTCGATTTCAGTGAGATTCGTATGATTCTTGTCGGAGACATCGACGACTACGGTACACCACCGGCCTTCTTGGTCGGGGACGTTCTCGGAGAAGGTCCATCCGAAGTCGCCGTCCCAGATTGCGATATCGCCGTCGGGGTAGAGTTCGTCGCCGGGTGCTACGTAAACGTCGAATGCGATTTCGTGTTCGTTGTCGAGGTCGAAGGTCATGCCTTCCGAGAATCTGTAGCCGTATTCGATTTTGCGGTCGGTTTCGTCGGTCCATTTCAGAGCGAGGAGGTGGCTTGCCTGCGTGGCGGGGGGGACATCTCCGAAAACCGGGTGCGCCGGTTGGTCGCCGGGCAGGCTCGCGGCGATTGTTAAAGTTGGGTCTGCCGCCCTGGGGCCCCTTATTTCGACGTGTGTTTCCGCCGGTTCGTGGCCTGCGAGGAAGGTGGTGACGTACTCATAGACCGTCCGCCAGTGTCCTGCGAGGCGTGCGAAGTCGGCGAAATCGACGGTTGTGCTTCCGTCGAAATCGGCGGTTGGCATGGCGGGATTGTCTCCCCGTCCGTTGCCGAGCCATTGTCCGGCGAATTCGGCGATGTCGCCGGCGGTTACCGAGCCGTCGCCGGTGAGGTCGTAATCGGCGGCGAGGAGAATCATGGACGAGCAAAACAGCATTGCCGTCCGCAGAAATACGAATCCTGCGGCGGCGATCAGGGCCGTGCGAATCGGGCTTATTGCGTGCCGGCAGGCGCGATTTGTGCACCGGAATTCAATGTTATTGCCCTCCCTGACGAGCGGTACGGTCTTACAGCCCATTGCGGATTCCAAACATTTATCAGTCGAATATCGTAGTATATTATAGCCGGCAGGGCCTTTAATTTCAAGTGGTTGGGTGCTGCTGAATGCACGGAATTGAGTGACGAAAGTCAGGAAAAGAGTAAAACGGCGGGGATTATAAGCCGATAAAGATTATGATGGCGGCAAAAAAGCTGAAAATTTACGACAGGCCCAATTTCAAGCATCCGCGGCTCCTGCTGGGTTTTTCGGGCTGGATGGACGGCGGGGATGTCTCGACGGGTACGGTGAAGTGTCTTATCGAGAAGCTCGACGCGAGGAAATTCGCGGAGATCGACCCCGAGGGATTCTATATCAGCAGTTTTCCCGGGATGATGGAAATAACAGCGATGTTTCGGCCTCACGCGAGGATCGAGGATGGTCTGGTAGTTTCCTGCGAGGGCCCTCGTGATGTGTTTTATGCGAGCGAGGAAGATGATTTGATACTGTTTCTGGGCAGGGAGCCGAATTTGCAGTGGGAGCAGTTCGGTGAGTGCATTTTTTCTCTGTGCGGGGAATTCGGGGTTAAGATGATATATTTCGTGGGGAGCGTTTCCGGTCTTGTCCCTCATACCAGAGAGCCGAGACTGTTTTGCTCGGCTTCGAGCCTGCGACTGAAAGATGCCTTCCACCACTACGGAGTGAACTTCTCGAACTACGAGGGCCCGGCCAGCATTGTAACCTATCTGACCAAGACGAGCGAGACATTCGGGATAGGAATGATCAGCCTGGTCGCGACTGTGCCGGCGTATGTTCAGGGGAATAATCCGAAGTGTATCGAGGCGATTGCCCGCCGGCTGACGGGGATGCTTGGCGTGCAGGTTGATCTTGACGATTTGAGCGCTTTCAGCGAGGAGTTCGAGCGCCGGCTGAGCGATGTTGTTCAGGAGCAGCCCGAACTTGCGGGCAATATCCTTAAGCTGGAAGAAGACTACGACAACAATATCTTCAATAACGAGATGGGTGATCTTAAGGTCTGGCTTCAGCAGCAGGGGGTTCGGCTGGATTGAGCGAAGAGGGCTGGGGGGAGACAGAAGGCAGGAGGCGGGAGACGGAGGACGAAGGACGAGGGACGATTCACGAGGCTCGGTATGGGATAAATTCACGCGGAATATTACTCGACAAGGGAGAAGGATTTGAGTATTCTTGGCGGTTAGGAAGAGGGGAAAAGACAGAAAAAAGGATTGACGTAGAAGCGATGGTTTTGGGGAAAAACGGTTGATGAGCGGCGATGTTAGCGACAGAAAGCGACTTGTAGCAATAACAAAGGGTAATATTGCTCACAAGCACATTTATCTCAGCGGACATCATGATTTCTTTCCAAAGGAAGCTTATGGGGAATCAAGCGCACAAATTGGGAAGGGAAAAGAGTTGACTTTATTGGTCGAGGGATTTGACGAGCCGGTTAGTACCGACATAGGTATCAACGGATCGGACGGAAAGCCTCGCATTTTTTTCAGAAACCGACTGATTTCGTAGTTTTTCAAAGTCTTTGGGAGATTTGCCACGGCGGAAGCTATGATCGTGTGGCAATGGAGTGTTGGGAACATGGGATGAGTGTTAAAAAGGAACCTTGGAGATATGGGACCTTGTGGACGCGTGAGGAACTTATCCTTGCATTCGACCTTTACTGCCGGATTCCATTCAAGAAGACAAAAGCGGACAACCCAGCAGTCACTGAACTGGCCAACCTACTGGGACGTTCTCCGGGAAGCATCGCAAGAAAACTCGGGAATTTTGGGTCGTTCGATCCGGAACTTCAGAAGCAACAGGTTGCCGGACTGGGCCATACAGGCAAGCTGGACAAAGAAATCTGGGACGAATTCAACAGTGATTGGAATAAGCTTGTCGTGGAAGCGCAGCGATTGAAACTGGAACTTGGAGGTTGGCATGAATCGCAAGAACAAGCCACGAAGGGTTTTTCGGGTCCGGAAGGAGTATCCGAAAGAGAGACAATGCGTAAGACGCGCATACATCAAGCATTCTTTCGTGATGTGATTCTGAGTAGCTATGACGGTACTTGTTGTATTACGGGCCTGAGGATTAGGGAATGTCTTGTAGCGAGCCACATTGTTCCATGGAGTGTTTCTGAGGAGCATCGAACGAATCCCCATAATGGGCTTTGCCTCAGTGCGACTTTTGATCGACTTTTTGATCGTGGCTTGATTACGGTGACGAGCGACTTGAATGTTCTTGTGTCGGAGCGGCTCCGAAAAGCTGGAGACAAGAGAATCGATGAAATGATCTGCAGGCATCACAATGGAGCTATAATACGAGCAAGAAGATTCCTGCCTTCGCCGAAGCATTTGGAATGGCACAGGAAGAACGTCTTTGTGGACTAATAGAAATTCGTGGAGGCAACACGATGCAGAAATCGGGAGATGTTACGTCACTTGTTGAAGAATAGCGCATTCTCCTTGGGGATACTCAGAACGAATAGTGACCCCCACCACGCGGGGTGGGGGCTAAGTGGCAACGCCTCGACGGCAGGCGTTGATGGATAGTGCAAAAATGGCAAAGGTTTTTGGATATATGGCGACGTGGACCACATATGGTTCATGGTTGCAAGGAGACAAGCGAGGATATGTTCAGAAGGGAGAAGTAATGAGCGCAAACGAGGGATTGGAGGGAGCCAATAAGAGGATGCGCAGAGGCGGCGCAGTCAAGTTCAACAAGGCAGAACGCGAGATTGTCAGGAGAGCCATATTGGCAGAAGCGAGGAGAATCGGCGAGAGAATTCTTGCGGTATCGGTACAGAGTAACCATATACATGTTGTTATTTCAGCAGGGGGGAAGGCGATTAGCAAAGTCGTGAGTCGCCTGAAATGCGTGGCTTACTATGAGACACAAAGGGACAGCGTGAGGAGACGGTTGTGGTCGCGGGGATATGACAAACGGTTATGTTTTGATGAGGAGAGTTTGAGACGGCGTATAGCATACGTGAACAAGCACAAGGCATAAGACATTCGGCGAAAGATAGATTTGTGAAGGGATGGAGCAGATTACCATGAGAACGCTCATAAGGTTGAGAGACGAGTATCACAAGCGGTTGGTTGTTGAGGTATC
>JAFGCD010000116.1 GCA_016932835.1 Sedimentisphaerales bacterium
ACGGCTTGCAGGAATTCGCACGACTACACCTACTCAGAATCGAAAAAAACCAACTCAAACCCTGGAGAAACGGGTAATCGCGTGCAATATCCGCCCTGATAGCGTCTCGATAGCCCGATAGCTAGCCTGTCCGCATTTCTCGCACTTCATTTCGCCTCCTTACTTCGCCTCCTCTCCGAGTTTATTGCACCGCTCTCGCAGCTTCGCCAGCCTCTTCGCAAAGCTCGGCTCTTTTGCCAGGTTCTTTGTCTCCGCCGGGTCTGATTCCAGGTCAAAGAGCTCCTCGTAATCGTAGTCGATATAGCGGGCGTACTTGTACCTCCCGGTCCGAAGCGCAACCGTCCTGGCGATGGTCTTGTGCTCGAACGGGTGCTCGTAGAAGAATTCCTTCCGCCACTCGCTTTTCTTGCCACGAACCAGGGGCAATAGACTCCTTCCCTGCATCTGAGCCGGAGCCGAAAGCCCTGCCAAATCCAGGATTGTCGGCGCGATGTCGGTATTAAGGGCCATTTCATCGAGCACTCGCCCCCGCAGTCTTTCTTTCGTCCGCGGATCATAGACGATAAGCGGCACGCGAATCGACAGCTCGTGAGGGAACCATTTGCCCGCAAGCCCGTACTCGCCAAGATAAAAACCGTTGTCGCCGATGAGCATGATGACCGTATTGTCCGCCATGCCGAGCTTTTCGAGTTCCCCGCGCATCCTGCCGATGACGACGTCCACCCCCGTAATCAGCCGATAGTAGCTCTTCACCGACTCCTGAAACTTCTCCGGCGTCGCAAAACGCATCTCCCATCGCCTTCGCGCCTCCGACGTCTTCAAAAACCCCGGCAGGGCGTCGAAATACTTCGCCTCGGCTGTCTCCGGCGTCGGGATAGTGACGTCCTTATACATCGCAGAGTAAGCGCGGTCGTAGATAAACTGCCTCGGGTCGCCGTCCTGGACGTGCGGCGCCTTGAAGCTCACCGAAAGGCAGAACGGTCTGTCATTCGATGACCCTCGCAGAAATTCCACGGCCTGCTCGCCCATAATCTGCGTAAGGTGTTTGTACTGCCCCTTCTCGTCGGTATGTTCGTATTTGCCCTGACCAGGAAAGCCCCGCCAGTAGTCGTACTCATCGATAGGCAGGTCCTTTGCCGGCCCGACCCCGTACTTGCCGATGAACCCTATCCGGTAGCCTGCCTCGCGAAGCACCATCGGATATGTCCGCCCCAGGGCCTCCGGCGAAAAATGCGTATTGAAACCTCTAATCCCGTGACGCGAAGTCCACTGCCCCGAAAAAATCGAAGCCCTGCTCGATGCGCAGATTGAAGTAGTGACGAAGGCGTTGCTGAATCGCACCCCGCCCGCCGCCAGTGCGTCCATATTAGGCGTGCGGATTATTCGATTGCCCGCGCACCGGAGCGCATCGGCCCGATGGTCGTCCGTTACAAGCATGATTATGTTCGGCCTCTTCGATTGCCTTGAAGTTTCCCCGGCTGTGCTTCTGCAGCCGGCCGCATAAACTGCCGCCCCTGCTGCGATACTCAGAAATTCGCGTCGATTCATCTTTGCTTCCTTACAAAACGCCTGCAGAAATCTCACACCGACTGCGTGAAAGTCCATCCGCCGCTCTCTGAATTAAACGGGTACGGCGGCTTACCCTTTCCCGGCTGGTTTGCGATGGATTATTGTTTTTCCGGCAGCAGTTCGGCTTCGATGCCGTGTCTTCTCGCCTCATCGAGTGTAGGCTGACCCAGGCAATAGACCTTCGGAACTTCGGGGACTTCCCCGTATCGCTTCATGAAGGCTCGAACAGTCGAAGCGCTCGTGAAAAGAATCTGGTCGATATAGTCGAAATCCACATGTTCCGGCTCGATGTCAATATTCCTATATACGACGACTATCTCGACCTCCGCCCCTGCCGCCGAGAGCTTCTCGAAAAGCACAGGCGAGCCGGCCTCAGGCTTCACCAGAAGAATTTTTTTGCCCTTAACGCCCACCTTTGCGAATTCATTGAGCAGCCCCGCGCTCGATTCCAGCCCAGGCTGCATGTCCGCCGCTATACCATACCCCTTAAGCATCTCCGCCGTCGTCGCACCGATAGCCGCAATCTTGTTCGAGCACAGCGACCGTCCGTCGAGCCCTGTCGAAAAAAGTCGCTCGAAGAAAAATTTCACGCCGTTCGTGCTCGTAAACACTATCCAGTCGTAAGGCGAAAGATTCTTGAGCACCTTGTCAGCAGCGCTGTAATCCTCTATCGCAACCAGCTTGATAAAGGGCCTGTGTATAATGGTCCCCAAATGCCTGTATTTCTCAGGGTGCGTGCCGGGCAGCAGTATCCTCGGCTTTCGCCCGAACCAGTCCAGCTTCTCCTGCAGCCCCGCCACCTTGCCTGCGATGAAGATAGCGGGCTTTCGCAATTGGGCCTTTTCCGCAATTTCGAGGAAGTTGTCCAGTCGCCCCTTGACGACACGCTGGTCGTAAAGGGTCCCTTTTTCGATTGCAGCGATTGCCGTCTCGCCGCTCCAGCCCTGTTCCAGCAGGGAATGGACGATTTTCGCTA
Organism: Sedimentisphaerales bacterium; assembly: GCA_016932835.1. Classification (GTDB taxonomy): domain Bacteria; phylum Planctomycetota; class Phycisphaerae; order Sedimentisphaerales; family Anaerobacaceae; genus JAFGCD01. The sequence goes on from JAFGCD010000116.1 coordinate 2,546, forward strand.
TGTTCGCTACGCCCATAAGGAAGATAACCGTCCCTGCCTTCGGTATTTCCAGCTCTTTCTCTTCCTTGCGATGTCCCGTCACTATTGCCACGCTGGGCGTATAGTCCCTGTGCGTCGGAGGAATGCCTCCGTAGCACGCCGCCGCAAGCGCGCTGGTTATCCCCGGCACAACCTCGAACTCCACCCCCGCTTCGGCGCACGCCTCGGCCTCTTCTCCGCCCCTGCCGAACAGATACGGGTCCCCCCCCTTGAGCCTCACGACCATATTGCCTGCCTGTGCCTTGGCGACGAGAAGCGCGTTGATTTCCTCCTGGGGCAGAGTGTGTTTGCTTGCGAATTTACCGACCGAGATAAGCTCGGCGGCCTCCTTCGCCAGGTCCAGCAGCTCAGGCGCTATCAGGTGATCATACAAAATGACGTCGGCCTCGGATATGAGCCGGTAGCCCTTAACTGTGATCAACTCCGCATCGCCCGGACCGGCCCCCACCAGATACACTTTTGATTTCGACATATCGGCTCAAAACCCAAAAATTTGCTCAAAACGCATGCCCGCCGACAAAAAAAGAAACCCTATTCGCGATTCCACATATACCCCCGCCGAGGCACCGGCGGCATTCAGGGCGGTCTGCAAGCTTTACAGTATGAGAACTTTCTCTTAGAATAATAGCCCGTTTCACAATTGGGGTCAAGCCCAAATGGCCCCTCGTAAGGGCAGTTGCGCGTGACCGCCGAATCACCGCAAAACGCCTGAAAAATCGAGAACCGTGCTATGGACGAAATGGACTGCAAAATACTGAACGCCCTGCAATACGAATTCCCGTTAAGTGAGCGCCCATACGACCGCATCGCCGAGAAACTCGGCATATCCGGCGACGAGCTTTGGACCAGGATCACCGCCCTGACGGACCGGGGCGTGATTCGCCGCATGGGCGCCAGCCTCGATTCCCGCAAACTTGGCTATTCCAGCACGTTAGCTGCCGTAAGCATCCCCGCCTCCGACGTTGACCGCGCCGCTGAAGTGGTAGGGCGGTATCCGGAAGTCACTCACAGTTACCTCAGAGACGACCAATTCAATATATGGTTTACCATAATCGCCCCCGACCGCAGCAGAATCACCCGAATCCTCGACGAAATACGCGCAGACCTCGCCATAGACAACGACCGCATCCTGAACTTGCCCGTCGTAAGACTCTTCAAGCTCGATGCGCGTTTCAAGTCATCGCCGAACGACCACTGACCGTTTCCTTCTCTCTTACGTCGTCTTACCCGTTTTTTGCTTGTTGTTCCCGCGGTCCGGGTTGTCTATCCCCAATATCCTGTGATTCCCTTGCTTATCAGCGCTCGCGGTGTCATCCTCGCCGCTCTTGTCATGGTTGTTCTCGGGTTCCGACTTCTCGGCAGGCGCCTGAATGCCCAGCCGGTCCTCCGCCGCCTTGATTATCGCACCCAGCATCTCGGCGTAAGAAATCCCCGCTATCTTCGACATCTTCGCCATGTGCCCGTCCCAGCACCACCCGGGATTCGGGTTCGCCTCCAGCAGTTTGGGGTTCCCGTTGCCGTCCAGACGCCAGTCGAACCGGGCATAGTCCCGGCACTCCAAACGCTCGAAAAGCTTGATGCAGCAGTCAACGACAACCTTCTCCACGTCCTCCGACAGGTCCGCAGGAATCGATTTCAACTGCCAGTAGGGCGAATCAGGCATCCACTTCGCTTCGTATCCGCAAATCCGAGGCAGCTCCGGAGGAAGCATCGAATAGTCTTCCTGGATGATAGGAAGAACCGTATAAGACTCGGGCGGGTTCCCGATTATCCCGACCGTGAAATCCTTTCCGCAAAGAAACTCCTCAACCAGAATCGGCTTGTCGTACCCGAATTTCTCTCTTATCTCGGAGATCGCATTCACAAGCTCCTCGATTGTGTTCGCAACGCTCCGCTGGGTAATCCCGAAACTCGAATCGCCGAAGTTCGGCTTGACGATTACCGGAAAATTGAAAGAAAGCTCGAACGTGTTGTCTTCCGGCTTGATGAAGAACGCTTCCGGAACCGGTATCTCCATCTCCTTCGCGATCCCGCGAACCAGTGACTTGTCGTAGCAGAACGCAAGGCACTGTGGACCGCCTCCCGTGTACTGAATCCCAACTACCTCTAACAGGGCCGGAACGTGCAGTTCTTTCCGCGGTTCGTTCCCGTACCCTTCGTCGCAAAGGTTGAATACGAAGTCCGTCTTACCCTTGATTTTCACAAGATCGTTGTAAAGGCTGTCATGGCCGTTGAGGTAATTGTACCGGTAGCCGTCAACATGACGAAGCGCGTCCTTCAACTGGTCGATTGTATAGAAATCGTCGTCGTCGAAAATGCAAAGCGGCTTCAGAATATCCGGCTTGCTCGGATCGCCGAAGATCACCGTTATATTCTTGAATTCCTTCTTCTTCCGCCGCGGCGTCCAGTCCTTCCGCACGGACGATGTAACCACAATACGCTTTTCCATCATGCCGAGGTCCTGGTTCCGCTGAGAGTCGCTCGATATCTGGGCATGAATCTTCACTTCGCTGAATCCGGCCTTCTCAAGAACCTCCTGGATGCTCTTTTTAGTGTAAAGCCGCTCCGCATAGAATTGGTCCGCAACAACGCCTTTCTCCACGTGCGTCACGACTTCACGCGAGATCAGCCGTTGCTTGTCAACCGAAAGAGAACGTTCCCTGCAAACGAAGTAATTCTTATCGATCCACTCCCACGACCGCGCCTTGAACTTCCGCCGAAGATATTCGCCGTCCGCTGCGTCGATCAGCAGCTTGCCCCACGGCTTGAGAACCCTGAACACCTCCCGAAGAACTCGAACGTCGTCCTCAGCCGCCTCGAAATAGCCGAAACTGTTTCCAAGCAGCATAACCGCGTCGAACGCGTCCGCAGGGTAAGGCAGCTTCCTCGCGTCTCCTTCCCGAAGCCGCACGTTCAGCCCTTCCTTCTTAGCCTGGGCCTTGGCACGCTGGATCAGGTATCGAGACCGGTCAAGGCCCTCTACGTTGTTGAATCCCCGACGAGCCAGCTCTAAAACGTCTCGCCCCTGACCGCAGCACAAATCCAGTATCTTGTCGCCCTGCGATATGCCGAGCACCGACGAAAAAAGATCCACCTCCCGAGACGTCAGTTGAGGATCGTCAACTACGTCGCCGTCCGTCTTCAGGTACATCGCATTGAATATCTGCCGCCACCATTCCGGGTCAACATGCTGTTCCAGATTGGGGACCGGCCCCAGTGATTTCGTCGGCGCGCTCTTTGCCTTGCTGTTCGAACGCGCACTTCTTGCCTTATCGTTCACGTTACTTTCTCCCATAGTCATAACCTTTTTCAAATCAGGTCGGGACGTTGTTCTTTAGTTCGTTCCAGCGATTGTTCCACTCGCCATTTCTCGATCTCTGCGTGGTGCCCCGAAAGAAGAATATCCGGAACCTTCATACCACGGAACACCTCCGGACGAGTATATTGAGGGTATTCCAGCAGCCCGTTTGCCGATGCGCTGAACGAATCGTTCCTTGCCGAATCCTCGTCGCCCAACGCTCCCGGAAGCAGCCGAACCACCGCATCGATTATAATCATCGCACCCAACTCCCCGCCGTTAATTACGTAATCCCCGATCGATATCTGTTCTGCTCCCAGTCCCGTTCGTATCCGCTCGTCGAATCCTTCGTACTTGCCCGCGATAAGGATAAGTCGATCTTCCCGGCTCAACTCGACTACCTTCGCTTGGCTGAGCCGCTCGCCTTGTGGAGACAGAAGAATCTTCCGCCCCCGCTGCGACGCAAGTTTCTCGATGTGTTCGACGCAATCGAACACCGGACCCGGCATAAGCACCATCCCGGGGCCGCCTCCGTAGGGCTTGTCGTCAACCTTTCGATAGTTGTCCGCTGCGAAATCGCGGATGTTTGTGAGCACGATCTGAACCAGACCCGCCTCCTGAGTCCTCTTCAGGATGGAACAGTTCAGAGGAGACTCGAACATCTCCGGAAACAGCGTGAGTACGTCGATGCGCATCACTCTTTCTTTTCTTCGTCCTCGACTTTGGCTTCTTCACCCTGGGTCTCGGCCTCGGCCTTTGCGGCGGGCGCCTCTTTGGCCTCCGGTTCAGTCGCCGGTTCCGGTTCTTCCTCGGCCTTAGGCTCTTCGGCCTTGGCCCCGCCTTCCGGCTTGACTTCGGGCTTCTCTTCTGCCACAGCAGCCTTTTCCTCGGCCTTCGGCTCTTCGGTCTTGGTCTTGGGTTCCGGCTTGGCTTCGGGCTTTTCTTCGGCCTCGGCAGCCTTTTCCTCAGTTTTCGCCTTCTCAGTCTTAGCCTCTGCTTCGGCCTGAGCCTTAGCCTCGGCAGCCTCCGCCGCCTTCTGGACCTCGATGCGCTGGGTCGAATTGAACAGCTTGCCCTTGGCTTTAGCTATGGCCCTGGCTCTTTCGGCCTTGCTGGCCTTCTGTTCAGCGTATTTATGCTTCACTCCAAGACGAAGCAGTATCTGTGAAACGCTGTCGGAAGGAATGGCCCCCTTATCGAGCCAGTACTTCACACGCTCGACATTCAGAACGATCTGCTTGTCGGAGTCATTAAGTAGGGGGTCGTAATGCCCCACTTTTTCGACTATTCTGCCGTCACGCGGCGTCCTCGAATCCACAACATTGATTCTGAAGAACGGCCGGTGCCGTCTCCCCATTCTTGTCATTCTGATCTTGACAGCCATATCCTACCTTTCACTTGCACGTTATCATCAATTCCCAGGCCCTGAGATATCGGCCTTGAGACAGGTTTATTATCGGGCCCAAACCACGCTTGGCGGGCCTGAGCATCTCCCGGCGCAAATGAATATAAAAATTCACGGCGCGCGAGGAACACGGCATTGTACCGGCATAGCAGAATAAAGCAAGCCAAATCCAAAACATTACACAAGAATTCTGCTGCGATTTCACCTGCTCGGGAGCCTCCCAGAAACCCCGTGTGGCCCTCAACCGCCCCGTTTTCGCTCCAATGCGTAGCCGTTGATGAAAATTGCCAGATTAGCCGGGTCGATTCGGGCGTCCGAGGCGATCCTTTCGACTTGCTCATCGCTTAGTTTGTGTGCGTTCTCCTTCTCAGAACGCGTCATAATCGCAACGGCCTTCTTCAGTTCGCAAAGTTCATCCCCGCTCGGCGCCGCCAGCATCCCTAACTCGCTGGCCCCCTCCATATCCGCGAACTGCCCGCGGACCACCCGCCCGTATTCGTTATCTGAAAACCGCGAGACCTTCTCAAGGTATTGTTCTATCGTAATTTCGTTCACGCTCACGTTGGGGACCCTGACTGCGAAGTGTTTGCCGAGTCTTTCAGCGACGCTTGATCTTCCCTCGACGCTTGACAATCCTCTTCCTCTTCGACCGCTGTTTTATCTTCTTTCCTGCCGACATCATCTGCGACAGCGACCCCATATTCAGTCCGCCCGAGAAGAGAGCCTTCAGGCCGCCGAAACTCCCCCCGGAAAGAGCCTTCATCATATCCCTGCTTCGCATGAATGTCTTGACAAGGCTCGAAACGTCGTGAGGCTGGGAGCCCGCCCCTGCCGCGATCCTGCGCCTGCGTGACGAGTCGATAAGGTCCGGGTTGCGCCTCTCGCTCAATGTCATAGAGTGAACGATAGCCTCCATCTGGCCGATCTCCGCCCCGTCCAGATCGATGTCTTTGAGCTGCGAACCCATGCCAGGCATCATCTTGAGCATATCCTTCATCCCGCCCATCTTCTTGACGGTCTGCATCTGCTTGAGAAAGTCGTCGAAGCCGAAGCTCCCTTTTGCCATCTTTTTCTGCAGCTTCGCCGCCTCTTCCGCATCGAAATGCTCCTGGGCCTTCTCCACCAGCGTAACGACGTCCCCCATGCCTAAAATTCGCGACGCCATCCGGTCCGGGTGAAATTCCTCGATGGTATCCAGCTTCTCGCCGACCCCGATGAACTTGATGGGCTTGCCCGTAACCGCCTTTACGCTCAACGCCGCTCCGCCGCGTGCGTCGCCGTCGAGCTTGGTCAGAATCACGCCGTCCAGTTCCAGCCGCTCGTTGAACTGCTTCGCGGAGTTCACCGCGTCCTGGCCGGTCATCGAATCGCATACCAGGTATATCTGGTGAGGCGTTACCGCCTTGGCGACCGAGGCAATCTCGGACATCATATCTTCATCGATATGCAGCCGGCCTGCCGTGTCCAGGATGATTACATCGTGAGCGCCGGACTTGGCGTGTTTGACCGCATGCCTGGCGACCTTCACCGCATCCTTGGAATCCTCGCTGTAAACGTCGATTCCAAGCTGTTCGCCAAGCACCTTGAGCTGGTCGATAGCAGCAGGACGCTGCAGGTCGTCTGCGACCATAAGAGGCTTCTTGCCCTTGGCTACCAGATACTTGGCCAGCTTCGCAGCCGTTGTCGTCTTACCGCAGCCCTGAAGGCCGGCCAGCATTATGATTGTTGGGTCCGGAGAGACGAAATAGATACGAGTATCGACCGGACCCATCAGCTTCGTCAATTCGTCGCTGACGATCTTGACCATTACCTGCCCCGGATGCAGGCTCTTGATTACCTCCGCCCCGAGAGCCGCCGCAGTCACGTCTTTGCAGAAGCTCTTGACCACCTGATAGTTCACGTCAGCTTCTAAAAGAGCCTTGCGAACGTCCCGCATCGCATCGGAGATATTGGCCTCGGTGATTCGGCCGCGACCCGAAAGGGAGCGAAAAACATTGTTGAACTTTTCTGTCAGCGACTCAAACATTCTCGACACTCGGCCCCGAATACTCGTTTATTACTGCTCGGTATGCCGGATTATATCTCTGCGCAGGCCCTCTTGCAAGCTGTTTGTTGGATATCTCGCCATATCGGCACGCAAACGCTGAGAACCATCCCGCAAAGTGCCTGATCCCAGGTTGTGCTCGCGGTAATTAGAAGCACGTTGTATCCGCCGGGTCGTTGCAGCTCAGCCAGTTCTCGCCCAGTACGGTCAGGTCCTTGAAGTTGATATGGCAATCCTGGTTCATGTCTCCGGGCAGATAGCCGCCGTCGCCGCAAGCCGGTTCGTCTTCGACGGTGAAGGTCCCGATACCTTTGGCTCGAAGTCCGACAGAGGTCTCGGTATCCGCCGTCGGTCCCGTTGCTGCTACTATGATGCGGACCTGGTCAGGGCCGCCCTCGACCGACAGCTCCGTGAATACGTCGAAAAAGCTGTCAACCGAGCCGTCCCCGTTCTCACGTTTGCCGACTCGGATAAGTGCTCCCCCTTGATCCGACGAGCCCAAATTCGCCACCGCAACGGCCCCGGCAGGAGCCGCCGGATAATCATCCGAATCGACCGCCTCGCCGTCCTGGAACGTCTCTACTCGAACGTTGCTTATCAGTGCGCCGCTGTCGCCTGCGTCGATTTTGACGGCCCCTTTGCCCGAGTCCGTCTCTTCGATCTGGAACGTAATATCGAAGAAACTGTCAACGAAGAAACCGCTGCCCGCCGGCAACTCGCCCGCCTGACCGAAATCGACCTCGATGTCGAAGAAGACATCGAAAAAACTATCGACGAAGAAGCCGCCCTGAGTTTCACCGGCCCGGTCCAGATCGATCCAGACGCCGTCTTGACCCGATGACCCGATATTGGAAACAGCCACGCCCCGACCATGCATCGTCTCGAGATTTGCCGCTCCAATGGAGCGATGCCCTGCGCCGAAAACTCTCAAGGCCGGATCGCTGACCTCAAAACCGCTCATATCCGCCGCCCGTAATGACACCAAACGGCTCGGAGATATGCACGGGCGCCGGCACGCCTGCGAAATCAGCCGCACCGAGTCCGCCGCCACGGCAGAGTGTCCCAGAATCGTCGCCGCAGGGTCCCTCTGAGGAAGCTCGATCTCGACGAATACATCGAAGAAACTCTCCGGCGGAAAAAATGGCTCGTTGCTGTCGATCTCCACCGAAATACCTTGCCCTGCGATCGACCCCATCCCGACTGTCACCAAATCGTCCGGAAGTGTCTCTGCGAAACCCTCGCTGTCCACAACCGCTCCGTCACGAAGAAGCTGAACCTCGACGCCCTTGGGATTGCAGCCCCTCGGCAGCACCGATATCGCCCCTCTGCCAGTCGGAGCCAAATCGATTTCGTATGTGATGTCGAAGAAGCTGTCAATGGAGAATCGCCCGTCAGGCCCCAGCGACCCGGCCTCGCCCAGGTCCGCCTCGAATCTGAATCCGTCCGCAGAAGAGCCTAAATTGAACGCCACCCCGTCGTCACCGCTCGACCCGATGTTGGAAACCGCGATAGTCTTTGCCGCAGGCAATGTCAGCACCGCGCCGCCGACAGCCGTATTCTCGATCCCGACGGAAGGTCCCGCCGGCAGGTGCGCCCCTTGTTCGATACGAACCGTTCCGAAATTCGTCCCGCCCATATCCTCAAGCATTGACCCCGGCGCGCCGGTAAAGTCGATTTGGTATGTAATATCGAAAAAACTGTCAACATTGAAATCGCCGTTCGGCAGCTTCGTCAGGAGCGTCCTGCCCGGACTGGGAAGACCGAAATCCTCACCCGCGCGGATAGTCAGCACCTCAAAATCCGGATCCCCCGTCAGTCCCCCTTCGAGTCGAATCACCGAATTGGCCGTACTTTTCGCTCTCTCTCCCGACGCCATACCCATGGACGCCTCCCGAGCCGTTCTGCCAAGTTCGATTCCCGCAATCATGTTGATGTGCCGGCTGAAACCCGAAAGCTCACCCGTCCCGGTCATCTGCAGTTCGAGCGTCGAGTCGAACCGCTCAACCTCCCCGCACAGAGGCCCTCCTCCCATCCGTGCAATGTTGCTGTGGTCGCGCAATATCGGGACTATTTCTATAGTTGTTCCTTCTGGCAGCCCCTCCCGCAATACTATGCCGCCTCGACGAGCCGCATACTCGCAGGCCGCCGGCAAATCGACACTCCCGAAAGCGTTTTCGCACGCCGAACAGCTATGGTCCGGGGCCGGACCGCCCTGTTGAAAACGGGATGTCCCCGCCGTCGAGCCGGCCAGGCCGTCAAGCATCGAACCGGGAGCACCCGTAAAATCGATCCGATACGTAATATCGAAAAAGCTGTCAACGTTGAAGTCACCTCCGCTTAGGCGCGTCAACGTTGTGTGCCCCGGGCTTGCCATTACAAAGGCCCTGCCCGCCGTAACTCGCAGCATATTGAAATCCGGATCAAGAGCGATCATCCCTTGCAGCGAGAAAAGCTCTGCATTGAAATCCTGAATCGGATCACCGCCGTTCCGCGGTCCTGTGTGCACTTCGCACTCAACAGGCAATGTAATTGTCCTGCTGAAACCCGTCAGTTCGCCAAGGCCCGTCATATGCAGTTTCATCAGCGCCTGGAAATTCTGGATTTCGCCTCCTAACAGACCCCCGGGCGTCCTGACGATACTGCTGTAGTCGCCCAGCGTCGCGGTGATTGAAATCTCCGTCCCGGGCGGAAGGCCGTCGATGATTCGCATCTCCTCTCCCGGCAATGTCGCGTACTCGCAACCCGCCGGAAGATCTACCGTGCCGCCGCCGTTGTCCGGAGCTGTGCATTCATCAGCGCAGGCCGATTGCACCGGAATAAGAATCGCCGTCGTGACAAGTACGGCCAATAAGGTTGGAAAAAACCTGCTTCGGATTACTGCAAATCGACTATTCATAACGCTTCTCCTGCCGGATTGTCAAAAACACGCCAAGCATAGGAACTTTTAGCGACGCCGATACTAAGGCCGCCGCACGTGTTCTCACGCACCTTAACCACAAACCTCAAATACTGGGGGCCGCCTGCCCTGTGAAAATCCACAAATCTCATTGTACCGCTTTGCAACTGAAAAATCAAGCAAATCCCCATGCGGCCGCCGGGTAGCATCAAAAATGTGACTTGCATTACCGGACCTTCGTCCTTGCATTGGGGACGCCGCAACCCCTTTTTGCACCGACCAACCTGTTTCTTATACTTTGGGTATTGGGGGCTGTATGCTTATGAAACCAGGCATGAAATTACGCGAGTTTACATTCTATCTGGCCATTTGCGGCGGCGTGTTCACCGCATGCTTCTGCGTCCTGTGGATTGTAAATGAGCGAGATGCCGCGATGTATAGACTCGATATGTACAAGAGCGACCTGCAGGGATGGGAGGCCTGTCGAGAGACCCAGCCTGAACTGCTCAAGACCAATGAAACCGCTGTCAATCATTGTGTCAAGAGCTTCGCAGAAGCCGAAGGCAGCTTCTGGGTTCGTCTGGCTCCGCGAGAATTAGCCGCATTGTACGTATTGGCAGGTCCTGGAGTCGCAATCGCAGGCTGCCTCGTTGTCTGGCTGTTCGGCAGGGCTCTCGCACTCCTCATTTCCCTCCTGCAACGCAGTCCCGCTAATCCCGACAAACCGCAAAAAAAGCACACTGCCGCCCCCGCAGAAAGACCCGCAAGGCTCGCGAAAATCCCGCTCACAAAAACCGCCGACCAACACGCAGCCCTCCCGCGACACAACAACAAAAAGAAACCCCCGGTTCCATGTGGGGCAGGCAGGAAATCGTAAAAAATCCACACAAGACGCACACTTCAACAGATTCGCGCTGCCGTGCCGGCCTCAATCGAATGAAACCATGATCTCATAGTGCCGAATCTGTGTCATTTCTCTCGGTATTGTTCTTGCAGAGCCTGTTTTTTTGTTATTTTCCTCGGCTGGGCAATGCCTTACAATCGTGTTGTGGATTTGATTGGCAGAAAACCCGGATTCGGCGACGCCGCAAAAATGCTCTGGCACGGCCTGAATCACATTATCTGGCCGGACGTCTGTATGAACTGTGCCGAGACTATCTGCCGGGCCGAAAACGGACTCTGCCGCAGTTGCTGGGCGGAACTGCTCGAAGCAACCGCTGCCGATTATTGTCCGCGATGCGGGAAAAATGCCGGCAAGTATGCCCTCGTGGGTAACTCGTGCCCCGACTGCTCGGCCAAACAATACCACTTCGACGCGATAGCACGCGCCGGAGTGTACGACGCAAGCCTCAGGGATATGATAATCGCATTCAAACGGGGCGCGACAGAACTTGGTCCGACCCTGGGAAAATTGGCCGATTCCGCCCTGCAGGGCAGGGAATTCGCAAACAAAATAGACTTCTTCGTGCCCGTCCCGCTCCACTGGTCACGAAGGCTGACCAGAGGTTATAACCAGTCCCTGCTTTTGGCGAGGAGCCTCAACCGCCGAAGAGCGAGAATAAATACCGACCTCGTTCGGATTCGACCCACGAAATTCCAGCCGACGATGCCCAGCGACGCCGCTCGCGTCAGAAATGTCAAAGACGCCTTCGCAGTGCGCCGCCGCCACAGCTTCGCCTCGCGAAACATCTGCCTCGTCGATGACATTAAAACCACCGGAGCAACGCTCAGCGAGTGCGCAAAGACATTGAAAAACGCCGGCGCCGCCCACGTCTATGCCATCGTGCTAAGCGTCGCCCACCAGCAAAGGTGACCGCCCCTAAAGCCTTTCATATCGTGTCACAGCCCGGTAAATCCCGTTGACCCGCTTGCCGTCAACGATTGTCGGTGAGTATTTTTCATTCCTCGGCTGGAGCCTGATTTGATTATCCGCCTCGAAAAATACCCGCTTGAACGTCGTCTCGTGAGGAGTAGCAAACCGCACAAAGCAGTCATCGCCGTTGTTGACGTCCGCCGCAGGCGAAAAAACCACTATGTCACCCTCATTGAATCTCGGCTCCATCGAATCCCCAACTACCCGAACCGCAAATGCATTCGGATCGTGGAGGTCGGGGCAGCGAACGTAATCGTCGGCTATCCCGACCGGGTAGTCAAGATCGTTGAAATCCGTCGGATACCCCGCCGAAACCTTGTTGATCACGGGAACCGCCTTGCCCGCCGAAATCGTCGGACCCGTCCCCTTAGCATCTGATTTGCTCTCGGAAAGAAACTCCTTTAACTTGGTCAGATTCGTCTTCTGCCCCGCAAGGTCTTTCAGCAGTGTCCGCAGCCTCTCGTTTTCCGCCTCTGCGGATTCGTATTCCTCGCGAATGTCCGACGGAAGACCCTCCAAATGAGCGATTCGAAGCAGTACGCCCGGCTCGAATTGAAGGACCTTCTCCAGCCTCGTCAAAAGCTCGTCGCCGGGGGGGTTGTTGACCCTACCGGTCTCGATGGTCGAAAGATATGGTTTCGAAAAGCCCACCCGCGTGCCGACCTCGTCGAGAGTAAGGCGAAGCTCGCCGCGACGCTTCCGGATGATCTGGCCGAGGGACATGATGAATCCTCAAACAAAAAAATGACCTTGGTTTTTTCACTATTTGACTAATATTACCCAACGTTGGGTCGCCTGCAAAGAAGAATCACACGTTTAAGCCGGAATTTTACATTTTCCCCGTATTTGATACGGGCCGGAAACCTTATCCGCGCAATCCCCCTCCCTAAAGCCGGGCCGCATTATCGAACCTTGACAACCTCATACTGGGCCGAGCCGAGCCCTATCTTTTCGGCATGACGGATCTGGCAGCTCGCGTCGAGCTGGTCGTTCCCTATCAATGGCCCCAGCTTCTTTGAGGCGGCTGCTTCGACCATGTCTATCGCCGCCTTATCGACAGCGACAGGGTCCGTAGAGGCAAGTATTCCGATATCATCGACCACCGAAGCCATATCCGCGCTGCCGAAGCAGTCGCAGTCCTTGGTGATATTTATGAGAAAATTGAAGAAGACGGCCCTGTCCTCTTTGCCCTTAAGCGCCCCCAGAGCGTACTCTGCTGTGTGCTGCTGAAGCGCTTGGCTCTCCTCGCCCCAGTTGCACTGCACCGCGGAAAATCTGCAGACGGCAAGGCATTCGGCGCAACTGATGCACTTGTCCGCCTCGATATGAGCCTGCACATCGCCCAGCGTTATCGCCTCAGCCGGGCAGTGCTTATAGCATTGCCCGCAGAGCGTGCAGCTATCGCTGATTGACAGCTTCAACGCCGCGTGCTGCGTCAGCTTGCCTTTCTTCGTCGCGCATCCCATACCCAGCGTCTTGATAGTCGCGCCCGCGCACGCCGCCGGGTGGCCTGTGAAGTGCGCCACAGAGAGAATCGACTGGCATCGAGCGATATCGTAGGCGATGAATACCTCTTTGTTGAGTTCTCCCTCGATTGCCACCGCGGTCTCCGCCGTTCCGAATACCCCGTCGGCCGTTATGAACGGCACGCCTAACTTATCCAGCGAGAACCCGTGCTCAGCCGCCATTACCGTATGGTCGATCGCGTTTCGTCGCCGGCCCGAATACAGAGTGCTCGTATCCGTGATGAAGGGTTTCGTCTTCAGCGCCAGCAGTTCGTCTGTCAATCCTTTGATATACCCCGCTTTGACGTGGGTGTTGTTTGCGCCTTCGCCGACGTGCACCTTAACCGCCGTGAAATCATTCTCTGCGAAGCACCGCGCGAACTGCCCCGCCGAAAACAGCTTCACCGCCTTCGCCGCAATTGCCTCTTGCCCTTCAGCCGCAGACGCCTTAATGAAATATACCTTTGAACTCATCTCAGATCACCTAATGCACCCTGACTTTCCGAATAGTTAGTGACAAATGAACGGCGCCGCAATTATAGTAAGTTTAATAAGACCGTTCAAGCTGCTTCTGACTGTTTGATGTTCGAGAACACCTGTAGCTGAAGCAGGAACGAATCTTCCGAGACACCTTGGACTTCGCTGAAACCCCAGTTTCACGCTGCAAAAGCCGCCTGCGATTTGAAAACTCAGTGGTATTGAGATGACATTCTGCTATCATAGTACTTCAAGTGTACAGGAGCATCTTAAAAGGTGAATATGGGAAACGACGGCGATACGGAAATTTCCTGAGAAAAGCATTCCCGAGGAGAATTCAATAAGGGCAAACCATTATGACCTCATTACTGAACGCAGCCGTTCTCTTGATGCTTTTTCCTGCAAGTCAGAGTACGCAGGAGAATCCTTATGGAATTCGAGCTCTGCCGGGCGGGTTTGTTAAGGCTGATGTAGTCAGCTACTCTTATGTACCCAACCGCTACTGGACATTGCAGGAAGCCAAAGGGATTTTGCCGTATCTATGCGAATACGGACTGATGGCATGGAGCGGAGACGAGCCGCTTGAGGCGTATCACTCTGAGAATGTCCGTCGCATTGACCTTGCTTCCCAATGGTCGACAGCGATCATGTTATACGCACGTCGCCTCGATTTTCGCGATGAGATTATAAACCTTATGCTGCGCGCTTACCGTTACAGGCAGCTGTGTATCTTGCGGGATTACTGGGAGCCGGGTAATGATAACGAACCTTTCGATAAAACCTCTGACCTGCTTACCGTACTCTGGACCGGCAGGGACAAACTATTTGTAAGCCCGGAAGGAGACCGGGCTACGGGGCGGCAACTAATCAACAATATCCTGATGGTCAAGGCCGGCGACGAAAACTTCTGTTCTCTCCGCACCGAAGGCCTCGAAACGATCTACCGCACATTCGAACAAAAAATTCAAAACCGGGTAATGGATGGGCAGAGGCCTTTTGCGCACATCAAGGCGTGGTACAATCTGGTTGGCTGGGCGGCCTGGGATTATGGTAGCTGCTGGGCGAGCTGTGAAAATGACGTCACCGAATACGGAAGGTCCAAACTGCCTGCCAACACCGAATTCATCGGTGTCGATACGTATGACTATTGGTGGCTCGGCATTGGATTTGATCCGATCGACCGGGCTAATGCCGGCAAAGTCATGGAGCGTGTGGTCGAATGGCACCGTATTCGCACGCAATACTATCCCGAAGGTCTCAAGACTTGTGTCTGTGAGGATTCCAAAGACCCGGCCACGTGGACGCCGGAATGTTGGAGCGATACGCACGCCTTGGAAAATGCCCTCAATTTGGCCCATGCCGACAAGGCCATGATGATATACATCGGCCTGTCAAGCTGCCTTGCCGGGCAATATACCACACCGGTCGAGACAATGGATGCCTATTATGACAACTGCAAGGCGGGGGCATGGGTCGGATTGATCTGGTGGACCGGAATGGGGCGGTTACATCCGAAAGAGAATCCGCTCGGAACATTCGGCTATACCGACAAGACACTTATACAATACACCTCCGAATATCCGAAGGGCAAGCCATATACTGACGAGCAGCTTGACGGGTTACGCAGCAAGTTTGTCGCTTCTCGAAAACGCATGTTCGATGATGTGGTGTACCGCCAATTCGGTTTCCTGAATGAGCGACCGGGCGCTAGTTCGCAGAATTAATCCGCTTTCGGATTGATTTTTACATTCTCGAACAGACCTGTGGTCGGTTTGAGGATGATAGCACTTCACCGGCTCGATGCAAGAATGTGTTCGATGAGAATCTTCGCTCCGATTGCGATCAGGATTACGCCACCTGTGATTTCCATCTTCGATTCGAAAAAGTGCCCGAACCGCTTCCCGATTTCGACCCCGATATATGACAGCACGAAGGTCACCACCCCTATTATGATTACCGCAACTGCCACCGAACTCGTTATCAGCGAAAGCGTAATTCCCACCGCCAGCGCATCGATGCTCGTGGCGACCGAAAGAGCGAGAAGAGTCATCATGCTCGTCGGGTCGAATCGCTTCTCGGCTTCGGTGATCTTGAACGATTCGTAAATCATCTTCGCCCCGACGCCGAAAAGCAGCCCGAACGCAACCCAGTGGTCGTAGGCTGATATATAGTCCTTGAGCGTCAGTCCCGCCAGCGACCCGATCAGCGGCATGACAGCCTGAAAAACCCCGAAAAACAGCGCTATGCGAAGCGCATACCCGATATGCAGCCGCCTGTACGCAGACCCGCTGACTATCGACACCGCAAAGGCGTCCATCGCCAAGGCGATTGCGATAGTGACTATTGTCGCCAATTCGATCATCGACTCACTTTCTCGGCCCGATATCGAATACCGCGATCTCAGGCCTCGCCAAAAACCGCACCTGCGGCGCAGGCCGGGGTTCAAGCCCGATACCGCGATTGACATAAAGCATCGTACCCCCAACCTTGTACAACCCGGACTCGTATTTCTTCCCTAACTTGGAGAGAGTGATGATCGCCCCGTAAAAAGGCAGCGCAACCTGCCCCCCGTGAGTGTGTCCGCAAAGGTACAAGTCTATTCCAGAACCCTCGACAGATTCGACCAAATCCGAAAAGTGATAAAGAAAAACATGGAAATCGTCGTGCGTAGCCGAAGCCGACAATCCGCTGAAACCCCCCGGATTATCGCAGCTCAACCCCGAAACATAGATACTCTCGCCGTTCTTCGTAATCGCTGCCGTCTCGCCGTCGAGAAGCCTAAATCCCGTTCCTGAAAAAAGATCCAGGTCTCTCCAGGGACCGACATCGAAATTGCCGCTGACTGCTAATTTCGCCGAAGATGCCTTGAGATTCCCCAGAGTCTCCTTCAGCAGCCCTAATGCATCCGCCGTATTAAGGCTGTCGCCCGTAAAAACAATAACATCGGCGCCCAGCCCGTTTATCAACTCGGCCATGCGCTCCTCGTTACGCACCTTCCTGTCGCAGTGAAGATCCGAGATATGCACGATTCGAAAACTCTCTGTCTTGAGCTTGTCCGTCTCTATGCGGATTGTATTGACCTCGATCCACGTCGGCTCGATAAACCGCGCGTAGAAAAAGAACAATACCCCCAAAACCGCCAAGAGATGAACCGCCAACGCCCGCTTCTTGAGCAGAATACCCCGCCCGGATTTACCCTTTATCAGGGCCGCCGCCGCTCGAATCAGCAGCGCCGCCTCGATGATATATACGGCTGCGAAGCTCGTCATGAATATCAAAAGAGCAATCTTTTCGCTCGTCGGCATAGGTGTCACTGTGATTTGATTATCCCTTCGTTTGTCAGGTCTTCGCCTATTTTCTTCCCCGGCCCGACGATCAGAAACTCCTCCTCGCTCCATTGCCCGTCAACCATCCGCTGCATCAGTCCGCAGTCCCCTTTAAGTTCGTCGTATTCCCAGTTCAGAAACTTCGCACACGCCTTCGTGTACTCCTTGTAGGGCGTCGAATCGACTAACCCCCAGTCGATATAAGTCGCCCAGTTATATTCCTTCATCCACGTCTGCTCGACTTCCATCAGGTACGCGGCGTTGTCCTCTCCGTATTTCTCCTTGTATTCCGCCGACAGATTATCGTAACGCTCTTTCGAGGGCTGCTTGCCCGACTCGATCCACCCCGGGCTGTACCAGTAAACCCCTCGATGAGAATCGAAATACTCCTTGTACTTCTCTTTCGAACCGAGCAGCAGCGTTATGCAGTCGTGACCGCGAGGAACTACGATTGGTATCTCCGCGCTCAATCCCACAATCCCGTTGCTGCAAAGCCCGTATCCTAACAGCGCCGCGTCGTAGGGGCGTCCCTGGATATCCCTCGTCGTATCGAGAGCCTCCTGAACCTCGATGCGAAGTCGATCCGGCTCATCGTGAAGACCCTGTTCCATTAAATGAACGTCAACGATATTCTTCGTCCGGGACGAACAATAATAAGCCTCGCGCTGCATCACCTTGCAAACTATGAAACGAAGACGCATAGAACTTGTCGCTTCCTGATGCTGCCTGCGGCTAATTGCCGAGGAACTCGATTGCCGGTTCCGAAAGATACACAAGCGGCATCGAACCGTCTTCCGTGGTCACCAGTGGAATGTGATAAATCCCGCACTTGACAATCCCTCCTCCCGTCGGGTCAACCTGCTGCCAGCCTCGGTCTTCCAGCAGAACCTCCGCCCAGAAATGGGCGCTCTGGGCGTAAAACCATCCCGCAACCTCCCTCGCCGGAATCCCGGACGCCCGGCACAGAGTGACAAAGCAGTCGGCAAAATCCCATGACTGCCCGTACTTCTGAGACAGAACCTTTTTTACGCCGTACCTCGCGGTGCTCGATGAATCCGTGAATCGAATATTCGTGTTAGGAAGAAGCCATTGCAAAATAGCGCTTACTTTCTGCTTCGGGGTATTCGCATCGGCCGTTATCTCCCGGGCAAGTGACACCACGTCGTTGTCGTCGCTCGGCCAGTACTCCGTCGCTGCCAGCAGGTCCGCCCCGCTCGTGCGATTTGTCGGAGCATTCGCTTCCTGAGTTGTGCTGATAGTCGCAGTCAGCGCAACAGCGGGCACATCGAAATTCCGCGTCAAATTCTCGAACCGGTATCGGGTCATCTCCTTATTCTCAAGAACGGTCGTCTCCACGGCCGGCGGGTTAAAAGAGTATTCCGGCCCGCCATGCCCCGACACGCTCCGAAGGATGACCTCACTGCCAAACCCGAACTTTTTGCAGAGCATCTTTATCTTGCCGCCGTACGCCAGATTAGTAGGATTCCTGTGCGCGCGGATGAAAGTATCTGTAAGCTTGTTCCAGTTCGAGTAATCCGCTTGCTCGACAGGGGCCATGACAAGCCTGACTTTATAACGCGCGGACGTCGGCTTCGGCCTCATCCCTAATTCGAAGCCCCCCATTATGGCCAGCGCCGGATCGTCGCAAACAAATTCCACAACGTTGTTCTCCGAGCTCAGGCAGAAAATCGGATTGCCTTTCATGCCCTGAACCGCCTTGCAAATCCGCTCGGCTTCACTCGAATCCCCCGTCGTAATGATGTTAACCTGGAAAGGACGCCCGTACGCCGAGAAGTACGTGTTAGTGATCTTCTCGATACGGGCCTGGAACTGACGGCCCAATACGTCACGTCGGGCCTCCGGAACATCAACCTGCCGCAGGAGCTGCCACCCGACAGGCAGTGAAAGGGAAATCGGTTCCGCTCTTATCGCCGCCGGCCCCATCAGAGAAAATGCTGCAAATGCAATGACTGCTCTCGCTGCACTACGTGGTTTGGGCATCGTTTTGTCTCCTGACTAATATAATCACGGCTTGCATATCTTGCACGGCCTCTTGCCTGCCTTGATCGCCGCGTCTCTGCTTTCATAACGCACAAGATTCTTATCGGCGATTCTTTTCACTGAACTGCATCCCGGCTGGTGAAAAACCTTACTATTCTTCGACGCCACGAATCCCTGACCCGTAACCTGCGATTCGGCCCCTTCGTTCCCCGCCTGGCTCGCGGCAAGAGCCGTTCCGCCCGGTTCGCCCTCTGCCTTGGCGGCCTTGTTGCAGGCCGCTATGAATATGCCTGCATCGGTCAGCACGGCCTTGGTAATATCCTCTGCCGCCGTACTCGGCGATGAAAACCGGATGCCCCCGCCACCGCTCCAAACCGCCGCCTTGACGGCGATATTCCGATCCTCCCGGAGAATCACCGCACGCCGCAACGACGTTTGCACGCAGAAAGCAGCCTCTTCGCCCCCATCCGAACGACCAATAAGTATTTCGATTTGCAGCTCCGGTATATCGGCCCGCCGCAACTTAAGATTGCGCATTTCCCCCAACCGCTTCGACAACGCCTCAGCCATGCCTGAATCGATTTCCTCCGAAACCGTCGCGATGCCGCCGGCCGTAAGCTTCTTGGCCGTCAATGCCTCGATCTTGCGCACATCGACACCAAGACCGTTCGGTTCGGATGTCCTCACAGACACTGCAACATAAACGCGTTCTATCCCCGCAAGGCCGGCATTCGCTGCCCCCTCCGATGGGCCGGTCGATTGACAATACCCTGCGACACCTGCCGCGGCGACTATCAGCAACGCCGACAAAGACAACGCTCTCTTGCTCATTTTTCCCCTCTCTTTCTGTAGTTGGGATTGTCTTTCTATCTCTCGCAGCGCCGCCGCATCCCGTCCCGGAATGTCAACTGCTCTGCATAGCCTTGGCTACCGATTCTTTCATCTTTCCAAGCCCCGTCTTCGCTACTTCAAGGGGGTCCTGCTTGTAGTATTTTGGGTTGAAAAGTTCCAGTGAAAGGACGGCATGACTGTCCTTCGCCAGAAGGTCTCTTATAATTTCTGTTATAGGAGCGACCCCGTCGCCGGTGAAGACCCGGTCGCTGTCCCGTATCTGTCCTCTCGGCGGCTCGGCGGGATAGTCGTTCATGTGGAAAACCTGAATCGTCTCGGCGCTGACATGCTTCAGACCTGAAAATCCCCCGCCCCCGTTATAAATGTGAAATACGTCCGGCATCAGGCACGCCTTCGGATGTCCCGAACCGATCACAACGTGCATGCACTGCGCTATCGTAAACAGGTTCTTGGAAAAGCCCCACAGCTCAATCTGAGGAACAACCCCGAATTCATCCCCCAATTCCAGCAGCTTGCGGTAGCGCTCTGCCGCCTTATCAAGATCGAGCCCCGGCTCACGCGTGGCACCCGCCGGAGGAGCCGCAATCCTTTTGCCCCCGATTTGCGAAAGAGCATCCATCTCACGTCTGGCCTGCTCGAACGCCTTGGCCCGCTGCTCGTCGTCGTCGGATATCCAGCTTGGAAACGAAATCGCACTTTCCACGCTGAGCCCCAGATCCTGGGCGCGTTTCTTCAAATCCTTAAGCGAACCGCCCGAATCCTTGTATCGGCCGATGCCGTCGAGCCACGGCTCGATACCGTCGTACCCCGCCTTCGCTGCTATCTCGATCTCTTTCTCGATAGGCAGTTTCTGGCCGCGAATCGTCGCCGTATTAAGGCAGTAAGTGAATTCCGACCGTGATTTACCGCGGGCCCGGGCCGTTTTCGGGAGTGTGGCTCCGGCCATTAAGGCCCCGGCTGCTGCTATAAAACCACGCCGTGAAAAATGATTATTTCCCATGTTCTTCTCCTGTTCTACCGGGGCTTCCCGGCCCCGGCACCTATTGAAAGACCCTGTACTGTCTTTTGCTTGCGCTTCACGCTATCAGTGCAAACGCTTCGACTGCCGGCATACCCTCTACTATCCCCAGGGCCTGCGCCTTGGCGTTCGCTCTTGTTATTCTTCGGTTTGGAAAACGTTCCAGCGTTCCTATCGGATTATCCGCACTGCTCTCGACTATCGCCGCCGCCACGCCGTATCCGTCGCACGCATCGATATCCACCGCAGGGCACGCCACAAATCCATTCGGACCCGTCGCCAGAAGAATATTGAACCCCGCCCACTTCGTCTGCACCCCCTCGACGGGGCCGTTCGGCGTTTGATACGTCGTAGTGTGAATCTCCATAACTGCACTACTCCTTCCGGTCTGTTACGACGGATATTCTCAGTGAGCTGCCCGCCGGCCTAACTGGGACTCGATCTCGCCCAGCCGCTCTTCGAGCAGTTCCGGCGTCTTGGCCTCGATGTTCAAACGCAAAAAAGGCTCAGTATTGCTCGGCCGGCAGTTGAACCACCAGTCCTTGAAGCTGATAGTAACACCGTCGAGATAGTCGATCTGACCCTGGCTGTATCGCCGGGCAAGCTCGTCCATCTTCGTCTTCTTGTCTTCCACCTCGAAGTTGATCTCGCCGCTGGCGCTGTACCGGCGAAGCGGAGCTATCAGCTCGCTGATAGGCTTGCCGCTCTTGGCTGAGATATTCAAAACGTGCACCAGCGTAATAAGGCCGGAATCCGCGCAGAAATTGTCACGATAGTAAAAATGACCCGAAAGCTCGCCCCCGAAAACAGCGTGCGAATCGCGAAGAGCCTTCTTCATGTGTACGTGTCCAACGCGCTCCCTGCGGGGTGTGCCCCCGTATTTGATAATCTCTTCGGCCACCACCCAACTGCTCCGAAGGTCGTAAACTATCGTGGCCTTCGGATGCTTCTCAAGGAAGGAAGGCGCCATCAAAGCCGTCATCAAATCGCAAGTCACCGTTTGCCCCTGCTCGTCAACCATCATCAGCCGGTCCGCATCGCCGTCGAAGCATAAGCCGAAGTGACAGCCGTTCTCGACTACCGCATCCTTAACCTCCTGCAGATACTCCTCGATTAGAGGATTCGGCTCGTGCTTGAATGTCCCGTCGTGAGTGAAGTTCAGCGGAATGATTTCAACGGGAAGATCGCTGAAAATCGCCGGAACCATCTTCCCCGCCATCCCGTTCGATGCGTCGATCGCTATCTTCAGTTTCACCTTGCTCGGCTGGAGAAACTTCAGGACATGGTTCTTGTAATCCGCCGTCAGGTCGCGCTTTTCGACCTTCCCCTTGCCGTTGCCTTTGGTATGAGGCAGGGCCGTCGCGATGTGCTGAATGTCCTTCAATCCCGTATCGGCCCCGACGGGCTTGGCCTGCAGCCCCGATATCTTGAACCCGTTATACTTCGCCGGATTGTGCGACGCTGTCACTTGCACCCCGCCGCACGTCCCCAGATGATTGATTGCGAAGTACATCTGCGGCGTGTCGATCATGCCGATATCTATCACATTCGCCCCCGTCGCCGTCATCCCCTTTATCAAGGCCTTCGCTATGTCCTGGCTGTGCGACCGCATGTCGCGCCCCACGCACAGCGACTGCATGTTCGACTGGCCCCGCTCGTAACCCGTCAGCAGAGAACGCAGAAACTGCGCCGCTGCATTGCCGATCTTCCATGCCCCTTCTTCGTCAAGCTGCTCCGGGTAAATGCCTCGTATGTCGTAGGCCTTGAAAATAGTCGAATCCATTGACAAGCTCCATTTGCTCGTATCACGGCTGTTTTTTAACTGTGACCCTGGCCGCGCGGACACACAGCCTTCAACAATCTCGAATACTATATATCGCCCCTGCCCCTGTCAAGCAGCAATACAACCCCACCCACCTGCCCCAACAGTAAGGTGTGCACCCCGCCAGTCCCGCAGGGGACGCCTTACGGCGGGGCCACAAGGACCGCACACCAAAAACTCTGAGCCGAAGCCTGCCCCCTCAGGGGCCGAGGAATTTATTTGAACCACGCCGCGCACAAACTCATTGCGAGGCCTTTGAAGAAGGCCGTGGCAATCTGTTCTTTGTCTTTTCCTTCAGTTCGCCTGCTATGTTGACGGCTTTATTCAGTGTGTCTCCAGATTCTCAGGCATCTGCTCGACGAACGCTCGTATCTGGTCGCGCACCCGCCGATAGCAGTCCATCGCCTCCTCAGCCGTTTTCGCTTCTCCGGCTAATCGAGGCGGGTCGTCGAAGCCGAAATGAACGACCTTAGCCTTACCCAGGAACACAGGGCAGTTCTGGCTGGCATGATCGCAAACCGTCACAACGTAATCGAAATCGATATCCTTCAACTCATCGACATGCTTCGACCGATGCGTCGAAATATCGACCCCGGCCTCGGCCATTACCTCAACCGCGTCGGCATTAAGCCCGTGCGTCTCGATCCCGGCGGACCATACTTCGATAGTCTCGCCCTTAAGCGCCCGCGTGAAGCCTTCCGCCATCTGGCTTCTGCAGGAGTTGCCCGTACACAGGAAAAGTATTTTCAGCTTCTCATTTGTCTGCTGCATGGTTTCTCCGAATCGATTTTGAGAATCGTTTATAGTGCCTTGCCGTCAAATGCCTGGCAAAGCAACACTGGCGGCATATTGTCATTGGTTTTCTTGTGACGCAGTGGCGGTGGACTCAGGAAGCGATACATCGGCCAGGATGTCAAAAGAAACAGAGTTCCTTATTCTGCCTGTCAGCTTAAAGCCTGTGATTTCACAGTGGTACTTTCCGCTCTTCGGAAAACGCAGAAGAACCAACGTGTCCGACTCTTGGTGTAGAGTCCATTCCCCTTTGTTTATACGGGACAGTAATCTGATCCCTTCTGTCATACGTGTTGGCGTCACGTTAACCCTTAAGTTAAGTTCACGGCCACACGTTTTTGGTGCCGTTCCTACGTCTAATCTCAGAGTGGAGAGTTTGTAGCGGCAGGCAAGATCGATACCTCTGTTTGCCGTGAGAAACCACAAATCCCCATTTGAATCCTCTTTGATGTCACGGATTCTCTTCCACGCTATTGGCGTGTCTGATATGCCTGCCCCCCCTACACCGATCATCTTATTCCCGAATATACGCCATATACGCAATCGGTTGGAGAATTTGGAAGTCGTAAACAACCATGCTCCTCCAGAGGGTGCCGGTGAAAGTCTCTGCTCATCGCCCGGCAGTTCGGCATAATCATACGTCTCGTCGGTATCTCGTTCCTCCATAAGCATCTCAAAATCATCCGGCTTGAAAAAGAGCTTGCCTTTGCCATCCTCATACATTACGGGGAAATGCGTATCCGGCGACTCATCGACCAGCGCTCGCTCATAGGGCTGCAAGAGCCTTTCGGAAGTCATTAGCCACCGGCTACGGGCTTTGGAGGCACTGGTTTCAACCATCTGGCCTCTGTCGTAACGATAGAACTGACCTTGGTGAGTTCGAAGCAACATGCCGTATTCGAGGGAACGGTACAGATGGTCTATCCTGCCGGAAAAGCGGAGTGTATCCCATCGCTTGCCATCATACATCTGAACTTCATTAGAATTAGGGCGGCCAAACCATATACGGTTGTCAGGTGTGACAACGACTACTTGAGACCCATCGTCGCATCGGAACTTTCGCGCGCCGTTACTGACGGCATCTACAAGCATCGGATTTATACCGTTGTGTCTCTTTGTCGAATCGACGCTGATATCATAGTATCCCTTATCGTCATAGTATCCGTTAGGATGATAAGCTGCCATGAGAAGCAAGTGGCCTCTGTCATCGCAAGCCGATATTCCCCTTGCTTTTGTGTCAAAAGGTACTTCTTGATCTTTCCATTCTTTGCCGTCCCAACGTGATAATTTGCCTTTCCTGTCTTGGCGAAACATGGCCAGTTCCCCGGTAGCAAGCGCCCATATGTTGCCTCTCGCAAGTCCGATTTCTTCCCAATCCGCGCCGATCGGGCATTTGGCGGGGGCGTTCTGTGCTAAAGTCAGCTTGGCTATTTTCCCATCCAGAGGGAACCAGATATTACCCTGAAGATCTTCATGAAGATGACGCGTGCCTTCGGCCAAACCGTATATCCATCCCCAATGCTCAAAATCTCCGTTACGAATGAGAGCCAGGCCGTCTTCAGGAAGGCCGAATGTGACAACGCCGTCAGAAGTCTCCAAAACGGCTTCGGGAAACTGCCAGCATCTTTTGTTGTCCCAGTATAATCCCTCTGTCTCGTGAATCTCTGACAGTACCCCGTCAATCGACAACCTGTAGAAGGCGCAACTGCCCCCCGAGATCCACACTTCCCCGTTTCGCAACGAAAAACCGTTATTGAACCGTTTTCTGAGGTATTTGCTCGCTATAGTAGTTGAAAGCTCTACTTCTCTCCCTGTTTCAAGGTCAAAAGCAAATAATCCTGGTTGTCCATAGTTGACAAGAAGGGCCTTGTGGCCTGCCCATAACACGCCGATGATATGGTTCTGCCCGGGTTCGGTCCTGACCCATTTATGTTCAGGACATTCTGATGCCTGCAATTCTCCAGACTTACCAGCACAATACAGCGCATTGTCATAGTAGAAATACACCTTTTCGCCCATGTCAAAAACAACAGTGAATCTTAAAGAAAGTCGCGCTTCAATTCGATCCCACGTCTTCCCATTGAATCGCGAGAGAAAACGCTCCCCCCAATTGAAGAGCACTCCGGATTTCGACACATACAAGCCTGGTGGCATCTGTTTGTTTTCGTAGTAGAAAGTGGTCGTAAATAGTGCCGTCCCATTGTCCAGCCTGTAGATGAGACCTTCATGTTCCTCCTGCCCTACTTGAGTAACGTAAGCGCCTCTGTCCGGACCACCGTAAAGTCCTGTTAAATAGTCTCCTGACAACAACGGGCCGGAGACAGGCTCGCTGAACTTAGTCCCGGTAAAATAGAGTACTTTCTTGCCTGCTGTAACCCAGACAATCCCGCCATGATCGACAACCATGTCCGAGGATCCACGCCATTCATCCAGGGGAACAGAATAATACTCAAGGCGGGATCGTTCAACACTGTAAGTTTCAGCGTCGGTAGAGCTTTCTGCCATTACAGCAGAAACTGTGATAATCAAGACGGGTACATACTTCCATCTGAACATCCACATACAATTTGATCTGCACTTCATTTGAATTCCTCGTTATACTTATAGCCTGAATGCCCCGCATAATCTTGTGTGTTCTCGCTCTGCTTCGTTGGCGAACAAACCTCGACAATTGCAAGAACGATTATTCCGAAGCGAATTCTCCTGCGTATTGCCTATGCCTCCAAGTCAGTCTCAATCCCATCCAGCAGTCAAAATCGCTCGGATGCCGCTTCGGCAAAAATCTCGGGTTATCTCAGAATCCACGTTGCTAAGCCTATTCTGTTGCCATCCGGGTGATTTGTCAATATGATAGATCACGCGATTACCCGTTTTGGCACGGGATGTGCATAGAGCCTCCTTGAGTGTGTTTTGAACGGTTTTTCCAACAGAACTCAAGGAGA
>JAFGCD010000117.1 GCA_016932835.1 Sedimentisphaerales bacterium
AAGTGTTTTCCTGCATGCAGGAAAACACTTGAAACCCTCCCCTAACCAAATCCCTTAACCTGTGCCACTTCTGCTGACGGGAAACATTGTTGTGCAATGCACAACCTACCGTAAGAGTTGAGACTCGAAGCACTCCCGTAAGTCCCGTAAGGGACACCTCACGGCGGGACACCTCAGGTGGAAATGCTCCCTATGGGACGCCTTACGGCGGAAATCGAAAGAGACGGAAGAGGGAATTTTAATAGATTCCTCGGCTGCGCTCGGAATGACGGTGAGGAAGTAAAAAGTCAAAAGGGAAAAGGTAAAAGATTTTTTTGTTGTGCAATGCACAACCTACCGTGGTAGGTGAAACTCGAAGCACGAAATCCGAAATTCGAAAGAGACGGAAGAGGGAATTTTAATAGACCTCTCGACTTCACTCGGGGTGACAATGCTTCGCATTGTCAGTTTTTTCTGATAAGTTCTGAGAGGTCTTGTGCGAGTTTCGGGTCGAGCTGTTCGAGTGCCCTTTGCTGCTCTATGGCTAGGGCCTTGTCACCGACGCGGAGGCATGCCTTGCCGAGCGAGAAGTATGCCTGTGCGTGGCCCTGGTCGAGGGAGATGGCCTCCTTGAAACAGTCGATTGCCTGCTGGTGGAGACCGGCCTGGAGGTATGCCTTGCCTGAGATGGTTTGTGCGTCTGCGATGTCGGGGTCTATTTCCTTTGCCTGCCTGAATGCCTCCATCGCCTCATCGTATC
The DNA here is from genome assembly GCA_016932835.1 of Sedimentisphaerales bacterium. GTDB lineage: Bacteria > Planctomycetota > Phycisphaerae > Sedimentisphaerales > Anaerobacaceae > JAFGCD01. Next base: position 740 of record JAFGCD010000117.1, read on the forward strand.
TGCCGGAATCCGAGAGGGCCATTCCGAGGGAGAGGTATGCCTGCGCTGATCGGGGCTTTATTGCTATGGCCTGCTTGAGGAAGTCTATCGCTTCCGGGTGTCTGCGGAGTGCGGAGTAGGTGCGGCCGATACCGAGATTGGCTTCGAAGCAGAGCGGATTGAGTTGGAGGGCCTGGTTGAAGCTTGCGAGGGCTTCTTTGTATTGTCCTGCGTCGTTTTGTGCCTGGCCGAGGAGGACGTGGGCGAGGGGGTCTTCAGGCTTTCTCTGGACGAGCTTGAGACAGGCGTCTATTGCCTGTGCGGACTTGCCCTGTGAGTTGTAGTGTTCGCCGAGGAATTCGTATGCGGCATCCTTGTCGGGATAGATTATTGCTATTTTGCTCAGTACTGCGGCCTTTGCTCCGCTGAGATCGACCCAGTTGAACCTTACGGCGAGTACGAGGAGGAATGCGATTGCGAGGAGTATTTCGGCGGTGAGTATGAGGCGTTTTCTTTTTTTGTTTCGGGATTTGTCCGTTTGCTCGGTGTTTTGCGATTCCGGCGTGGGCTGTGGCTGGTGGGCGTTGCGATATCGAGGGTTCTGGCCTGCTCCTGCGATGATTCGGCGCAGGGGCGAACCCGGTTCTGTGGTATCGTTGTATTCTCCCTGTCCGGGGTTTGCATCGCGTTTGGTATTATTATTTTTTTCGAACACGGCACCGGGCTCCGAAAGTCTGTCTATACTTCGATGGGGGCCTCTTGCAGCAAGGCCCCAACAGTTTAAAGTATATGAAACGCGGGGCTTGTTCCCAAATGCGGGGCTGAAGTCGGCTGTTGTGGGTTGAGGCGGGATATTGTTTTGGTTGTTGTTATCGGTCGTGGTGGCGGTTATAATTGCGCAGGTTTGAATAATGACGATGCAGCAGCGATGTCGAAACGATTGTTTTGCAGGTCAAGGAGTCGATTATGAAACGACGTAGTTTCTTGAAGGCGGCTGGTACGGTTGCGGGCGGTTGTGCTCTGGGTATGGAGTCTGCGTTAACGGCCGGCAGCGAGGTCAATGCGGATTGGGTTGAGAAGGTTTCGGGTCTGCCGAGGCGCGTGCTGGGCAGGACGGGACGGAAGATCTCGATGGTTGGTTTTCCGGGGTTGTGTCTTATCCACTACGACCAGAACAAGTGCACCGACGGGATTCACTCGGCTTTCGACCGTGGGGTGAACTATTTCGACGTTGCTCCGGCCTACGGCAACGGCGAGTCGGAGGTGAAGATGGGCATCGGCCTTCAAGGGCTGGACCGCAGCAAGATATTTTTAGCGTGCAAGACGAAGATGCGCGACAAGGCGCGCGCGCGCGAAGAACTCGATCGGTCGCTGCAACGTCTTAAGACGGACCACTTCGATTTGTATCAGCTTCACCATATTCAGACTCCGGAGCAGGTGGCACAGGCTCTGGGTCCGGGCGGTGCGATGGAGACTATCCTTGAAGCTAAGAAGGCCGGCAAGATCAGGCACATAGGTTTCTCGGCTCACACGCGGAAAGGGGCTTTGGCGGCGCTTGACGGATTCGATTTCGATACGGCGATGTTCCCGATCAATTTCGTGGAGGATTTCAGGATAGGATTCGGGGCGCCTGTATTGAAGCGGGCGGCGGAGAAGGGGGCGGCAGTGCTGGCGATCAAGCCTTTGTCGATGGGGGCCTGGGCCGAGGGGGCCGAGCGCAAGCGGAAATGGTGGTATCGCACTACGGAGACGGATGAGGAGGTCAGCCTTGCGATGCGCTATACGCTGTCGCAGAAGCCGGTTATCGCGGGTATTCCGCCTTCTTTTCTGGATTTGCTGGATAAAGCTGTCAAGGCGTGCAATGGCTACAGGCGTATCAGCGAGGAGGAGGTTGCGAAGCTGGCGGAAGTCGCGAAGGGGTGCGAGTCGGTATTTCAGAAGGAAGAAGAGCGCGTTGCCTGCGGCGGGCTGGTTCATGAGCCTGTTTATGCGGACAGTCCGCACGAATGCTGCTGCGGTTATGCGTGAGTGCGCCGGGCAATTCAAGGGGGCATGTTGACAGCGAGCGAGACACCGATGATAACCGGCAAAGTCGTGGGATATCAGCTTCGAGGGATTCGTCTTTTTCCAAAGGCAGGCGGATGATCAGGCGATTCGAAGAGAAAGTCGCTCGGCTGGTCGCTCGTCGCTGCAGGCTGCTGGCGCTGGCGTGCGCGGTCAGCCTGGTGTGTCCGATATACTGCCTTAAGGACACAAGGATAGACAACTCCAAGGAGGTCTGGCTCGATACCGGGGGCGAGTCTTACTCGCGTTACGTGGAGTTTCTGGAAAAATACGGGAATGAAGAATTCATAATCATCGCGGCTGAGACTGAGGACCCGTATTCGGATGAGTGTCTTTCGATACAGCGGGAGTTGGGCGGTCGGCTTGGCGTGATAGAGGAGGTCGAAAACGTTTTCAGCGTGGCGGAGGCTGCGGATCTGCTGGCGGATTTTCGGTCCGACTGGCGCGAGCTTGTTAGGGGGCGGGATCTTTTCGAGAATTTACTGGTGGGGCGCGACGGGAAGGTTTTCGGTGTCGTGGCGTGGCTGAAGCGGGCGGAGGGGGTTGAGTCGCGGAAGAGAGCGGTCGAAAGAATCGAGTCCGCGGTTGCCGAGTCGAGAGGAGGCGGGGCGGAGTTTCACCTCGCGGGCAGCGCGCTTATGCACACTTCGCTGGATCGGGGTTCGCTGAAGGCATCGCGGCGATTTCTGCCTTTTGCGATAGTGATATCGGTGGTGTGCCTGGGGTTTGTTCTTCGGAGCGTTTCGGCGGTTGCTGCGGTGATGTGTTCGGTGGGTGTGACGACTATCTGGACGATGGGTCTTCTGGTTGCGGCGGGCAAGACTTTGAATATGATTACGGTTGCGGTTCCATCGATACTTTTTGTGCTTTCTGTTTCTGGGGGGATTCACATTGCATCGCGGTTTTTGTCTTTTCTGTCGGTATCGGGCAGCCGGGGCAGGGCGATCGAAGAGTCGCTGAAGGAGCTTATCAGGCCTGTTTTTCTGTCGAATGTGACGACGGCGGTTGGGTTTGCATCTCTTTCGGTCTCTCATATGCAGCCTGTCAAGGAATTCGGATTGTTTACGGCTCTGGGCATTCTGCTTTCGTTTGGTTTCAACATTGCGATTGTTCCGGGCGTGCTGCACGCTTTGCACTGCCGGGGTGCGGCTCATCGTCCTGCGGAGGCTCACTGGACTGCGGTAGTGGGCAGGGCGATGGTTCGCAACAAAGGAACGGTTCTTGGTATCGGTGTTGGGGTATTTCTCTGCTCGATTATTCTTCTGAGCGGCGCGAAGGTCGAATCGAATGTGTTGCGGTTTTTCCGGGAGGACTCGAAGATCAGGCGTGACTACAAGTTCATAGCCGAGCGACTTACGGGTTGTCAGTCTGTGGAGGTGGACGTTACGGGCGATGCGGCAGGGGGCGCGGCTCTGCTGAAAGCGCTGGACCGGCTGGGCGAGAGTATTCGCGGTCGCGAGGAAGTGGCGAAGGTTATCCATTACGGCAAGCTTGCTGGTGCTTTCAAGGATGTTCCGATGCCGTTATTCGTGGCGGGTCGGTCGGGGGGTGACAATGCTCTGAAGCCGATGCTTTCGCGGTATCGGCACAAGGAGGGCGGGCTGATATCTCTGCGGATGTCTGTTCTTATCCGTGCGATGTCGAGCAGGGATTTTGATTCGCTTCTTGATTACATCGAGCAGGAGGCGAGCCGGGTTTTTCCTGCGGATTCGACGCACGTGGTTACGGGGGTTGCGTCTCTGACGAACGAGTCGCAGCAGTCACTGATAGATACGCAGATACGGAGCCTGGCATTAGCGGGGGGGTTGATACTGCTTTTGATATGGCTGTTCATGTGGTCTTTTCGTGCTTTTCTTGCGGCGGTATTGCCGAACCTGATTCCGATATTTTTTGTTTTCGGGATTATGGTGGTGTTCGGGATTGCTTTCGACGCTGCGACGGTGATGATTGCGAGCATAGCAATCGGCATTGCAGCGGACGATACGATTCATTTTTTGAGTCACTTCAAGAGCGAGCGTCTTGGCGGTTTCGGGATGGTTGATGCCGTGAGCAATACTCTTGAGAAGGCCGGTCGGGCGATTACTTATACGTCGGTGGTTGCCGCGGGCGGTTTTATTATATTGATTCTGGCGGAATTTCAGCCTATCCAGTACTTCGGCCTTTTCACCGGTATAACTATGATAATGGCGTGGGCTGGTGACATATTCATATTGCCTGCGTGCGCAGCTCGATTGGGGTTGTGGGGCAAGCGGAGGGAGCAATGATTTCGAGGTTGTCGTCCGTCAGTGCATTATGCTATTAAATGGGTAATATCGCACAAGTATCAGTAAGCTGCTTTTAGTGTTTTTTGCAGAAAGGAGCGGGCAGGCATGAAGGCGTTCGGGGTATTTCTGATTGCATTTGGGACTTTATGTCAAGTCGTTTCGGGTGCGGATGGGATGGTTACAGCCGATGAAATGGCCTGGAAGGCCGAATGGGTGAAGTCTCACATTTTGGCGCCGGCGTTCGGGGCTTCGGAGGCGCGTGTGGTCGAGGCGGAGGCTGCACCCAGGCCGGGCCTGGACGTTTACGCGAACAACGATCCGGTGCTGCCTAACAAGCGCGGCGACAGTCCGCTGCGGATAGGCGAGAAGACTTATTCCCGGGGGCTTTACTGTCATGCTGTGAGCAAGGTGGTTGTGACACTTCCGGGTCCGGGCAGCCGATTCACGGCGGAGGCGGGGCTGGATCACAACGACGACACATTGCGAGGGCGCGGGAGCGTGGTTTTTTCGGTGACGGTGAAGGAGAAGGTTGTCTTCAAGTCTGAGGTTATGACGGTGAAGACGCCTGCGTTGGCGGTTGATGTCGATCTTGAGGGGGCTACGTCTTTCACTCTTGAGATAGGCGATGCGGGCGACGGCATCGGGTGGGACCAGTCGAACTGGGCCGACGCGAAGGCGGTGCTGGCGGACGGGCGTCAGTTGTGGTTAGGGGATATGGAGATTCGGGACCATCGCAGTTCGCAGCGTCTTTCGCCGATTGCGCGGTCGGGCAGTTCGGCGTTTGCTTTTCTTTATAACGGGGCCGTTTCCGATTCGATTTTAGGGGGTTGGCCCGCGCAGAGGCAAAAGTCGCAATTGGATGCGGAGCGGACTTGTTACACGAAGACGTGGCGGGAGGAGGGCGGGGGCTTGGAGGTTCTGCTTGTTGCGGTCGATTACAAGGATTTTCCGGCGGTGGAATGGACGGTTTATTTCAAGAATACCGGTTCGAGCGATACGGGGATAGTTGAGAATATTCAGGCCCTGGATACTTTATTCGCTCGGCAGGGCGACGGCGAGTTCGTGCTTCACGCATTCCGGGGCGATACGTGTTCTGCTGTTCTGTACGAGCCATTGACCGAGACATTAGGCGGCGGCGCGAGCAGGCATTTTGCGCCCGACGACGGTCGCGGCACGAACGGTTCGTTTCCTTATTACAAGGTTCAGATGCCTGGCGGGGGGATTCTTCTTGCGATAGGCTGGCCCGGCCAGTGGGCGTCTTGCTTTTCTGTTGGGGCCGAGGGTGCGTTGCGTATTTCCGCGGGTCAGGAGTTGACTCGTTTTCGTCTTCGGCCCGGCGAAGAGGTTCGCAGTCCGCTTATTGCGATGATATTCTGGAAGGGCGAGGATACGGTTCGCGCACAGAACATGTGGCGACGGTGGATGTGGGCTCACAACGTTCCGCGTGCGGCCGACGGCAAGCTTCCGGCGCCGATACTTTTCGGCAACACGTCGGCCCAATTCTACGAGATGATCAATGCCAACGAAGAGAACCAGAAGTATTTCATCGACCGGTATCTCGAGGAGAAGATCGGTATCGATTTCTGGTGGATGGATGCGGGCTGGTATCCTTGCGAGGGTCAGTGGCCGAGGACGGGGACATGGGAGAGCGACCTTACCCGTTTTCCGGGAGGTCTTCGGGCGATTTCCGATCATGCGTTGTCGAAGGGGGTAAGGACGCTGGTTTGGTTCGAGCCGGAACGCGTTGGGGGTGGGTGGCTGAGCCAGAACCATCCGGAGTGGCGTTTAGGGCCGCTGCTGAACCTGGGCAACACCGAGGCATGGCAGTGGCTTGTGAACCACGTTGACGGTCAGCTCAAGAGCCAGGGGATACACCTTTATCGGCAGGATTTCAATATGAGCCCGCTGGGTTTTTGGCGCGGCAACGATACGCCGGACCGCCAGGGGATAACGGAAAACTTCCACGTTCAGGGTTATCTGGCCTACTGGGACGAACTTAGAAAAAGGCATCCGAGTCTGCGTATCGACAGTTGCGCATCGGGCGGTCGTCGCAATGACCTTGAGACGATGCGTCGTGCCGTTCCGCTGCATCCTACGGATTACAATTACGGCGACCTCGTGGTGAAGCAGGCTTTTCACCACAGTCTTTTCCAGTGGATTCCTTACTACGGGTCGAACACGGTTCCTATAGACAGCGTCAATGCGTATGCGATTCGGAGCGGCCATGCGATGGGTGTGGTATTCGGGTACGACATGAGGCGGGCGGAACTGGACTACGATTTGCTTCGGAAGCTCTCGGGCCAGTGGCGGCAGATTGTGGGGTACTTTTACGGTGACTACTATCCGGTTCTTCCTTACAGCCGAAACGATAACGACTGGATCGCGTGGCAGTTTCACGATTCGAAGCGCAACGAAGGCGCAATCCAGGCGTTTCGCCGGCACAATTGCGAGCAAGGGAGCAAGGCGCTTCGGCTTGGCGGTCTGGAGGCAGGTTTGCGGTATCGATTCGCCGATTTCGATAGCGACAAACCCGTCACACTTACGGGCGCCGAGGCTATGGAGAATGGTTTGCGTGTTGAGATTCCCGGCAAGGGCGGTGCGGCAGTAGTTCGTTACGCGGCGGTCGAATAGCAATGGCTGCCTGCGGCGCAAAAAAACAGGGCTGCAGGCGAGCGTCTGCGGCCCTGTTCGGATTGCTTATATACGTGATATGTCAGATGGCTTGCCGCCTTCTGAGATATCCTGTCAGAGCCGTACCCAAGCCAGCCAGCAGCATCGCTCCGGGTGCGGGGATATGGGCTGGGGGGCCGTCTTCTTCGAGTTCCTCATCGGTAGTGTATGCCTCGACCTCTGAATTGATCCATACGCCTATTGATCCGACGTCACCGGCTTCGAAGTAACGAGTTATGTAGAGAGTGTCCCAGTAGGTAGGGTCGTCACCCCAATAGTCGCCGCAGAATTCTCCGTCCGAAACGTAATCCTCGATGTCCCAGTAATCCTCCTCGTCAAAATCAAAGGTATCGTCGATGCCGATGCCGATAGTGATTTCTGTGGCGGCTGAGGCCCAGTCTCCGGGATTATCCGTTATGAGTTCGGACCATATTTCGAAATCGAATCCGAATGTCACGTCGCCGTCATCGAAGACTTCAAAAGTGGCGCCCATGAATGTTTCACCTTGTGCATATGCGGACATACCTGTGTCCGGCCAGACTTCGAGCTGCAATCCCATCCAGTCGTCTTCGACCCAGGCATAGGCATAGGCGTTATCGATCTCGGCCTCTACCCAAGCTTCAAATTCATCTTCCCATTCGTCTTCGTCCCATTCGTCATCGGAATCTTCGACGTAGGCATAGGCCGAACTGAGGGCCTCCATCAACTCACCGTCGCCCTCGTCGAGGAAGATGTATCCCTCGACCCAGTTGTATGACTCAGACGCATTTGCGGCGGGGCTGACTAAGAGGATTGCCGTCAGTGAGACAGCTACGGTCAGCAGCACACTTCTTTTCATCGTTACACCCTTTCCAGAATCACAAGTCAGTACCGTCAATATCGAGCTTTGCGCAAAGACAAATTCATCGCCTGCGCACAAGCGACAAGTGTATTTTGGGGACAACCTTGTCCGGAAGAGGTGAAAGCCGCACCGAAGGACCTTTCACCACACACCTCCATTGGCCGGTTTATTATACGACAGCACGGGGTCGGTTGTCAAGGAAAATGTGTCACGCGATTACCCGTTTTGGCACGGGATGTGCATAGAGCCTCCTTGAGTGTGTTTTGAACGGTTTTTCCAACAGAACTCAAGGAGA
>JAFGCD010000118.1 GCA_016932835.1 Sedimentisphaerales bacterium
GGCCGCGACCGATGCAGCCGGTCGAAGCCAGAGGGTTATTGGGATAGGCTCTTACTCCTGTAAGCGATTGATTCCGAATCGGCATTATGTCCAAGGAGCGAGTTCGTAAAGAGACCGACATTGCAGGAAATCGAGCAAATTCCGGGCATGGGTGAGCAAATTGCTCCACACATCCGGGTCATCGGTATAAACAATTGTATGCCATATCTGTTTTGCTTTGCCTTGTATTATGTCCCTAAAGCCGAACATAACGGCAAGCTGCTGAAATACTGGAACTGGAAAAATCGAGAACAGACCCCTTCAATTCGTTGTGCAAGAGCATACCAGAGAGGGTAAGCCTAAGCATTGGGACTTGATGCTTGAAACAGGCGAAGTCCTCTATACTTATCGGCTCGACTCTCCACCCGACAGACTCCTCGACCAGGCGTGTTCGGCAATTAGAATCCACGACCATCCGCTCCGGTTTCTGACATATCAGGGGAGCGTCAACAAGGGCCTGGGCAGTGTTCGAATAGTCGATTCAGGAACATATCAACTGCTCGAATACAACACGGAATCCTCTCGGCTGCATCTACATGGAAAAATTCTGAGGGGCGAATTCCACCTTGCTAACGTCGAAGGCGATGCGTGGAGATTCACTCGGCGCCGGGAATAGCCCGAACGCATGATAACGTCGAATCAATCACGAGGCTACTTCCTCAATTCCGGGATGTCCGGCTCGATGTGAACAACGATATTGATAGGCCGGGCAATCTCTGCCTCCAGCGTATCCTCCAAACGCTGCGAAATCTCGTGAGCGGCCGATATGTCCAACTCAGGATCAACCAGAATGTGAAGGTCGAGAAAAACCTCTCTGCCCACTGTGCGTGTGCGAAGCTGGTGCCACTGGCGAATCGAGGAGTCCGAATTGATGATCTCCTTTATGCGTTCGATTGTATCAGCATCGATAGCGCTCTCGCTCAGTTCACGCAGAGCGCCGCTGATTATCGTGGCCCCCACCCAAACTATCATTAGACCGACAGCAATTGCAGCAACCTGATCACCGTGCGTAAAACTGAGTTGCAGCGACACGTAGCCGACCAGAACCGCTACAGAACTGAGCGCATCGCTGCGATGATGCCAGGCGTTGGCGTATAAGGCCGGGCTGTGAGATTCTACAGCAATCTTCCTTGTTGCCCTATACAGCCATTCTTTCGCACCGATAGAGACAATTGCCGCTATCCCCATCGCAAAATGGGGGACCGTAACCTCGTCCCTGGCAATGGCCATAGTAGCATAATAGATCATCCCTCCACCAATCAGAATCAAGACCGCAGAAACCGAAAGAGCGGAAAAAGTCTCAAGCCGCCCGTGCCCGTAGGGGTGAGATTGGTCCGGTTTCTTCGAGCCGAAGTACAGCCCCACAAGGACCGCACCATCGGTCGCCAAATCGGACAACGAATGAATCCCGTCCGCCACCAAGGCAAGTGAATTACCCACTATGCCCACAACGAGTTTCAGGATGCACAGACCGACATTCACCAAAATACTCAGATAAGTAATCGACCTTATCCTCTTGGCGCCGTTCTTATGGGTGTTGGTATGCATCGCAAACTCAGCCCAATACTTCGCGTCGAATCTTCGCGATTTCGCCAAGATACCTCTGGACGATACTGCGGTCTTTGGCCTCGACGATGGCCCGCATAACCGGTTCGGTATTACTCGACCTGATATGCACCCACCCATCTTCGAAGTCAAACCGATAGCCGTCGCTGACATCGAGCCGGGCGTCTGAGAATTGCTGTTTGGCCAGTTTCAGGATCTCCATAGCCTGTTTGGAATCCGCGGCAAATTTCGTCTTGGTCATGTAGTAACTGCCGATATCAGCGGTCAACTGCGAAACGCTCCGTCCGGTCTCGGCCATCAACTGCAGCACGAGAGCGATGCCCGCAAGACTATCTCGAATCGGACCGACTCGTAAATCGATTATGCCGCCGTTGCCTTCGCCTCCAATAACGCAGTCGTTCTCAAGCATAGCCGAAGCGACGTTGGCCTCGCCAACGGGAGTGCGAATGACCTGGCACCCGGCCTTCGCCGCAATGTCGTCGATCATTCGCGATGTGGAAAGATTCGTTGCAGCCTTGCCCACTTTTTTGCTGAAAATGTACTTCGCCGCCATTGCAAGGGTATATTCCTCGCCGATATATGTCCCGGCCTCATCGACAATCGCAAGTCTGTCCGCATCGGGGTCCTGGGCAAAGCCAATCTCGGCCCCTTCAGCCTTGACAACTTCGCACAGATTCGTCAGATTCTCGGCAATTGGTTCCGGCGTATGCGCGAACACGCCGGTAGGTTCGTCATTGATAGCTGAAACTTGACAGCCCAATTCAGCCAGCAGCTTCCTGGTAATGGGCCCTCCTGCTCCGTTTACGCTGTCCAGAACCACCCTGAATCCCTTCGCAGCAATAGCCTCTTTATCCGCAATTGCCAGAACTCTCTCAATATGTTTTGCATCCGCCTCGTCGCTGAAGGCCACCCCGCCGCATCGTGCCGAATCGACGTAATCGAAGCGTTTTTCCAGAAAAAACTGCTTGATTCGACCGGCTGCATCGACCGGCGGAGCCATGGAGTTGCCCAGGAGCAGCTTTATGCCGTTATACTGAATCGGGTTATGAGAGGCCGTAATTATCACTCCTCCCGCGCAGCCAAGGTGCGTAACCATAACACCCACCGTGGGCGTAGGAACCAGGCCGACATCAACCACGTCCACCCCGACTCCGCACAGTCCGGCACCCACAGCCGATGCGAGCATCCTCCCGCTGCCGCGAGAATCTCGCCCGATGCAAACCGACAGTCGGCTGCCATTCGAACCAGCACTGTCTTTCAGAAACGTGCCAAACGCGCTGCCGTACTCAGCGGCAATCGAGGCGGTAAGGTTCTCACCGATAATGCCCCGCATCCCGCTAATGCTTATTATGAGTTGCTCCGGCATACGAATACCCAAATGGAATACAGATACTCATTGCTCTCACTTCTATTGCGTTGCGGACAGTCAATCCAGCTTGCAAACGTAAATCTCATTTACAAAGTCAAGTGATCCGAGTTCCTCGACAGCTTTTTCGTCGGGCTCCTTATTCAGACTTACCACAAGGGCCGCTTTCTCTTCGTCCGGTTTCTGTCCGACTCCCATCGTGCAAATATTGATCCCGTGCTTGCCGCAGACAGTGCCGACCGAGCCGATTACGCCGGGCTTATCGTCGTTGAATATCACCAGAACGGTGTTCTGAGGAGTCATTTCAGTGCTGAAGCCATCCAATTCGATTATCCTCAGCAGCGTCCCGCCGAAAACGGAACCCGTCACGGTCCGTGTTACCTTATCGGTAACGACCTTGGCGCTGAAACTCGATGCAACGTCTTTCGCTTCGGCGTTCATCGTCTGGTCAATGCTTATGCCTCGCTCTTTCGCAAGAACCGAAACATTGACGATATTCAAAGGCAGCTCAAAGTGCTTCTGCAGCAGTCCTATCGCGAAGTTGAGCGTAACAGATTCCACGTCCATCTCCGCAATCCCGCCGCGATACTGCACCTGAACTTCCTTGACGTGACCCGGCGCAATAGTGCTCAAGACTATTCCAATCCGCCGTGACAGCTCGCCATACCGATTTACTAACGGCGGCACCGCCCCGCTGCTCGACGGAGCGTTGAGAGCATTTCTGATAGGCCCGCCCTTAATGGCGTCAACGAGAATTTGAGCCGCTTCGACGGCTACTTCAATCTGAGCCTCCTCGGTGCTGGCGCCGAGGTGAGGCGTGACAACACAGTTCTCCGACTCTGTAAAACGCTTATTCTCCGGCGGCTCCTTCGGATATACGTCCAATGCCGCGCCGGCAATACGCCCGGCTGCGAGGGCGTCATAAAGGGCGTCCTCATTTATGATTCCGCCACGAGCACAGTTGACCAAACGCACCGTAGGCTTCATCATCTCAATCTGCTCGGCGCCGATCATATTAAGCGTCTGCTCGTTCTTCGGAACGTGAACGCTAATATAGTCGGCCTCCTTGAAAATTCTTTCCAGATCATCGGTAACCTCGATGCCTAACTTGTCCGCATCAGCAGGCGCAGCAATGGGGTCATATCCGAGAATCTTCATATTGAAACCCCTGGCCATCGAAGCCGTCGCCAGCCCGATCCTGCCCAGACCTATCACGCCGAGAACTTTGCTGTTTAACTGGTTACCCATATATTTCTTCCTGTCCCAGGCGCCTGCCTTCAGGCTGTTGCAGGCCGGAACGACGTTTCGGCTCATCGACAGCATCAAAGCCATCGTATGCTCGGCGGCGCTGAGCGTATTGCCGCCGGGCGTATTCATCACGATAACGCCCTTTCTCGTGGCCTCGGGAACATCGATATTGTCCACCCCTACTCCGGCGCGGGCGACGCCCTTGAGCTTTCCCGGATTCTCCAGCACTTTCGCCGTCACCCTTGTGCCGCTGCGGATAATCAGGCCGTCGTACTCGCCGATGATCCCGGCTAATTCCTCTTCACTGATGCCCGTCTTCACAACAGCTTCGACGCCGTCGATCGAATTGAGAAGGTCAATACCTTCTTGTGCAAGTTTGTCTGTGATCAGTATTTTAATCATTGTTGTAAACCCCGAAACATTCTCTGTCTCCTCAACCCTGCATACTCGCCGCCAAGGCACGCGCCAATGTAACGGCCCAGCCGCAGGCTATCACTATGATTACGAAGATAATCGCATACTTTATCTTCCCCTTGGAGAAGACCGAATCCAAAAACCGGAAGTATATCCCAAAAACGGCCGTCATCAAAGCCAAAAATGCCCCGAAAATCATAATACAGCAGCCCAATGCCGCCGCAGGCTGGATATAAAACGCCTTCAAAACGCTGCCCCGGGCAAAAGCAAGAAGCGAATGCGTCATGCCGCAAGTCGGACAGGGCAAACCATGCCTTTGTTTGAAACCGCACGGGTCCAGCAGTGCCTCGGCATCTATCACACCACCTGCCATCAGGCCAATCAGCACGAACAGCCCGCCCAATATAGCCAGAATAATTCCTGCCCGAACACGCTGTCTTTTTGAAGCACGCGATAAGATTTTCGATTTATTTATACTGCTCACGATTGAAAATCCCCGTTTGTACGCGGGTAAGTAACTTTAGAACAACAGCTTGCAATCCCACTCGCGGGAATTTACTACCCTGAAGGGTATAGATGTTGGCTTGGCTGCATAACTGCATTAGAATAGGCGAGTCAACTGGTTATGTCAAGTTCACATAGTGGATGGCACGCATATGGTACTCGAACACGGAAATCTCAGTAGAATGCTGGAAACCGCGATTGTCGCGGCGCGACTGGCCGGCCAAAAGGCTGTAGAAGATATGGATTTTGCCAAAGCGTCCGTCAAGAACGGTGCCGAACTGGTTACGCAAACCGATTCCCGATGCCAGCAGATTATCGTCGATAGAATCAAGGAAGCCTACCCGGACCACGGATTCATCGCCGAGGAGGGCCAGGCCGGAAGGCTCTTCAAACAGCCCCCAAGAGGCGGCGATGATGTGTGGTGGATAATCGACCCGATAGACGGAACCAACAATTTCGCCCACCGTGTGCCCCTGTTCACGGTCAGTATAGGGGCGATTCACAAAGGAATGCCCATTGTCGGGGCAATCTTTGACCCTTCAACCGATTCGATGTACACAGCCGTATTGAACGGCGAAGCACAACTGAATGGACGTCGAATAGATGCCGGCGAAGATGATATGGGGGAATTCTCAAGCGTAAGTCTCGACAGCCATTTCCCCAGCTATGACGGCGTACCCCCCTGGGTCTGCGAGATCATACAGAGAACGAGGTATCGCAACCTGGGCACCACCGCCCTGCACATGGCGCTCGTGGCAAAGGGGAGTTTCGCTGCAACCGTCGCCTCGACCCCGAAGCTCTGGGATCTCGCCGCCGGCGCCATGATCGGAAAATGCGCCAATGCCGTTTTAACCGATTGGCAGGGAAAAGACATCTTCCCCATTGATGCTAATGCCTACGAAGGCGGCCACCTGCCCGCCGTACTGGCAAACAAGAAGGTCCATCCCCAAATCTTGGGCCTGATAAACGCCTGAGAGAATTACGAGCTCAAAATCGCAAGTACGAGACAGAGTTGCCGCCGAACAGGTTTACCACGGATCGGTAACTTGATGCAGGGCCCGAATCTTAACCTTCGTCTCTTTGCGGTCCGGATTCACCTCGCTCCTGTCGAGAATCGCTATTACCCTTCGCTGCGGGCCGTCTGTGCCGATGCGGACAAGAACATACGCAGTAAAGACGTCGCTGCGAACGCTGATAAGATTACTGATCCTCTGGAAGATCAAGTCACGTTCCTCGAAATCGTCTGCCGCCCCGTCGCGATTCACCAGCGTCTTCACCCGCGTAAGATCGGGAAAACCGATCTGGTCGGCGCCGTCGGATGCATAGAAACCCATTTCAGGAACCCAGATAAGTTCACTCAGGCTCCTGAAACCCTCGTACCCCAATCGAGTACGGTAGTCTGAGACGGCGCCGGCGCCTGTACCGCCACGAACCGCTACTTCCGCCTTATCCCTGTAGGCAACAACCGCTGCTGAGATTGCCCCCGGCGGCGCCGGCAAGGGCGGTCTCATCCAGGGCAATTGCTCCAGCACATACGGAGGTGCGGTATTGATATTGATTCGGCCTGGAACCTTAATCTCATCGATATCTACGCCACTTATGCCGTCGCGGTCGCTGTCGATAGGGTCCATCGTCGGGTTTACTACTGTCAAGAAGTTGAGAATCCGGGAGTACAGTGCCAGTTGAAGGTCAAGCCGCAGATTGCCCTCGATGCTTCCGGCAAGCACGTTGTACCCGTCCGCTGCGAAGACCATCCCGATCTCGCCGACATTCTTGAAAACAACGTAACCGAATTTATTCCTGTAAATCGTCGGGTCGAGATACGGATGAGCCTGCACCTGCCTTGCATCGACCGCGTCGCCTGGTCCGGGATAGCTGTTGGGCCGGCCCAGCGTCGCGGCGTCGGCCCTTGCCGCGGTATCCCACAAACCCCGGATGCACTTATGACGACCGATGTCACGCTGAATACCGCGCAAACCGATACCCGCTGCAAGCCATGTAGGCGATGCCACAGGAATTGTAAAGCTGTCAACGGTAATGAATCCGCCAGGGCGACGCCGCTGCAAATCGACTCTGCGGCCCGCCATCGAATCCATCGTACCTGATATACTGGCATCCTGAACCGTCGCCGAACCCGGTGGCTTATATCCGGGCATAGTAACGTCAATGTCACATGGATCACCGAAAATGACCCCTGGAAGGAGGCCTGGAGCCAGGGGATCCTCGAACCGCACGACATGGAATCTCGCAGTTCCCCCTGTCGTCGCCGACCAGGCAATATTGACGGGATCACTGCCAACCATGAGCCGCCACTGACCGCCAGCCGGATAGCCGTCCTCGAAATACGGCTTGTGAAGCTCAATCGCATAGGACGTGCGTGGAGCGGGGATACCTATCTTGATCGCAGCGACCTCTGAGATGTAAATGCACGGGCACTCGAAACCGTAATGCAGGGCGCTGCTGTTCGAATCTTCCGGCACGACCGTCACATCCGAATTGTCATCCCGGAAGTCAACGATATTGGCGGCAATCTGGGCCGCGGTGCCCTCGAGCGCAGAAATCGGCAAGCCGGACCCGGCATCTATAAGGCCGGCAAAAATCGCATCACGAATTGCCTCGGGGCTGTCTCTGTTGACATCGGCCATCCGCTTTTGCCCGCCCAAGTAAGGATTCGGCGCAGAACTGATGATGCGATCCATGCTGTACGTCGTGGCGATGTGACGATAGTCGTACAAATCCGGATTCGTTGACATATTCGCATGGGCAAACCAACCCGCAACATTCCAGCCCGAACTGGCCGAGCCGACCGGAACTTCGCCGACAGAAGGATCCCGAAACGAACCAGTCCACCCGAATCGCTCGATGCGTGTATCCGTATCTCTCTGGTTCAGCAAGAACCGGTTTCGCAATTCCAACTCGTCCGAGATGTCAAAGGGAGTATAAGACCCGTGTAAATCATAGTAAGGCCATATCACTTCAGTCTCATAGGCGCCGGCGCCATAAGGATCGCGCGGGGGCGCCGTACATGGATCACGGGCGGCAAGCAGATTGGCTTCATTAAGCCGCCTCTCGGCAGGCGTCAGCAGCGGCAGCCTGCCGGGCCTGTCCGCCAGGCCCACAACGTTCACCTGCAGCGGAGTCGTCCCGTCGATAAGCCAATAAGCCGGCATGTTCGGATCTGATACGTTCGGATCGAAAGGATCGAATTTATAACCCGTATTGACGTTCAGCATTCCGCCATTATCGATTACCCGCACGGCTGCATAAACCCGCTCGCCCCTGCCCGAGGTTATCCCGTCCAGCCCAATCCACCTGGAATCCCCGATACCGTCGCCGTCGGCATCGGCAAGCTGCGCTCCCGACGGCCTGCCGTCAACCGGATCCAGCTCAATGGAAGCATCGTCCGGCACCACAATTAGAGGCAGATTCCGAGTTTGCCGGCCGGACAAGGCAAGGATACCGTTGACGTCGCTTATCTGCTGCCAGAATCCGGCATCGTTCGGCTCAAGAACCGCCAGCCACGGGTCCTCCGGGCCGGGATAATCGTGATATTCCGGCAACAACCCTCCACCCAAATCGGTTCCAGGCACATCCCAGGCCAACTGTTCACATATCCTGCCGACGACCGTATCGACAGCAAGATCAAGCTCAACATTCTGCGAAACCGATGAACTGGCCATGCGGTCGAGCCGGCTAACCATGAGGAATAGAACCCCCACTATCGCCAGCAGGCTCGTCAGAACCACCGTCAAAATAAGGGCCGATCCCCACGCAGCCCCTGGTAAATGAGATTTCGTTCTTACCGCTTCCATTTTGCAGCCTACCTGTCCAGATACACAATATGGGTAAAAGTCCGACCCTCCTTGATTATTCCTTTTGAGTCGAAAAGCGTGAAAGTGAACTTCAACGCACGTCCGAGGCCTGGAATGCTGTTGAAATTGACCTCGTTCACCCTGTCCGCCCTGTAGCCACCTAAAACCCCGTTGAGGCTTATATGCCCATAACCTTCCGGTCTCCTATAGGGATACAGCACATGGGGAACATTATCTCGATCAAGCAAGAGCGGAGTGGACCAAAAGAAATCAGAATCGGTATAGACGTCGTTACTGTCGGGGTCCACTTCCGGCACCCAGCGGGCCTGGTCATCGTACCAGCCCTGCACCTTGAACTCGCCCACACCTTCGCACAGAAGCATATGTATGGCACGAGAATCCGTCGGATCGACTTGTGCACCCCTTACATTCGAGTGAGGAACAGGTCCCGGAGTGAAAACGTTCACGTCAGATATTTCAGTAAGCATATCCTGCTTGAAGAAGAGCGGTATATGCTTCCACGCCTCCAGGGTTGTCTTCTCGTATTCGCAAACGTTGTTCCATTCGAACCAGTTCGCATCGGTGAAGACGGAGTAATTGAACGCCGCGATAGTCGGATCGGCAGTGATTATGTGTTGGGTTCTCGCAAGCACCCGGTCGTGCCGGGGCTGCTCCGAGGCCCGCAGCACAGGGTCGCCCAGTATCGTCGCCGGCCTGCTCGCAAGCATGTAGCAGACCCTTGCAAGATTGCCCCGAACCATCGGAGCGGTGCCGTAAGACTGAAAATCCCCTGACGTGAAGAACATTATCCTGTCCAGACGTTCGAAGCCGTCTCCATCGCAATCATTGTAATCCGGAAATGCCGTCCTTCTGTCAACCGCTACCCAGGCCGCGAAGATCTCGCCGTCTTTGCGAAGGCCCTCAAAATCCGCATCGAGCTGGCCGGTAATCGCACGCAGCTTCTGCATAATCTCCGAATTCGCCGCCGCTACGCGGTGGGTATTGATACTCGCATTGAAGATCACTCCCGCAAAAGACAGAACGATACCCAGAATCGCAACCGCGACCATAAGCTCCATCAATGTAAAAGCGGAAGTAGTCCTTCGTTTATCGTTCATTGTCAGAACCTGATTAACTTTTGATAAACGGCAATGCAAGGCCCCTTGCCTCCGCGAATCGGCGGCGGAACCACCCAGACTACCCGGTTGCCGTCCCATTTCCAGAGTTTGTTCGGATGAAGTTCAATTTCGCCGCCTGCACGCTTGCCCACAACACGATAAATCTCTCCCGTCCCCCCCTCGACTATCGTACAGCCGGTATGTATTCGCCTGGTCTCGTCCGGCGCAGCTAAAGGAGGCAGCAGCAAGCCGCCACCGATACTTCCGCTGACGACAACCGGCATTGGAACCGGACGGTCTATCGCACCGGCAGAACCTTCGTACATTGTTCCGGCCCCAACCTTCCTGCTGACAAAAACAGTCACCTGAACACAATGATTCGGATCTGCAATATCCCTGCGGCACAACGCCGACCAGAAATACTGCTTCGGCGTCAGAGATATCGTCGATGGATACGCAAATTCGCCGGGCGAAATGCCCCTGATGTCGCCGCCGGCCGGAAGATGGCCATGCTCGATTGCTTCAAAAGGTCTTTGGCCGGAGGTTGTGCAATTGGCATCCGAGGGATGAACACCGAATATCTGCACTTTTGCGAAGGCTTCGGATGCAGCGGCGGCGGCTATCGTCCGCTCGGTCGAGACGGTCGCGAAATGCACGCCGACGAGAAAGGTCCCCGCTATGAAGATCATTCCGACCGAAAGTGTCGCTACCGCCAGAAGGACCTCGACAAGAGAAAACCCGAAATTTCGCCGCGTATGGGCCATTGCCAAATCAATCCTTTAAGATCACCGTTCCCGTATAGGGGTTAATGTATGTAACCTTGGGCCCAGGCCCTGCCAGATACCCGGACCATGGCTCGCCTTTGTCGTATGCTTTCTTGAATTCGGTGGTGTCATACACGACAAAACTCTTCCGGCTCAATTCAGGACCCAGGCCATAATCCGGAAAACTGCTCCAACTCGCACCCCAATAATCATCCTGATAGAACATCCCGACCCCGGCATCGACCTGAGACTTCGTATTAAAGACCTTATCCGAACTCGGTGTTGCAGCGCTGTCCATTCGGCCGTGCCGGTTTCTTGTCCGCACTTCGTGTATCAGCAGCTTGCCGGACGGCGAGAATATGATGGAAAATGTCGTCGTATCTCTGGCCGCCTCCTTGCCGGGTGTTAATAAGTCAATATCTGCGGCGATTGGCGCCTCGGTAAATGTTGTGTCGCTTCTCGTAACCAATGTCAGATCCATCACGCCCACTGAATCCGGCAGCTTGATAGGCTTTAATCCTTCCATCGCCCGAAACCCGTTTGCCAGTATGCTCGGATCGTGAACGATAAATATCATATATTGCGGAGCGGTGAGCGGGTCCATAGGATCGGCGCTGCCGGGATTATAGGCCTTCTGGAAGCGGATACCGACATAACGCCCTTCTTTCGCAGCCAAGGCGCGCGCCGAGGACAGCGCCGCGCTGATCATGCTCGTAGCATTCTCGCCCGACTCAAATGCCGCCATGACCGCGCGAACCGCAGGCAGCGCCAGCCCTATAAGCAAGGCAGTGGCCGCGATGACGACCGCCATCTCAGTCAGTGTCAGGCCGGATTGTCTGCGTTTGTTCAACATTACTCTTCGCCAAATCCTATCTGTTGGTTATGTTGTCTTCGGCAGTCAAATGGTTCTTGTCTGGGCCGGCTGATATGAGCTTCGGAAAACTCTCCCCGGGCTCATATCTGTAATCCAATACCGTACCCCAGAGGTCATATATCTCGTAAACCGGCGGAACAACGGTCGGATTGAACCTGTTCCTAATTACTTTTTCGCTGATCTTCTCAAGCACCTCACGCGAAGCAGGCAGGGAGTTAAGGGCAGAGTACAGTATCTCGCAATTAACGTAGGGATTATTAGGATCACCCGCAGCAGGAAACCTGCCCGTAGAATCATAATACTCATCCAACGCGCTTTCAAGCAAAGCGAAAGTCGCCTTCACCGCCCTGGTCTTCGACCCGCTCTCAACGCCCTTGCCCACTACCCCGATCAGTCCGGCCAGGATTACGATAATCGCTATGACAACAAGTATCTCGAGGAGGCTCGTGCCCGTTTTGTCTCTGCCGCTTTCCATAGTGTCAACTCGCTCTTTAAGAGCTGTGGATGGAATCAATCGCCGAAATTACGAATATCGTCGTCTGTGCCGTAAATGCCATCCGCCCCCGCGGAAATCAATATGTATGAACTCGGCCGGTAAGGCCAGGCCTTGGCCGTAATTTTCGGATCCCTGATATAGTCGTAGAAATTCGCATACCCGCCCGCAGGATCGCCGAGCGGATGGGTAATGCCAGGTCCGTCCTCTGTATCCTTTATCAGAACAAGGGCATCGTCGTCGTTGACCTTATATACATCGCTTATTGCTATCGCCGCGCCGGACGTATCGGCCTTGTAGTAAAGAAGCGGCGACCCGGCATTTGCCGTTTTGCCCCCGGGCAGCGAAACCTTCGTCCCGCCATAGACGTCACACAGAACGTATGTATCCGCAGCCAACCCGCCGGACGCAATAGCAGCAGCGCTAAATAAATCTCCGACCTTAAACGC
This sequence comes from Sedimentisphaerales bacterium, assembly GCA_016932835.1. Taxonomy (GTDB): domain Bacteria; phylum Planctomycetota; class Phycisphaerae; order Sedimentisphaerales; family Anaerobacaceae; genus JAFGCD01. The sequence goes on from JAFGCD010000118.1 coordinate 12,648, forward strand.
ACTTGTCGTATCGCCTTCGAGATACGGCCCCTCTCTGGCCGTCGGCGGATCGGCGGGATCATACAGGAGTACCGTGCCGCTGGCGTCGCAACCATCCGAACGCCATACAGAATCGGAACGAAAACCCAGCATATCCCAGCCCACAAGGGCCTCGGCCAGCTTCTGGGCACCGCAATAGTCACTGCCAACAGGCCAAACCGAAGGCGGATAGTCGCCGTAGTCGCCCTTGAAAGTCGTCAGGGCCAAGTCGATAGTCCCGAACTGGGCCCTCTGCTTGACATCCTTCGCAGCCTTTTTCACCATGCTGACAGCCGGGATCAAAACGCCGGTCATAAGCGCGATTATCGCCAGAACAACCAATATCTCGATGAGCGTAAGCCCTGATTTTTCACGATTGCGCTTCACTGTTCAATCCCTTCAAATATCAGTTAATCCTGCAAGAAGAATCTACTCCTCGGCGCCGCACTTCAACCAGTTCTCCGCCAGAATCGCAACATCGAAGAAGTTGATAATGCCTCGCGGCCGAATATCGTCTTCGTGGTACAGGTTATACTCGTAATCCGGATCAACCAGTCCCAGCCAGGAGGCCGAAATCTCCGCGACGCCATTCATATCGCCGGGCCAGTTCCCTGCGTAAACCGAAAAATCATGGAAATCAATCGTCGCATAGCTGTCCAGCTCGTCATCCACATGCGAGAGGTTCACAGCATTATTCGGCTCAACCTCATCGACAAGCCACAAGTCAGCCAGCACCTTCAAATCGTTTCCATCCACACAGCAATTGCCGTCGAGATCGCCATCGACGACGCCTGCACCGGGACAGAGATTGCAGTCGATCATATCCCACTGGCTTGTGTAGAATTCATTCACGTAAAAACGCCAGTCCTCGTTCATTCTCATACCAAGTGAGAGCACCTTGGGGCCGCCGGTCTTGTATTTCCGATCAATAACGTACACCTGATCGAGATAAATCCCCTTGACACCGCCGACGCTATTCGAATCCCAGACAACATCCCCATCGATCATCATCATCGCCGAGCATTGACTCTCGTCCCACTCGATTATGTCCGATACCGTCTTCAGCCTTACATCGAATACGATACGGGTAAGGTCCGCAAAATCGACTTCCTGGGATATGGTTATCATGTCCCCGGCGTAGAACTGTGCCTTATTAGTATGAAGAGAAAGACTTAATAGCCCATCGCTGGACCAGCCCGTACTGGTATAGGTCTTTACGTCACCCGAGAACCTGCCATCAGGCGCGCTCACAGTCCAGCCGGTCGGCGCATCAGAGAGAATATTCTCTATGTAAGGAAGGTCATCCTCGAAACTGGGATTCACAATCCCGCACTCCTCGCACCACGCCGAATTACCGGATAGCAGCACAGCCATTATTACTCCGATTGTCAATATATGCTTAATCATCACTTTTCCCCGTCCTTCATTCGTAATCTTTCGCAAGTATTTAGCCAGTTCTTTTCCTGACACATAATAGTTCACACCTGGTAATGCGCGGCAGCGCATAGCCGAGACGAATACTGCTCGATGTCATATCCACACCGTCTGCTACGGAATATACTTCCAGTCGAAATTGCAGATGTCGTCTGCCGTGCCGTACTCGCCGTCGTATCCCGCCGAGATCAGGATATAAGTATCGGCCTTGAACGGCCTCGGTGTCGTCTTGATCTTGTCGCTGAGAGTATTCTTGTAGAACCTCTCAGGATCGCTCAAATCGAACGTTCCGGCGGTAATCGGAACACCCAGATCAAGCAACTCCTGGTTATCGAGGAAGTTATAGATATTACCCTGACTGTCGCGAGGCGTCATCGCTGCCATCAGACTCGCATCGTGCAATCTTGCCATACCTCGTGTCTCAGCCTTGTAGTAGAGTATCGGCATGCCGATTTTCTTGCCCGAATCGAGCTTGCGCGTATAGACATCGCAGAGAACACGGCTCGTAGCCAGGAACGGAGCAGTACCGGCAGTCCAAATCTCCTGAATCTCGACTGCATCTGCGCTTTCCGGCGGCAGATATGGACCTTTTCGAGAAGCCAGATCCGTTGGATTGTACAACATGGTCGCGCCAGCAGCGTCTTGCCCGTCAGCCCTGAAAGCCGAATCGGGATGGAACCCCAGCAAGTCCTGGCCCATCATGGCCTCGCAAAGCTTCATCGCGCCGCAATAGCTCGCACCCGTTATATCGTCGCCGTAGGACTCCGGGTAACCTTCGAATGCGTTGTTGAAAAGCTCGATTGCAGCTTCGATACTGTGGAACTGGGCGTTCTGCTTGACCTCTCTGGCGAAGATTCTGACCCTGTTCAAAGCCGGCACAAGCAGCCCGATGAGAATCACGATGATGCTCATAACGGTCAGCAATTCCACAATGGTAAATGCCGCTCTCCTTCTGGTTTTTTTGGCGATCGTTTTCATTTTTTTCTCCTTAAAATGTCTTCATGGCTGATTCTGAGTTTATATTCTTCGTTTACATAGTCATCGAGGTAATAATCTTAATCATCGGCAAAAACACCGACAAAACGATGACCATAACTACAAGCCCGAGCACGACAATCATCACCGGCTCGAGCATCGACATCAATCCCGCAACGAGCACATCGACCTGCTCGTCGTAATTATCTGCTACTTTCAAAAGCATTTTGTCCAGGTCGCCTGTTTCCTCACCCACGGCAACCATATTGCTGACGATCAAGTCAACCGTTTTCGACTGTTTCAGCGGACCTGCAAACGTATCCCCCTGTCTGATCGAATCGTGGACCTTGGTAAGCATCTTGGTATATACCTCGTTCCCCGCAGTCTCGCCCGTAACAGTAATAGCGTCGAGAATGGGTACGCCTGCACTGATCAGAGTTCCGAGCGTTCTGGTCCACCGCGTCACAGACACCTTGCCGCTGAGTTGCCCAATCACAGGCAGTTTCAGTTTGATACTGTCCAGCACAAAACGCCCTCCCTGAAATCTTCGCGCAAATCTCAATAAAAAGATTATTCCAAACGGCACCCCCAATATCACCGCCCAGCCGTAGCGAAACGCAATCCAATTACTTGTCGCGAGCACTATCTGCGTCAGTCTCGGCAGTTCATCGTCTCCTGTCATCTCCATCAACACCGACGTAAAATTCGGTATTACAAACGTCATCAACAGCAAAATAATGGTGAACGCAAAAGTCATGACCACAGCCGGATAGATCATCGCACTTTTTACCCGCGCCTTGAGTTTCTGGTCTTTTTCCATGAAGTCAGCCACGCGAGACAAAATCAGGTCCAGCACACCCCCGGTCTCGCCCGCCGCAACCATATTCACAAGCAGTCGGTCAAATGCCCTCGGAAAATGCCCCAATGCCTCAGAAAGCGTCGAGCCGCCCTCAATGTCATCGCCGACATAGCCAATCACCCGCTTGAAATTACCCGCCTTCTGCTGCTCCTCGAGAATCCGCAGAGACCTCAGGATAGGCAGCCCCGCGTCCTGAAGTGTGGATAACTGCCTTGCGAACTGTGTAATGGCCTTAACTTTGACTTTGCCGCCGGCGCCCCGCCTCTTCGGACCTGCCGCAGCGGCAGCAGCCGGTGTCTTCTTAGCCGCACCGCGCTCACGCACCTTTGTCGGGAAATACCCCAAATTGCGTATCTTGCTTATAGCTTCCTTCTGGCTAAGCGCATCGATCTCGTCCTTGATCTCGACGCCCTGTGCGTCCAGTGCTGAATATTGGAATGTAGGCATCTTTAACCTCCATACGGACCACACTCAACTATCAGGTCCAGATTTGCAGAGACTTACTCTTTCTACCTACGCCTCCTCCAACATCGTTTCTTTCACGATCTCGTCTATACTCGTCGTGCCGTCATATATCAGCGACAAACCATTATCCCGGAGCAGCACCATGCCGGCCTTCTGGCCCGCGGCTCTAAGGAGATTCGTTGAAGCATGGTTCATAATCAATTCGCGTATCTCGTCGTTGAATACCATGATCTCGAAAATGGCAATTCGCCCTTTGTAACCGGTGCCGTTGCATTTATCGCAACCGCGGCCGTAATAGAATTTCTTATCCTTGACATCCTCCGGAGTAAGCTGCAACTCCATCAACTGAGATTCGGTCGGCTCAAACGGCGTCTTGCATCCATCGCATATACGCCTGACCAGCCGCTGCGCTATGATCCCTTCGATAGTCGCAGTCAGCAGAAACGGCTCCACCCCCAAATCAAGCAATCGAGCTATCGAACTCGGCGCATCCGTCGTATGCAAAGTCGTAAACACTACGTGGCCCGTAAGCGACGCCTGCGCCGCAATCTCCGCGGTCTCAAGGTCACGAATCTCTCCGACAAGAAGTATGTCCGGGTCCTGACGTAAAATCGAACGCAGACACCTTGCAAACGTCAGCCCGATCTCCGCCTTCATCTGCACCTGAACAAGACCGTCAATGTCGTATTCCACCGGGTCTTCCGTTGTGATTATCTTCGTCTTAACGTCATTCAGTTCGTGCAAAGCCGAATACAAAGTCGTTGTTTTACCGCAACCGGTCGGCCCTGTAACAATAATAATGCCGTTCGGCTTGTGAATCAGACGACGCACAATCTCATGGTCCCTGGGCCTCAGACCGAGTTTCGCAAGATCAAAGCTGACCTGGCTTCGATCAAGCACACGAAGAACAACGCTCTCGCCAAACATCGTAGGTAAAACACTCACACGAAGGTCAATTGGATTGCCCTGCACCGTCAGAGAAATTCGCCCGTCCTGCGGAAGTCGTCTCTCGGCAATATCCAGATTCGCCATAACCTTGATTCGCGAACTCAACGCCGCAGCAATATACTTCGGCGGCGGAATCATCTCGTAAAGAACCCCGTCGATACGATAGCGCATCTTATATTCGTTCTCGAAAGGCTCAAAATGAATGTCCGAAGCCTTGTCGCGAATCGCCTGCAGCAAAACAAGGTTCAGCAGTTTCTTCACCGGGTTCGACTCAGAGAGTTCTTTAAGCTCATCAAGGTCGATACTCTGATTTCTTCCGTCAAACTCTGAAAGAAACGAATCGCCCTGGATTTCATCGATCAACTCATCGATATTCCCATCCTGGTTCTCTTCGTAATACTTCGAAAGCGCTTTCTCAAGACCTTCCCCATCCGTTATCTTCGCCTTGATCTTAAAGCCCATCAACGTCGCCAAATCGTCCGTCGCTCGGAAATTCTCAGGGCTGTCAAGAACGACTGTCAATTCGTTGCTCCCCTCGTTGTACTCAAGCGGCACGATATGATACGTCTTCGCCATCTGAGCCGGCACCTTCGAAATCACATCCGCGGGGATCTCGCTGTTCTCAATATTCACATACTCCATTCCCCGTTGCGCCGCCAGCGCCATACGCAACTGCCCCTCATCGACAAGCCCCAATTCCAGCAAAACCTGCCCAACCTGGTCCTTCCCCTGCCTTTGAGCCTGAACCTTCAGGCACTCATGTACCTGTTCGCGGCTGAGAACACCCATCTTGATTAGAATTCTACCGAGAGTTCTGCCACGCAATTGCTCAACGGGAGGAATCTTTCGTGTTGTATTTGCATCTGCCATCGGCACCTTCCTTAACACGCGGACGATTCAAGGTCCATTATTATTATATCACACTAAGGCCTTTTTAAAAAAGAAATTATGGATTGGACACGTGGTTTTTAGGACTACAAACCACTCATAAAACGGCTGTTTAGACAACCCCATAAGGGAAATCCGGCTTGCCTACCTTGACACCAATGCAGTAATAATCTTCAAGCTCTCCCTGCCAAGCTTAGTCCCATAAAAAATCAAGATCGTAGAACAGGACCAAGATCGTCCATCTGTTTCTTTGCCTCATCACGCTTGCCCTTAGCTTTCGTGCCAAGAATCTTCGCGTTCGCCTTGTCCTGCAAGGCGCCAGGCTGCCGACCTTTATCGAGCATTTCTTCAAGCGTGATCTTGCCCCCATCATATAGTTGCCACAGGTGCTCATCAAGAAGCTGCATTCCCAGCCGTCTTCCCGTTTGGATGCTTGAGTCAATTCGATAAGTCTTGTTTTCTCGTATCAGATTCGCGATAGCAGGCGTTACAACCATGAACTCGTACGCCGCCACCCGCCCCTTACCGGTCGCCAAGGGGCAAAGCGCCTGACTTAGAACAGCAATCAAGTTACCGCTGAGTTGAATACGTATCTGCTCTTGCTGATCAACCGGGAACACGTCGATAATTCGACTGATTGTCCCGGCAGCACTTGTCGTATGAACCGTACTGAAAACCAAGTGACCTGTCTCAGCAGCTCTCACAGCCGCCTCAATCGTTTCAAGGTCGCGCAATTCCCCAACAAGAATCACATCAGGGTCCTGCCTGAGCACTCGACGAAGGGCCTCGGCAAAACTCGGAACGTCGATGCCCACTTCGCGTTGATTGATAACCGATTTCTTATGCGAATGGTAGTACTCGATCGGGTCCTCAACCGTAACAATATGCCTGTCCAAGTTCTCATTGATATAATTGACCATACAGGCCAGCGTAGTGGTTTTTCCGCTTCCCGTTGGTCCCGTTACCAAAAAAAGCCCCCTAGGCCTGCGACACAGCGCCGCGCATATCTTTGGCAAGCCGATGTCTTCAAAGCTCAAGATGGTCGTCGGAATAAGACGCAAAACAAGAGAAATATTTCCCTTCTGCCGAAAAATAGCTACACGAAACCGCGCTGCATCACCGAAGGCGAAGCCGAAATCCGTCCCTCCCTCTTCCTGGAGCTCCTGTTGATTGCGGTCAGGGGTAATACTTTTCATCAAGGCTGTTGTATCGTCCGGTTCGAGCACCTTTGTCTCCAGTGATCGAAGGCGACCGTGTATTCGCAACACGGGCGGCCGGCCACACACAAGGTGTATATCCGAAGCGCCCTGCGTAACACAGGCCTGCAGCAATCTGTCCATATTAACTGTTGCCATCTTGATAGTCCCAGAATAAGTACATTTTTCCTAATCTACGACAGCACCTTCAGTCTGCGTTATTCTCACAACCTCTTCCGGCGTCGTAGTCCCTTTGAAAATCTTCAGCAGGCCGTCATCCATCAGCGTTTTCATGCCACTGGCCTTTGCCGCTTTTCGCAGTTCTACCGTTGGGGCCTTTTTGAACGCTAACTCTCTGATTTCCGTGTTCAATTCAAACATCTCAAAGATAGCGATTCGACCCTTATATCCCGTTCCCTGGCATTGGCTGCATCCGGCTCCCTTGTAAACAGGGGTCTTCGCCAGTCTCTCAGGGCTGATACCCAGCATCTCCAGATGCTTCGGATCCGGGTTTTCATCCACTTCTCTGCACTTCTTGCAAATTATCCTCACAAGTCGCTGCGCCATAATAGCCTGTACGGAACTCGCCACGAGGAACGGTTTCACACCCATATCGATAAGACGCGTGATCGCGCTCGGTGCGTCGTTTGTATGCAAAGTGCTGAACACCAGATGCCCTGTTAGGGCGGCCTGGATAGCAATATCCGCAACTACGCCGTCTCGAATCTCACCTACCAGGATTATGTTCGGCGCCTGACGCAGCATTGCTCGAAGTATCTTATCGAATGTTAAGCCAATCTCGTCTCTTATCTGGCACTGATTCATTCCGGGGAAGTTGTATTCGACCGGGTCCTCGGCAGTAATGATCTTCTTGTCGGATTTATTGAGTTCCTGCAGAGCCGCGTACAGGGTCGTGGTCTTGCCGCTGCCGGTCGGACCGGTAACCAGAAAGATGCCGTTGGGTCTCTTGATTATCTTTTGAAACTGCTCATAATTGTCCTGCTCGAACCCCAGTGATGCGATACCGATATTGACCGCATCCGGCCTCAAAATTCGAAGCACGACACTCGGACCGTGGTTGCCCGGCAGCGACGACACACGAAAATCAATGTCCTGGCCGCCGATCTCACGCTTGATACGCCCATCCTGCGGTAGCCTCTTTTCCGCAATATCCATGCCTGAAAGAATTTTGAAACGTGTTACCAGCGGCGCCTGCATGTTTTTCGGTATGCTATCCTTCTCAAGGCACACACCATCGACACGATATCTTACACGCACCCGATCAGCCATCGGTTCAATATGAATATCACTGGCTCGCATAAAGTAGGCATTGTCGATTATGAGATTTGCCAGCTTGATGATTGGAGCGTCATCACCGTTGCCGTCCGCCTGGATTCGAAGCGACTCGGCTTGTAACTCGTGCCCAACTTCGGCGAGTTCGGCGGCGGTGGCGTCGATACTGTGTTTGAGCCGGTCGTCCTCTTGCTTTACGGCCCGGCTAAATGCTTCTCCTATGTAGGAGCGAATTTTAGTCGGATTTCCAAGATAGCACTCCAACTCCCGGTTCAAGCGGAAATGGAGAGCGTCCAGGCCCTCGATATCCGAAGGATCGCTGATTGCGAGCCTTAATTTGCCGTTGTTCTCACCCAGAGGCAGAACATTGTACCGTTTCATCAGGTCTTCGGGAACAAGTGAACCGCTATCGGCGGGTATCTCCACCTTGTCGATGTTAACATATCGCATCCCAAACTGCTTCGCCAGCACCTTCGTGAGGATGTCTTCGCTAATCAGCCCAAGTTCGATCAAAACCTGCCCCAAACGCTTATTTTCCGCCTGCGACGTCTTGATCGCGTTGACAAGAGCTTGTTTTTCAACGAGCTTAGCCTTGAATAGTATTTCACCTAATCGCCTGCGACGTTCTGCCATATTCTCCTCGAAAGACCGAAGACCCCAGTTTTCCTATTTTAACATTTTATCAGCGTTTTGTCAATCTTTGATTCGCAATCGCAGCATATTGAGGGCACTTTGTGCGGCTCGACGTCGGATGGAGTCCCTATCGCCTGAAAAGCGACAGCACTGGACCTCGGATTCTTCCTTTGAATCAACACAGATATATACCAATCCGACAGGCTTTTGTTCGGTTCCCCCGGTTGGACCGGCTATACCGGTTATGCCGATTGCATAGTCCGCTCCGGCTCTGCTGCGAGCGCCTTGAGCCATTGCCGTGGCGACCTGCTCACTGACAGCTCCGCAACGTTCGATTAGGTCTTCCGGGACACCCAACTCGCCGATTTTGGCGATGTTGCCATACGTAACCCAGCCATGTGTAAAGTATTCGCTCGCACCGGGAGCATCGGTCAACAGTTTGCTCAGCAATCCCCCCGTACAGGATTCAGCAATAGCCACACTTGCCTGCTGATGCGCCAGCCTCAGACCAACCACCTCAGCCAAAGTTTGCTCCGCTGTCCCGTAGATCAGGTCTCCAAATGTCTCTTTCAGCAGATTCTCGCCCTCTTTGGCCATTCGCTCTGCCTGTACCTGATTTTCCGCCGTTGCAATGATATGCAGCGTTATTACACCGAAATGTACCGTACAGTTGATTAGCGGATTTCTGCCTCTCTGCATAAGCTCGCCAAGCATCTCGGCGATAGTCGATTCGCCGACTCCGTAGCATCGGAGCTTGCGCACAACAACGCTCTGGCTCGAGGCAACCTGCTGAAGCTGCGGCAGGACTGATTCGCCAAACATCTGCTTCATTTCTGAAGGCACGCCGGGCAGTGCGACAAAGAGCTTACCATCCGCTTCGGCCATTATTCCAGGCGCCGTGCCGCGGTTGTTGGGTAACGCTTTGGCTCCGACCGGGATACAAGCCTGGATACGGTTCTTTCCAGGCATCTGCAAGTTTCGCTGAGCGAAGAAATCCTGCACTTTACGCAACAAATCCTCCTGAATTTTCAGTTCCACCCCCATGAATTTCGCAAATGCCTGCCGGGTAACGTCATCGTCAGTAGGACCCAGCCCGCCGGTCGCCACAACAATATCGGCATCCATCCCGGCAAGATTCAACGCTCGCACAATTCTGTCTGTTTCATCGCCGACCGTATAACAACTCAGCACCGGCAAACCAAGCACAAGCAACTCTTTGCTCAGATATGCAGCATTCGTATCTATTGTCTGGCCACCCAGAATCTCGTTGCCTATGCTGACTATTGCCGCTCTTTTCATACCTGCTCCGGGCATCAGGCCCTGCTTTTGCCGCCTGAGACGTTAACGACCGTCCCATGAATGTAGCCGGCCCTGTCCGATGCAAGAAAACAGACCACGTTCGCAACTTCGCTTAATTTTCCACATCTACCGAGCGGAATAGAGGATTCTTCATATTTGGATCGCAGCGTCTCGACGCTTACCCCACGCGCATACGCCAATGCTCGTTCATACTCATCGGATCTCAAAGCCGTTGCTTCCACTATACCCGGAGCAAGCCCCACCACGCGAACACCAAGCTTGCCGAGTTCCTTGGCCCAGGAGCGAGTCAACGTATATGCCGCAGCCTTGGTCCCGGCATAAACACTCTGACCCTGCGAACCTTCGAGCCCCGATTCCGATGCCATATTGATTATTACACCTTTACCTTCTTTGATCATTACCCGTGCGGCCGCCTGACTGCAAAGGAAAAGCCCCTTTTGATTGACGGCAACGACCTTGTCCCATATTTCCTCGGTCAATTCCTCTTTCGCCGCCGGGTCAACGAGCAGTCGAGGTATGAGTATGCCGGCGTTATTGACAATAATATCGAGCCGACCGAATCCGTCGAGCGCAACCTGAACCATCGATTCGACGCTGCTTTTGCTGCTAACATCAGCCCGGACGGCGAGATGCTCGCCGCCGATATTCTCCTTCAGTTCCTTAGCGACGGCTTTGGCGCCCTTTTCGTCTATATCAGCAACTACAACGTGTACCCCGACCTCGGCCAATCCAACACACACTGCCTTGCCTATCCCGGCAGCTCCGCCGGTCACGATTGCCACTTTTCCTTTCAAACCAAGCCAGTTCATACTTCGTTAAACTCCATACAGAACTCTACACAGAAAATCACACATCAATCATAGCCTTGATTACGCCATCGTCATACGCTGCAACCAAATCGAATGCATCCTTGGCTTCGGCCAACTCAAAACGATGCGTAACCATATAGTCAATATCGGCCTGGCCGCTTCCTATCAAGTCCATTGCCGCCTGAACACAGCCGTTCTGCCGGCGAATATTCCGCAGTTCGATCTCCTTGCGCCTGAACAGGCATGCCTCAAACGATACCCGCTCCTGCCTCGGTATCCCCACAAAGGCCAGCGTTCCACCGGGCTTGAGCAGTTCGACCGCCTGGTCAAGCGCCTCCTGTTGCCCGCAGCATTCGAAGACTACATCCAGCCCGTGCGGCTCGGCGCCGGATTCGTCGTGCACGCCGCCGCCGACAATACTGCCAACAATGTCACCGGCATCCACATTGCCGACCCACATAGCCCCAGCAGCCTTGGCTGCGGTCAAACGCGAGTCTATTTTGTCCGTAACATATATCTTCTCTGCGCCTTCGGCCCGCGCCGCAGCCAGAACGCTCAACCCAATCGGCCCGGCCCCAAGTATCCCAATATGCGCGTTTTTCGGCATATTAGCCCGCTTTACCGTATAGACCCCGATCGAGAAAGGCTCACAGAGAGCCCCCTGGTCAAGCGTCAACCTATTCTTAGTCGGGTAGCAGCATTCCTCCGGCATGACTATATACTCGCAAAGACACCCGCCGCCCTGGCCCGGCGTGCCGAGAAATCGCACATTGTGACATGTATTTTCCCTGCCCGCGAGACACTGGTCGCATTTGTTGCACGGTGCGGCAGGGTCCACCACGACCGGATCGCCGACCTTAACGCGCTTAACGCCCGAGCCGACAGCCTCCACCGTTGCCGAGCATTCATGCCCGACTATGAACGGATACTCGACGACCTGTACGCCTATCTTGCCGGTCTCGTAATAATGCACATCCGAACCGCAGATGCCAACTTTCTCAATCTTCAGAAGTACATCATCGTCGTTTTTGATTTCCGGCTTCGGCCAATCCATCAATTCCATCTGCCGCAAACCCGTCAGTACCATTGCCTTCATAAACAGATTGCTCCTGTCTTACACATTGAACCTGAAGTTGATAATATCTCCGTCCTTGACTTCGTACTCCTTGCCTTCAAGGCGTATCTTCCCTGCGGCCTTGAGGGCCTTTTCGCTGCCGAGTTCGCGAAGGTCGGCGTAGCTGAAGGTCTCGGCCCTTATGAACCCCCGTTTGATATCGGTATGCACCTTCCCGGCTGCATCGTGTGCAATGGTCCCCTGCTTGATGGTCCACGCACGCACCTCGTCCGAACCCACTGTCAGGAAGCTGATCAGCCCCATTGCCGAATAGCAGCTTCTGACAAATTTGCCGGTCCCCGACTCGGCCAAACCAAGGTCAGCCATGAACTCAATTCTGCTTTCGGCATCCAACTGCGACAGCTCATACTGCAGTTTGGCACAGATTGATACCACCGGCACATTCTCATCAAAACACCCCCCCAAATCAAGTTTCTTATCCAATTGGTTCTCTCCGATGTTGACCGCTACGGCTATCGGCTTTAGCGTAAGAAATCCCAGCGATTTGATCATTTGCCGTTCCGTTTCGCCGTCAACTACAGAGCTTATCGGCTTTTCCGACTCGATAGCCTCCTGGAGTTTCTTCTGGAGCGTCAGCTCGGCCTTATCCTGCGCCTGCGTCTTTGTGGGCTTGTGCACCTGCTTTTCCAGCTTCTCGATACGAGTAGTAACAAGCTCCAGGTCCGCCAGCAGCAGTTCCGTCCTCAACTCCACTATATCCCTCTCCGGATCCACACTGTTTCGATAAGGCGCAATAGCGGAATCCTCGAACGCCCGAACGACAAACACAAGCATATCGACCGTCCGTATCTGATTGATGAGCCTTCTTGCCGCGGCCCTGCCGTGTTCATCGCCGAAGTTGAAGCCCGGCAGATCAAGGCAGTCGATAGTAGCGTGAACGGTCTTCTTCGGCTTGTAGTACTCGGTCAGCCAATCCAGTCTCTCGTCGGGAACCGGCACAATAGCTTCTTCGATCGCAACCGAGCCGGGCGCAGACATGCCCTTGCCGCTGACAGCCGCAAGAATTGTGCTTTTGCCGGATTGTAACAGGCCGAGTAAGGCAGCTTTCAATTTTGTAATCCTCTATCTATCATAAACACTGTTGCCATACGAATCATAAGCCACAACCGCCGGAAAATCAACCACTTGGAGTTTCCTTACCGCCTCCGGCCCTAAGTCCTCGAACGCAATAACCTCCGCACTTACTATATGTCTGCTCAGCATCGCCCCGGCCCCGCCGATAGTCGCCAGGTGAACCGCCCCGTATTCCCTGAGAGCCTCGCGGACTTCTTTGCTGCGATACCCCTTTCCGATCATGGCCTTCAGGCCAGCGGCAATAAACCTGGGACTGAAGTCATCCATTCTCGACGATGTCGTCGGCCCCGCCGCGCCGATCACCTGCCCCGGCCCGGCCGGAGATGGGCCAACGAAGTAGATAATCGCCCCTTTCAGCGGAAACGGCAGGTCCTTGCCCGCAGTGAGCAAATCGCACAATCGCTTATGCGCCATATCGCGGGCCGTATAAACCATACCAGATACGAGCACCTCATCGCCAGCCCTCAGAGATCTCACTACCGAGCACGTCAGCGGTGATTCCAATCCGATTGCTTTCACTATAATCTCCTAATTTTGTCCCCGTGTGTTCACAACCCTCTCCGGCATTCTCAAAACAACGACCCCGTCCAGAATTGCGAAATCTGCCGTCTTCTTGACGTGCATCCCGCCTGCCATTTTATAATAGCCTTTAGCTGGTCTGGGTAAACCACTGTACTTACCCGTCAACCGACCGTCGCCAATCAACTCCATACGCACATACTCATGCGGTTCCTTCCCGCAACGAGGTGCCGGGTCGTGGACTATTAGAATATCAGAGTTTCCCCTGCCCTTTTCATCCACACCATAACCGACCAGCGTAACCCAATGCCCCCCAACCCGCGCGTATTCGCCGCTTGAAGAGTCGTACTTATACCAGCCCACATTCAGCCAGACGCCCGAATCGCCCACAATGCCACGCTTAATCCAATCAAGTTCAGGAACCGCAACACCAGAACTGAATCGCCCGGGGTGCTTTCGCCACCCCTGAAACTTCAGATACCCATACTCATATCCCCTGTCTTCCAGGTATCGATCAACACCATCAAGAATACTATCAGCCCCTGTACCGGTTCTCAGGCTCGTATTCATGTACCGCTTTGAGCCCAGCGTACGTGCAAGCTCGAAATGAGCGTCCCGCCGGTCCGCCAGGCCCGACGTCAGATTCGCAAAACCGTTCTCCGAAAGCCAAAACAGCGAATTTGACACCGCAACAGGACCGCAATATGTTTTGCCTCCGCCGGGCAGTTCCGCAAGGCGATCCGTCTGAGTCAGGTCGCTCGTGGAATCCGCTTTCTCTGTGTAGATGGCCGGAAATACCCGCGCAGACTGTTCTTCAGCACTTTCACATCTCACGCACAGCGACCCCGTGATTGCGGCGGCAAGCACAATGACTGCGATATTGATTCTCATTTGTTCTGGCCCCGGCTCAATCGCCGACAACAAAAATGCGGCACTATGCGCTCTAACTTTACCATAATCAAGATCGCCGACTTCGTCAAACAAAACCCAACCGACCGCGATTGTTTTATTCCTTTGCTGCAAAATCTATTCGATGTTGCTATTAGACAGCTGTGCAGTACAATATAGGTGTATGGCTAAGTATCCTATATTCATAGAGCTTGGAGGCAGGCGCGTGGTTGTCATAGGGGGCGGCAGCGTAGCCGTGCGCAAGGTGCAGGCACTGCTCAGTGCCGAGGCGAGGGTGGTCGTGGTGGCCAAACATATCGGCGATATGATGGCAGCTCTGTGCACAGGAACCGATGTTGAATTAGTGGAATCCGGGTATTCCAAGAGCTATCTGACCAACGCCGTCCTCGTCATAGCCGCAACAAACAATAACAACCTCAACAAGAAGATATACAAAGACTGCCAGGAACTCGATATACTTTGCAATGTCGTGGATGTCCCGGAGCTTTGTGATTTCTTCGTTCCCGCGGTCGTCAGACGCGGCGCTCTGCAAATCGCCGTCAGCACCGACGGATACAGTCCCGCTTATGCCGGCCATCTCAGAAAAAAACTCGAATCGGTCATAACCGAAGAGCACGGGCATTTCCTGGACCAGCTAAACGCCCTTCGAAAACGAGTAATTGACCAGGTTGCGGCTCCTGCCGACCGCAAGACCGTTTTCGGGCGACTCGTAGATGACACATCATTCGAGTATTTTGAAAAAAACGGCCCGGCCGCTTGGCGCGACCACGCCGAAAAAATCATACTCGAACACAAGTCTTAGACCAGAACTGCTAAGCCTCGATCTTGTCGATGGTCACCTGTAGATACTTTTGCCGATGCCCGACGCGTTTCTTGCTGTTTTTGCGCCTCCGCATGTATGTCGGATACACCTTTTTGTCCTTCACGACCGCATCCTCGGCGGTCGATTTGAACGAAGCTGTGACCTTCGCCCCTTCCACATACGGCGTGCCGACCTTGACGTCGTCGCCGTCACTAACGAACAAAATCTTATCCAACTCTATCGTCTTTGCATCCGGCGCAACATCCGCCAGATCGATATTCAAATGATCGCCTTCGGCGACCTTGTATTGCTTTGAGCCTTGTTCTATTACGGCATACATAATGAAAAACTCCCACTTTCAAGAATTCTAAACCAAAGCGAATTTAGTAATTTACGTCCTTGGGTCGGTTTTGTAAAGTAAATAATCTATAATTTTCTATTCCTAACGCTGATTTCCGCGTTAAAATCAAGATTTCTCAGGCAGTTCCAGGAGTTAGCGTATGCAATTGGCAATGGTTGACGACAGAATTCAGGCATTGGAAGACCTTCATAAGGCATATCAAGACCGAGGCTTGTTCTTCGGAGACGGAGTCTATGAGGTGCTGCGCAGCTATCAGGGCAGGATATTCGCACTCGACGAGCACTTGCAGCGATTCGAGAAGAGCCTGGCCGCTATCGATATCAATGGGGTTGACTTGGATATGGTCCGACGTCGAATCGAGCGGGCCTTTGAGGCCGCCGAAATAGCCAACGCCAAGATATATTTCCATATTACCCGCGGAGCAGCACCGAGAAGCCACCTCGAACAGCCCGATATGGAGCCAACTTTTCTGCTGACAGTGACCAAGCTTGAAGATGATACTCACGCCAAGACCAACGGCATCGCCGTATCGACCCATCCCGACTGGAGATGGAAGAAATGCGATATAAAGTCCCTCAATCTCCTGCCAAACGTCCTCGCAAGACGAAATGCAGCGAAAAAAGACTGTTACGAGGCCATACTTGTCGATGAGGCCGGCCTCATCACAGAAGGCGCAGGCTCGGCGTTTTTCGCTATCTTCGGACGCTCACTTCACACCGCCCCCCTCGCAGCCAACATCCTGCCCTCCATAACGCGAGCGTTCGTCATACAGGCTGCCCGCAATATCAGCCTGCAATTGAGGGAACAATCCATTCTGCCCACACAGGCAAAGCTGGCCGACGAACTCTTTATCGCCGTCACAACTCAGGATATCATCCCTGTCGTAAAATTCGACGAACAGACCATCGCAAACGGCGCGCCGGGACCTTTCACGCAACAACTGATAAGCGAATTTCGTAAATTCACGCACAAGACTTCCTGAGACTGGAATCCCTTCCGCTGCGAACCATATCAGAAATCAGCAAGTCCCGCGCCCTCTGCGGTGATGCACTCGATTATCTCCGGATCGAGGTTCTCCGGCAAATAGTATCGCTCAATCAGGGCACTTTTCAGGGCACCCACACAGTCCTTATGCACCAGAGCCATAATACACCCCCCCAGACCGGCGCCGGCGATCTGTGCACCGACAACACCAGGTATCGAGCACGCGATATCAACCATCCGATCGATCTCGACCGTACTGCATCCGTACCAGCCGGGCTGATTCACCAGCCTTGCTTCCGCCGCTCTGTTCACATCCGCACCGCCCAAATCCCCCACAAGCCCGGCCAGATACTCATCGCTGCAACCCTGCTCAACCGCAACATACTGCCCCGTCGCACCGGTCCGGCTGACCCGGT
The DNA here is from genome assembly GCA_016932835.1 of Sedimentisphaerales bacterium. Taxonomy (GTDB): domain Bacteria; phylum Planctomycetota; class Phycisphaerae; order Sedimentisphaerales; family Anaerobacaceae; genus JAFGCD01. The sequence continues at coordinate 29,686 of JAFGCD010000118.1, forward strand.
CGCCGTCGTGACTTACTTTCATCAGCCTGCCAAACTCCTCGATTCGCCCCTGCTCAAGATAGCCCGGACAAACCCTGCTTCTCAGAATTTCCGCGATGCCGAACAGCAAAACTCCCCTGACATTGTATTTTCCGGGATCTTGATGGCTGGAGAAATTGACCTCTGTCAATGACTGGAATTCACCGGAGAGACAAGCCGTAAAATCCTCACGGCTCATATACTCAGGAATACTCAGCAGCAACCGATATATCCCGGTTGGGTCGCAGCCGAGCGTTTCTGCACTTACATCCCGAAGGCAACGAATCCTACCCTTGATATCGGGGCAACGCTGCTTCAGCAGTTCCAGCCCCAGATTGTAGGCGGCGATTCTGGCATTGAAGGTATCCTTAGCCGAACTGCTCTTCGTCGCCTTGATATGGCTGTTGGCTATGACTACTACATAATCCGCCGGCGCATCTACAGCTCTTTCAACACGAAAGGGCAAATAACCAACGTGAGCAATCTTGCCTCGCTGCCCGAGACGTATCGCGGCGTGATCACCTGAGCCGCCGCGCGAGCCGACGAACCACTCACCCTCACCACACAGGTCTATGAATTGCCGGGTTGTGAGCGCCAGACCGTTCAGCTCTATCGCAGCCTGCAACGTCGCAACAACGATTGTCGAACTGCTGCTCAGCCCTGCAGCAATAGGAACGTTACCCGACAACGCGATATTAACGCCGTGAATCTTCTTATTACTGTATTCGTGCTGGAGCCGGAGCATAGCCGCCTTGATATAATTGCCCCAATCGCCCGCCGTCGTTCTTAGTATGCTTCGAACCCAATCGCTGTTTACAAAATCCACCCAGTCGGCAAATGCGAACTGCCCCATAAGCTCGGCGATATTAAACTGCACAGATGGAAAACGCCCCGGCTCGACATTGACGGCTTCGACGCTATCATCCGCCCTGATAGCGGCAACTGCAATAGTCTCCCGGTCTATAGCCAGACAGTTGTTCCAGCCTCCACGATGATCGACATGTCTGCCCATAAGGTTGATCCGGCCAGGCGCGCGGACGATGCATACTCGCTCCTCGAAACCAAACCGATCTCCATAACAGCGAAGCACCCGAAGCAGATTCCGCCGTTTCTGCTCGTGGATATGTCTGTGTCTTCCGTAAATCGTGTCCAGCCAGGCCCCCAACGTCGGCGTATCGGTCTCAACCTTCTTGATCCAATCAGCCACAGAACCATATATCCTCGGCCCCGATGGCATCCTCGACAGACCACATACCGCCTCTTTCTTCCGCCTGACATAGTCCTGAATTGCCAGAAGTTCATCCGGAGAATTGAATCCCTGCACCCAGTCGGCGTTACCAATCCGAACAACATGCGAATTGTACCTCAATGCCCCACCGACACCCTTGGCCGATGCCAACTGCCGTACGATATCCGTCAGGTAATATTCCCCCTGCGCATTATCGTTATCTATCATTACAATACCGTCATAAAAGGCCTGAGACCTGAACAGATACATACTCGAGTTTATCCCCGTACAGTTGGCCTCGATTTCCTCCGCCGACGCATTCTGACCGCCCACTTTGATAGTATATCGGGATGACTGCAGTATATCGCTCAGTTCACTCCCTTCGATCTCCACAGACCTGCCCGCTAATTCTATCAGTTCTCCAACCGCGAACGCCTGCTTTCGGCGGTCGGGTATGTACCTGTCGATTGTCTCCTGCATCTCCGAACAGGTTATTCGCAAACCGCTCGCTATTATCTCATTCAGTTCGTCAACTATCGCCTGTCTGGCGATATCAATCTTCTCGATTATCGCTATCGCCCGGCCGGAATCATCCGCAAGCACCCGCCCGCCGAAACGCCCCGTTGCCTTCGTTTTCGGAATCGAAAGCAGGGTCAAATCGACATCGTGCCGGCCAAAGCCTTTCAACAGGGCCGTTATAGCAGCCGGTTCAATGTACTTATCGCCCATCGTGACCAGAATCGGCCCCGTATGGCCCGCCTGCCGAAGAAACCTGCCGGAAATCTGTGCAGCATGGCCGGTTCCCAATTGAGGCTCCTGCAGGACGAACTCAACGTTCGGATGTTCAGAAACGACCGTTTCGACGACCTTCTCGACCTCATGGCCCACTACTATCACGAACTTGCCGAGACCCTGCTCCTTGAACGCCGCTATGACACGATTTATGGCAGGAACGCCGTCGATCTGGAAGCAGACCTTTGGCAACCCCGGTTTGAGCATACGAGTCCCGCGACCCGCCGCCAGAATCACAACCGCAGTCTGCTCTGCAATACCAATTTCATCATTTACCCGCATAATGTCCAATAGAATCGCCCGAATACACCTGTATTGCAAGAGTTTTCATCCAACCGTAAACAGAACCAGCCGACAGCACCGGTCATTGAAAAAACGTACAAAACAAGGTGAAGCAGCAAACTGGGGGGGTATTACTGACAAATGGCCGGCATTTAGAACTTCACAGTCCAAAAGAGGATTTCTACCGAATTTTTTCCTTGACAAATGGCCCTTTGGCTCTATAATTGGGCCTTGAATGTAGGAGCGAAGGTCAATGAAAAGGATTTACACGAATACTCACCCGACTTTTCCCCTTTGCTTGTAAGCTGTTTACATACGGCTTAATAGGAAGCGTCCAGGACAGACGCAGCTTGTCGTTGCCGCAGGAGGTGGCCGATGAACCAAAGTAACAAGGATCGTACCCTATTGGAAAAGACGATATCCAAGCTGGTAAGCTTTGAGGGAGACGAAAATGCCAAGTGGGGCGCTTCGCAGTTCTTGCCGCTGCCGGTGAAAGCGCCTTCGCGTGAGCACCTTGATCTTGATCCTGTCGCCGCCGGCAGCAATGCCAATACCGAAGTCTGCCGGAAATCCAACACCGCACGATCTAAGGATAGTGCAGAGCCGGCCTGCCCTGCCGCCCAACCCACCGATACACCGACATCGTGGGCAAGGCCCGTCATTATGATCCTAATTGTCTCGGCATTGTTTCTTGCCATGTTCATTAATGCAGCCTCTGACCGACCATTTCTCGACAACAGGTGGGTGAGATTCAAAACCTATCGGCAGATTATTCGGAATGTAGCGGCTGCCCGGCGACAGGCGAACGAGGCAGCAGTGATGAAAGTTACAGGCATAGCCTTCACTGCAGACAATCCCTCCGCCGTAATCGGAGGACAGATAGTACATGAAGGCGACATCGTCTCAGACGCAACCGTGGTGAGTATAAACACCGAGGGGGTCACCTTCCAGACAGGCAACCGCACCTGGATACAGAAGGTCCAGTGAAAACGCAGAGCGAACAATCGGCAGCGAGATTGCCGGCCCTGCCTTCTGCTTTCCGCATTCAGCCGTCATGCCCCTCCCTGCATGTTCACTAAATCCAAACAGCTTCAGCCCCATAAAGCCGGGAACCTGTACCGCCGTTACCGGAGAACTGGCCCTTTCTCCGATTCGGGCAGGTAACAGATTCCCTGATAGCATTAACAGTTTGTCGGAACAGACTGTTATGTGATACGAATTGCCGGAGTCTAACGTTTTTTCAGCGTCACGCTCACCTGCCCGTGTACCAGCAGGCTCTCCAGAGCCGGGTTTTTCGTAATTGCCTCTATATACTTCGGATCGGCCTGCTGCTCATTGATATTGTGGCCCACAATCAAACCGCCGGGACGCACGAGAGGCAGCAGCGTATTGAGATAGTCGATATATCCATCCTTGTCGGCGTCGAGGAATAAAATATCGATAGGCTCTTTGATCTTCTTGACGTTCTCATGGCCGTCGCCCTCGACGAGTGTAATCACGTCTTCTACGCCGGCTTTCTTGAAATTCTCTCTGGCCAATGATGCCCTCGTCGCGTCGATCTCGTGTGTGGTCAGCTTGCCGCCGGTTTTCTGCAATGCAAGGCCGAACCATATCCCGGAGTACCCGTTCGATGTTCCCAGTTCCACGACGTACTTAGCGCCGACCGCTTCGGTCAGCAGGCGAAGCAGCCTGCCGTCAAGCACAGGAACGTTCATCATACCCCTTCGCTGATTCCTGTCCAAATCATCAAGAACGGCGAGGATCTTTTTCTCATTATCATCTTTCGACATTAGCTTGTTATTGAAAAACGAATCACCGTCGCCTCTCATCTGTCCGCCCATGCCTGGTCCCCCCATGCCGGGGCCGCCCATACCGGGGCCGCCCATACCGGGGCCGCCCATGCCGGGGCGCATTCTCTGGCTCCTTTGCTTCATATCCGCAATGAGTTGCCCCATCTTGTCCCTGTCATTCTGGTTGTAAGCTGCTTCGAGATCACCAAGCCAAGTCTGCATGTCGCCTCGCATTGCCCCGCCCCTAACCGCTCTTCCACGTGCCCCGCCTCTTTCCTGGGCAACGAGCATCCCAGCCAACATTACCGTCACCAATATCCACAATGTGATTCTCCTGGACATCCTGTACTCCTTTCCACTATTGTTCCACTTATACCCTCGTCTCAACATGAATGTCATCCATCTTTGAGACGCTGTGAATAGTACGCCCCTGTTGCATATGAACAAACCGAACACCGATCGGCGTAAGCACACCTTCGGCACACAATACTAATCATAGCACCCGGTAAGTGGCCGGAGAGTCGCCGCGGTTACAGTCTTGCCGAGAATCCTTCTCATTTTGGCTTTTTACGCCCCATTAGAGTTGACAGCCCCCCTCGAATCGGCTATAAACCAACTAAACCAAGTAATTTCGGCGCCCGTAGCTCAATTGGACAGAGTCGCGGACTTCGAATCCGAAGGTTGCAGGTTCGAGTCCTGCCGGGCGCGTTGAAAACGGGGATTCTTCAGAACAACTTGTTGAGAGCTTGTTTTCTGAAAGGGATGACGAGATGTCTAATTGGCAGAATTTCAAGACAGCTTCACCTGTGCAGTACACCTGCTCTCATTGCGGACGAAAGGTGGCCTCCAACATGGATGTAAATGCCAAGCCTCAAAGGAAGTTTTGAGAAGGAGAGCAGATGCAAAGGATTGGGAGATTGGTGGAATGATGCTGGCGGAAAGCACTTCATCAGGTACAACAGAACTCATTGCCGTCTATGCTGCGGTCGTAGCCACAATCGTCTTGCTCTGGGATATCTACAAGCATATACTTTCCGGCCCTCGTATCAGGCTTGAGGTGACAGCCAATATGCGGATATATGGTGATCCACGCGTGTCTGAAGACGATCTATTCATTGATGCTACGGCCACGAATGTAGGGAATCTGCCAACGACGATCCGTGTTCTGGGGTTCCGCCACTATAAGAGTTGGAGGCAGCGTATTGTAGGAAGATCAGACTGTCAGGCTGCCATTGTCAGAACCGTTCTTCAGCCTCTCCCTCACATCCTTGAGCCTGGGAAGGTATGGACTGACCTCATCCAACAGAGTCCAAAGGTCGAACGCCTTGCAAATGATTGAATCCTTATGTGTGAATTGCGGGTGTCTCACAAGAAGAACTCGGTCACGGCCCGAATCCGTGTAAAAAGAGCATGAGCGAGAAACAAGACGTGTGTTGATTGAAGGAAACGCGAATGATAGATAAGGAGAGAATCAGGCGACTGCCGACCAAAAGGGTAAATTCTATATACAAGGAGATTCCTGCATGTACTCGATAATCTCATCCATCGCATTCACACTGATTCTAACTGCGAACGCATCCACAGAGGCAAATCAGCCGGCGGATTGGGAAAACCCAGCGGTATTCGGCGTCGGCAAAGAGCCGCCTCACACGACAATGACGGTCTATCCGGACGCCGAATCCGCACTAAAAAGCGAACGTGCCGCATCTCCCTACTTGCGTCTGCTCAGCGGCTCATGGAAGTTCAAGTGGTCCGCCAATCCCGCCGAGCGTCCGATGGATTTCCACAGGCTCGACTATGACGACAGTTCGTGGGACAGTATCCCCGTTCCCGGCAACTGGCAGATGCACGGTTATGGGATTCCGCTTTATGTGAACATAACCTACCCGTTCAGGAAGGATCCTCCTCGTGTTATGGGCGAGCCTCCCAGCAGCTTCACGAATTACAAGTGGCGCAATCAGGTCGGCTGCTACCGCAGTTCATTCGAGATGCCCGGTGCGTGGAAGGACCGGGAGGTATTCATCCAGTTCGAGGGGGTCGATTCGGCGTTTTATCTCTGGATCAACGGCGCGAAGGTCGGCTACAGCCAGGACAGCAGAACGCCGGCAATTTTCAACATTACAAAGCACGTTCGCCCCGGCAAGAACGTTCTTGCAGCCGAGGTCTATCAGTATTCCGACGGCAGTTACCTTGAAGACCAAGACTTCTGGCGCCTGAGTGGAATTTTTCGCGATGTCTATCTCTGGTCGGCCCCGGAGCTTCATATTCGCGATTTTTTTGTCAAGACCGACCTCGACAGCCAGTACCGTGACGCCACGCTGAAAATCGAAGCCGAACTTGTCAACCGGAGTCAAACGAATGCAACCTGCGGGCTCAGGGCGGCCCTGTTCGACAGCCGGGCGAAGAAAGTCGCCTCAGTCCAAATCGACTCCATCGATCTGCCGACAGAAAGCAATAAGCAGACCGCTCCGGTCATTGAACTGAAAAATCCCGCCAAATGGACTGCCGAGACCCCGAACCTTTACAAGCTGGTATTGACTCTCCTCGATGCCGATGGGAAGACGATTGAAGCGCTTGGTCACAATATCGGTTTTCGCGAAGTGGCAATAAAGAACGGACAACTTCTTGTCAACGGCCGGCCCATATACATCAAAGGCGTCAATCGCCACGAGCACGACCCCGACACAGGCCACGCCGTCTCGCTGGAATCAATGGCCCGAGACATCACCTTGATGAAGCAATTCAACATCAACACCGTCCGCACCAGTCACTACCCGGACGACCCCCGCTGGTATGACCTCTGTGACCGATACGGCCTTTACGTTATCAACGAAGGGAATATCGAGTCCCACGGTATGGGCTACGGCGGCGAATCGCTCGCCAAGGACCCGAAATGGATGGATGCTCACGTTGATCGCATCAGGCGCATGGTCGAGCGTGACAAGAACCATCCCTGTATCGTGCTCTGGTCGATGGGCAACGAAGCCGGAGACGGGATAAACTTCAAAGCTGCGTATGACTGGATCAAGCAGCGCGACCCTTCCCGCCCCGTCCACTATGAGCGAGCCGGCACCGGCCCTAATACGGACGTCGTCTGCTGGATGTATCCGTCTATACAAGGTATCGTCAATTATGCGAAATCGAATCCCAGCAGGCCGCTGATAATGTGCGAATACGCCCACGCAATGGGCAACAGTGTCGGCAATCTCCAAGATTACTGGGACGCCATCGAGCAATATCCGGCTCTGCAGGGCGGGTCTATCTGGGACTGGGTGGACCAGGGGCTCTACAAGCCCGTACCCGCCGGCCGGCGTCCGCGCGTCCGCGATAGCATCAACGGTTTGTCGGGTCTCATCGTTTCGGGCCAGATCGACGACGACGGACTCACCGGCGCAGTTGTTCTCGATGACAGCAAGGGATTGAACATCACCGGCCCGCTTACTCTCGAAGCCGAATTCAAAGGCGCCCGTTCTCCTTCTTCTTACTGCCCGCTGATCTCCAAGGGTGACCATCAATATCTTCTTCGCCTCGACAGCGGCGGCATTGCTTTCGTGCTCCACAAGGATAACTGGGTCAGCGCCCGCACCAATTCATACTCCGCCGCCGGTCTGGCACAAGGTTGGAACCGAGTCACCGGCGTATATGACGGCTCAAAAATGCTTGTGTACGTCAACGGTCGGCAAGTTGTCGAGAAGGACCTGCCGGGCGGCGGGATTGATTCCAGCACATATCCGGTCAACATAGGCCGCAATTCCGAGGTCACCCAGCGTGTGACCGATCTTCCGATTCGCCGTGCGAGAATTTACAATCGCCCCCTCAGTAGCAACGAGGTCGCCCACCCGGAAACTCGCGGCGCCGAAGGTCTTGTTCTTGATATGGATCTGACCAGGATAGCCGGCTACGAGTCCTTGCCGAATCCTCGCAATCTCAAGCGGTTCTTCGCATACGGCGGGGATTTCGGCGACAATCCGAACGACGAGAACTTCTGCTGCAACGGACTGATCCAGCCTGACCGCGTGCCCAACCCGCACCTCTGGGAGGTGAAGAAGGTCTATCAGAATGTCCGCATTACTCCTTCTGATTCCGCTGCGGGAACGGTTCGAGTATTCAACAAGCACTTCTTCGCCGACCTGAACCAGTTCGAGTGTACCTGGACTCTGCGTGTAGATGGTCGCGAGGCCAAATCCGGCTCGCTCGGCAGGATCGACCTGCCGCCTCAACAGAATACGAGCATCAAGATTCCAGCGGCCCTACCCGATGACGGTGAATCACTTCTTACGGTGTACTTCAGGCTGCCCGAGAACACCGCCTGGGCCTCCAGGGGCCATATCGTTGCATGGGATCAATTTCCCCTGACCAAGGCTGCTTTTGAATCAAAGTTGGTGTCCCAGACAATCAAGCCTCTCCAACTGGCGAGTACCGACGAAAAGCTGACCGTTTCGGGGACTGATTTCACTGTTGTGGTCAATCGCGCCAGCGCTGCGATCGAGTCCCTGAAAATTGGCAATGTCGAGCTTCTGGCCGGCCCGCTGGTCCCGAATTTCTGGAAAGCCCCCAACGACAACCAAATGCGAAACAATTATCTGGGCCGGCTCGGTCCTTGGCGCAACGCCGCCGCACAGCGAAGAGTCACTGGCATTGAAGCCGAGAGCATAGAAGATGGCCGCATTCGTATCAAAGCCGGGATGAAACTGCCCGTTAATGACGCAGACTATCAACTCACATATGATATTTTCCGTGACGGCAGGATTCTCGTTGCCGCCGAATACAAGCCAGACACGAGCGGAAGGGCCCCGCAACTGCCACGATTCGGCATGACCTTCACCGTGCCCGGGCGATGCAACAACGTTGAATGGTACGGGCGGGGACCGCACGAGAGCTACTGCGACCGCAAAACAGGCGCGGAAATTGCAATCTACGAGAACACCGTCGATCAAATGGTGTTCCCTTATATTCGCTCACAGGACACAGGCAACCGAACCGACACCCGCTGGTTCACAATCACCGACGATACCGGCAGAGGTTTGAAGGTCGCGATGTTGGACGCGGCCCTGAGCTTCAGCGCCTGGCCTTACACGCTCGCCGATCTTCAAAGCGCCTCGCACGATTATGAGCTGCCGCGCCGGGACTTCAACACTGTTTTCATCGATTCCAGACTCCACGGTGTAGGCGGTGACAACTCCTGGGGCGCTCGCACTCATCCTGAGTACACGCTCCCGGGAAACAAGCCTTACACCCTGAAATTTTTCATTTGCCCCCTCAAACAGGAACGTCCAACTTAAGGATCGTCGCGGCAAGAGAGTCATTTCGCCGCCGCACTAATTCGGGAACGGTTGGGCCTGAAGACATAGTCAGGCCACAGCGGGCAGTTCAAGTCTGTCCAGCACTTGACACGACGGGCTTCCTCTTTGCTCAGACGAACCTTGTAATGCCCCGCAGTCAGGACTTCCCACAACCTGCTTTTGACCGTGCCGAAGCTCAGCGGCTCAGCCTTCGAGTGTTCCCGACCCCAGTTATAGTCAAAATAGTGCACCCACCCGCCGCCGACAATCGCACGGTAGGAAGCCGGCACTTTGTCGCCATCCAACACACCTGTCAGATTCAGGTGACTGCCATCATCAGCGTTATGGCAGCGGACACATTTCTCATCCCAGACCGGCTGTACCACTCTTTCATATGAAAAGGGGCCTGCACCCCACGGCGGAGGTTTCAATTTTTCAGCTTCGCGGCGCATTGCCATCGGGATACGGCCGGACGAAGGCGGAGCTCGCATCCGATCTTCGTGGCAGCCTATGCAACTCCTTCTTTCTCCAGGCTGCAACTGTATAACACTCCGCATCCGCTGTATCTCATTGTAGTCCACATCAAGCAATTGAAAATAAAGCACCTTTCCGCTTGGAGCATAAAAATTCGCCGAGCCGTCCTCTTCCACGATCGCTGTTCCTATCACCCCTTTGGCGACATAACTCGGCCAACCGTAAGGCCCCCCCACCTTGTGAGTCGGAGTAGCGTACCAGTCCTCGAACGGCTCATGGTCTGCCTGGTATTCGCCGTTGGCAAGCTGCCTCAAATCGGCACGAACCTCCTGGCATACCCGAATATATTTCGCCGTTCTTATCTTGACCCCGTCTCCAAGACCCTGATAGACATCAGCCACGAAGAACTGCCCTGCCAAAGAAGATTCATCCATGATTGTGCTGCCGCCGCCCAATACCGGCGGTGTTGAAACAGACTGCAGCAGGGTCGGTGACATGCTCCCAATTTCTCCGTCCAGATAGACCAACTCCCGGTTCCCGTAGCGGTCGATAATGTAAAGCCCGAACTTGTCTAATGGAGCATGGCTGCAGAGAAAATAATCGCGGCTGACAGGAATTGGATCACGGAAACACCGATGCCTCGCCCAACTCATATGGTAATGAGGCTCAACATCCGGCGTGATGTTCTTTATAGCTGCCGGATTGAAACGCCCCATGCCAACATCAACCAGCGCGACAGGGCCATTCAGGTCACCCCCATGCGACACCAGCGTACAAACGATCTCACTCGACCCGGGAACCTCGTGCCCATTCGCATAACAGTTCAGCGTATTGTTACCGAAGACCAGTTCCGGATGCGTACCGTCCGAACGAATGGCCCAGAGGGTGTGGCCGAAATCAGCCCCCTTGTCCAGATATTCCGAACGCATCCACATAATCCGGCCGTCATTCATCACAGACGGAGTCCACTCACTCAGATTAGCATACGAAAGCGGCTTTATGTTTCCCCCGTCCGCATCCATTCGAAAGAGCACAAACGCCTGAGGACGCCAACATAGAAACCGTGACTTGCATCGTGTGCTGACGAATCCGAGCCCGCCGTCGGGCAGCGGACAAGGAAAGTAATCGTGAAACGGCCCTCCGGTAAGCTGCTTCAAGTCACTGCCATCCGAATTCATCACGTAAAGGTTGAAATAGTCATTCTTCGAACGACGATAGGCAAAATATATCTTCCTCCGGCTAAAATCAGCTATCGGATCCCTGACGATGCCGTCGCCGGCGTCTAATAGAGTCTTCACCACCCCCCTCTCTGGCACAAGCGCCCCGTTAAGATGTGGTATCTCAAGAACACATATTCCCCCGCCGACATCACCTGCAGCATCGAATATCACACTGTAATTGTGAGAAGGCTCGAACGCATGCCGCTTCACGAACAGCACATTTTCAACTCCTGAAAGACCCGGCGCACGGAGGAACAGCCGGCGTTTCGCCAGACGAACCTTGAAAAACTCATCTTCCTTCTCCCGCGTGCTCGCCGATGATTCTTCCAGCAATTGCTGCCGACGACGAAATTCCGCTAATTCAAGACGTTCTTGCGAAACATCCAACCCCTGTGTTGAGAAGCGACCTATAATTTCTTCGATTTGCCCCAGAACACGACTTAGTGAATCGGACGAGTCATACTTGCGCCATGTGAGGTCTTCACATTCGAACGCATAGGGTAAAAGATCAATTTGGCCCGACCGGCCAACAGGCAACATTGGGAAGACGCTTCTGCTGGCAACCGTCTTCCAGTTTGCCCCATCGGTAGAAATGCGGATTTCGATTGAAGCCGGCAGCCGATCACTGTAACGCCCCTCTCGGTCACGGGAGAAAATCACACTCCCAACGGACACTACCGTTGGAAATTCAATCTGCACCCATTCATTCTGTGTTCCAGCCGCAATCCAGCTGTGACTATTGCCGTAGAGTCCATCATTAAGGTGAGACACCTGATGAATGGCATATCCGGCAAGGCATGAAGAGGCCGCAGCCTTCGCACCAGAAACGGCCAAGGCAAGATTCGCCCCGCCCTGCGCACTGTAAACCTCCAACTCATCTATGCACGGCTGAGCCTGTACACTCTCAAGTATCACCAGCCGAACAAAACGGCACTGCATGGGATCAAACGATATCTTGTTGGCCAAATCCGCAGCAAACGGCTCTCCTGCGCACGCGAAACACGTCAATACCGCCACTGCCACGGCAGTCACTACGAACGCCTTCATCGATTTGCGATCCCTATATTATGGCCGAACGTTTCGGCAACACGGCCATACATTGCCGGTTTCTTTCTGTAATTGCAGCCACAATCACACATGGTAACGCAATTTCCGCGTACGGCAACCCTTATTTGTAATGAACGCTCGCTCCCTGCAAGCGTTGCGCAGCCTTCGCCCGGCACCGCCTAAGACAAACGCTCTACTTCGGCAGAAGCCACTCTTCGGCCAGGACCGCGGCCTCGCGAAAATCGATATGCCCGTCGTGATTCAGATCCATGCCGTCACACCACAGCGGCGGTGAACAAGACCTGTCCCAATTATCGGTCAGTTCGGCCCAATCGAGAAAATCGATTCCGCCGTCATGATTGAAGTTGGCTCTGCAGGCGATTACTTCAACAGCATCTTCAAGAACGGACGTCTCAACGTCTTCACACTCAGGCGTAACAATAACATCCCACATATTGGGATCAGCCTCTGAGAGGTCCACCTGGCAGGTAACCGTATGCTCATTGACGACAACGACATCCTCGGCCTCGATTCGGGCAATACTGTCTCTATACACGACCAGTTCCGCATCGACATTTATCAAGCGCTGGTCGCCCCCGGTAGAGTTTGTCTGGAATAGTTCGACAGACTGTCCTCCGCCGTTCTCAAAGAAATCGAGCACCAGGTAATAGCTGCCCGGGGCAGGGAAATTATAGGTCATTGTCCCGGCGCTGCCGGGATTTGCGACATCGGTTGTCGCCGGTGCGCGGCCTGTGGCGTATTCACCCACCAGTTCGCCGTTGATCGTAAGTAAAAACCCATCGTCGCTATTGACCCCGAAATACCTCGTCCCCGGCGATGGGGCGTAAACATATCCGCTGAACCGGATCGCGTATGTCTCGGTATCGACGTCGTATGGCGCGGCGAACGGCTCCTCATTGTCCATGAAGACCCCGTGGCTTGCAGTAGGATCGCCGACCCACAAATTCACAACAGGATGCATAGTATAAACTTCATCCCAGATGCTGCTGCCGGGATCATTCAAAAGTCCTGTCGCCGCATCTATACGGTCGAACGACGTTGAGCTCTTGACATACAGGGCATCGAAGCCGGGCTCCGAGAGCACGCCGCCTGCCAGCGTAACGGACGGCTCCGAGCCGGGAATGAAACCCGTTCCGTTGATAGTCAGCGACGAGATACCGTTATTGCAGAGGACCGGCGGCGTCGCAGAGGTAGCAAAAGAAGGCAAAACGCGCGTAACCGTAATGGAATCGGTCGCACCGGGAACCGCAACATGTGAATCGTTGAAGCCCTCGAATTCGAGCAAGTTCGACCCTAAATCGACAGGGATATCAACTTCAAAGTTATTGCTCATAATTGTCGCCGACACCGGCTCGCCGTTAACTTCGATCTCGACGACGCCCGCAGGGAGTATGCCCTCGATAGTGACGACCGATACCGTAGTGCAAAAATCATCGCCGCTGTTTGTCGTTATCTGAAAGACCAGTGTCGGAATCTCAGCAAGGCCAAGGACATACGTCCGGCGATCGCGGACATACGCCTTGATTCCATCGCGTCTGCTGGCGTCGCCACCGTCGGCCGCAAGCGCATCGGCGGCATCGTCGAGAAACTTGTCGAAATCCGTTGGGGGATTTGCGGTCCCGTAGGATGTTTGCCACGGCCCGTACATCAGCGACGCGAAGGCCATCGTGTACATCTGGCGGTACTTTGAGTAGCCCAGGAATCGCTGAATCTCCGGGAACTGCCCACCCACAGAAAAGATGTCCGCATTAGTCGGACGGCTGTTGCCGCCGAGCGTCATATCGATATCCCAGGGCAGAAGGTACCACTTACCCTCCGGCATAGTATAATAGAAAAGGTTGTTCTTGCCTCGCTCGTACCCGTAGCTGTCCCAGTCACCGACGGCATGACGCAGCGCCAGCACAGCGGCAAGGTGCTGCGGATAGACCACCGACTCGATTGCGTCCTCATAAACCGGACCGTTGCTCGACGAAATATTCATAGCTTCGGCAAAGTCCAGCAGGTGACCCCATTCATCGTCCTCCCGGTGAGACCTCTTCTCGAAACTCCACCTGTAGGTCTCCGGGAGCAGCGGATGGCTGGAATTATGAATCAAGCCTTCGTCGAGATGCGCAAAGCCCGTTCCGTCGGCCGTGTACTCGAAGTAGTCATCGACCTTGTGAATATAGCCGTCGTTATCGTTCGGGAACCATGCATCGACATAGTCGCCGTCGATCTTCTGGACATCCTCGTAGTTCCTGTAATCATTTCCATTGATAACCGGACGCACGTACTCCTGCGACGAGTACTGTAACCCCATCTTGCGATAAAACCAGTACGATGCGCGCTCCTGCAATGGCCCTCGGCTGGTTTCTTCGGTCCTGTCGAGATTGATTTCTTCCCGACCTCGGAATTTCTGGTCCGGATTGAAGTCTATTCGCCAAGGATTCCAGCCGGCAATATTCCAGTTCGACCCGCTGCGAATGAACGGGCTGCCTCGCAAACGAATCTTGGCGTTGTAGAAGACATCCTTATCGTCATACACGAACGTGCAGTCCATCAATTCGTTCGAAAGGTTCGGGCGCGAGCCGAAAACGCTTACAACATCATTCGAAATCCAGATACGGTAACTGGCAAAAGCGCTGCTCGCTGTCGCATCGCCTACCCGAACCAGGCAAGTCCTCTCAGGGACATCCGCCGACGGCTCGAGCATCGTCGGGAATCTTGTCGATGCTGCTCCGTCGGACGCCACGATGTAGAATGCCCGCATCGTACCTCCGCTGGCGCCGGGAATAATGCCGGTGTATATCTTGTCACCTGCAACACTGTCGCCCCCTGAACCGTCATCGACCATGGCGGAAGTCGTAAAACCGCCCACACCTTCGCTCCTGTAATACAAAGTCACCGAGCCGACGCCGTCGTTGTCTGCGACGCGTGCCGTCACTAAGATCGGTTCGCCGCCGGCAGGGAGAACCGGCTCATGACGGACTTCCTCGATCTCAGGGCCGCGGTTTAATACAAACGCCGTGTTCTGCCGGCCAGGCGTCCCCAGGTCCATCGGCATCGTCAATTCAAACGGCCACGCCGGACGCGGCGGCTGAACCGGCGAGGTCTCTCGCGTCGTGCGCATCAGAAGGTACCTGCTGCCCCGAAGCCACCGCGCCCACCCGCTGAAAGTCACCGTGCTCGTTGTCGCAGAAATCGACTGATTGATCCGATTTGCGCCGGGATCGCCGTGTCCTGTCGCAACTAAATGCATCGATTGTGTCCCCGTATGACTATCCTCGGTTGTCACGAACGATTGAACGTGATTACCCAGTGTTCGCCAGTTCGTCGAGCCGCTCTCAAATCCCGAATTGCTCAGCTTATTACCGCCTATATCCAGCGACAGATCGTCCAGAAGAACGTCACCTCGATTGAGCAGCATCAGCCCGAAAACATTGACCGGATCGTGGGTGTACCGGGAATCCGAGCCGCTTATGGTATGGGTGATGTATTCCCAGTCGGCCTTGTCGCTTTCGTCGCTGTCGGCCCAGGCGTCGGGAGTGTTATTATTGCTTCTGGGGTCGCGCAGTTCCATGCTGGCGCCCATCCCGTCGGCCCATTTGGGCCACCTGCCGCCGTCGTAGTATGTCACCTCATCCGCCACTACGAAATATGTGTTCGGCTCCCCCGTGCACGGATCGATCTCCTGAATAGGAAGCGACAGGCGCAGACGCTCGCTATGGTCGTCAAGCTCGCCTCCATAGGGCCCGCACAGATTCACGCCGATAGTCAAATTATCATAAACCGTCTCCAGCAGGTTCGGGTCTTTCGCAATGACAAGATACCCCCCCGCCGGAATCGTATCCACCTGGCTGACCTCATTGAAATCGTAGCGGATGCCGTCCGTAAATGAGTACCCCTCCAGCGACACCGCGTGGATCCCCTTGTTATGCAGCTCCACGTACTCATACCGCTCGTCTCTGCTGCCGTGGTGATACATTATCTCGTTGATTACAACATCCCGAATATACGGCATCGCATTCGGCAATTCACGCGTCGGATAGCTCAAGGCCTGAAAGTTGTGTGCCCCATCCGGATACCGTCCGAGAGTAACATCCGCCTCAACTGCACCGAAACGCACCGCATCCAATACGCGAACCGGTTTTGGCTCCGGATCGCTGCTGCCGACCGTCAGAAAAACCGTCTCCCCGGCAAAGCCCAGTCCGAAAGGAAATCCCGATGGAGGCGTACCCTCACTTACACTCCAGAACTCGCCGGGCGCAAGAACGACTCCGTCCGGAACCTTGTACTGCTGCAGAAGCTCGAAACGACCTTCGCTTATATAGACATTGTTCAGATCCACAGTGATAGGACCCGGATTATATATCTCAAGCCAATCCACACCCGCTCCTGAGTCGCTGTTGGTCAGTAACTCGTTAATCAGCAGACGAGCACGCACGTCGTCGGCCCCCGCAGGGGCCTCGATGACCGCCTTGAGAACAGGACTGCCGAGGCAGTCGGAACTGCCGGACAAATCCGAGTTGTGTGCCTGAATTGCAAGCACATTCGTCCCCGGAACAAGCAGATGCTTCAAACCCGTCAAGTCGAGATTGTCGGCCGAATACTCGCTGCCGGATCCGACATCTTCATTGTAGGCAGGCGGATTTCCCGATAGGTTTCTCGGCGGCGCAACAAGCGTGCCGTTCAGGTACAGCGCATAGCCGTCGTCGTAATGCACCTCGGCTCGTAATCCTGTGAAAGACGCAATCTCTTCAGCCGTAAGCGTGAACCGCAGGCGAGCATACACCGAAATATAACCGCCGTTCATATCGTTCAGGAAAGTACGAATCCACTGCCTTTCATCGTCGTCGTTGCTGTACCCGTATCCGCTCGGCCCCTCCAGCCAATCGGTCGTGGCAGGGTCGTCGTCGAAGCCGACTTCCGTCCAGTCCGTCGTCGCGATTCCTCCCGGACCGGGTGAAGGCTCCTGCGTACCCTTGAAATATCTGCCCGCATGACCTATGTCGATAAGTGTAACCAAGATCGGGTCCGGCGGCTCGGCCTGCACAACATCTGCTGCACCGGGACTGCCGCCGATATACGTACTGCCCGACCAGCTCGACGCCTCTTCCGGGTCGCCGCCCTGTTTGACATAAATCAGTGAATGCCCCGTACCGTCAGGCGAACTCGGCCATGGCCATGTGTCTTTATAGCTGAGTGAAATTACTATCTCACGGCATTCGTTGACCATCTCAACCCGTTCACCGTCGTTATCGAGCTTGCCGGAAAAAGGACCATAAACACCTGTAATCCCATACTCCTCTTCGACGGCAGTGGGATTCAGCGCAACGACAAGGTACTCCTTGGCGCCGAGGATCGTACCAGCCGGAAAAGTGTAGTGGATCCCGCGATTGAACGAGCAGCCCCCAAGGTCCTCAAACACCGCCCGGTTATTGTACAACTCAATGAATTCGAGCACCTCGTTACCATCCGGCGTACCGTTATCCTCGACCGGGTGGTACATTATCTCGCTAACCACCAGCGCCGAGCATGGCTGGGCCACCCAGAATCCAAGAAGAATTATTGTCGCAATCAAAACGTACCTGTACCGCCGCTTAGTACTCATGGGAATTTGGTCCTTTCTTCCGTATGCGTGTAGTCCCAGCATGCCTCATCCAAAAAACGTGTGAGCATCTTCTATATTTTTATTATACCGATAATCCCCGTGATTTCAAGGGCTTTTCCGCCAACACTCGCATCGACAAGCGTCGCCAAAACCTCTTCGCACAACGTGCGCACCATCTGCAAACCTCGGCTGATTCTCTGCGAAACTCAATTCCCCCCTTTTGCCTAAGCGACTTGCCTTGACATAACATGCTTATTTATAAGCACTTATCGAATCCAAGGCAACCCCAGCAAGCACTCTAAGCCAACTTTATCAACCCCAATCGCCCCCATTTACCCTCGTATTTCCGTGTTCCGCCATCAGGCAAGATATTAACCGACCAACCATCAATTATCGCTGATCAGTTCTTCTCTTGCCGCTGACGATCGTGCTAATCTCCGGACGCGGCGGCTGGGCCATGCCCTCGCCCATATAGAAGCCGGTATGGGCAGGCTGGTTGTAAGCAACGTTCTGCCAGGCAACGCTGAGCCTGTATGCCGAATCGTGCATGAACGTATAGAAACGACGATCGGCAGGAATTGTCGTCGTATATATACGAAGCTCCATATTATCCCACGTCCGGCAGATAAGCTCTTCCCTCCAGTCGCCGAGTATATCGGCACAAAGACACGGGTTCGATTTCGAGCCGTTGTTTCGGGCGCATCCTTCAGCCGAGAACAGCCTTACCGCCCTGCCGGTCTCGTAGTCCCACTTATCGACCGTAACGCCGTCGAGCAACTCACGAAGCACGTCGCTATCCCACCATATTCCCATATTGCAGGACCTCGGTTTTGCCCCCGAGATTCTTTCGCCTTTGCAGCTATACAGGCCGTCGGAATTATTAGCCCAGCATTCATAACCTATATGCCGCGGATCGATATCAATAGCAAGGCCCCTTCCCGGATCGTTCAATCGAAGGCCCCAAAGCACTTTCCCGGTGGCGGCATCGCGAAGATTTGCACCATTGGCATGGCGTGGTCTTTCGTGTATTCCCCAGACCTCCATACCCGGCCGATCAGGATCGATATCGCAGAGGTGCATCGCATCGCCGTGTCCAAGCCCCGTGGAATAGAGCCCTTTGCCGTCGTGGTCAATCGCGCAGGCGCCGTAAATGATCTCGTCCCGGCCGTCGCCATCCACATCGGCGACGCTGAGACCATGATTACCCTGGCCGGCGTATGCCTTATTGCCCGGCGTACCATCACTGCTGTCGAACGTCCATAGATTTGTCAGCTTGCCGTCCCTGAAATTCCAGGCAGCCAGTACGGTCCTGGTATAGTAGCCCCGACACATGACAAGACTCGGCCTCTCGCCGTCGAGATACGCAATGCACCCCAGAAAGCGGTCCACCCGGTTGCCGGTGTCATCGCCCCAGTCGCGAACTCTGCCCCTCGGCGGAATGTAATCGGCAGTGGCTATTGCTTCACCGGTCAGCCCGTCAAATATCGTCAGAAACTCAGGGCCTTCAAGAACGTAACCCCTTGTGTTGCGATAATCCGCGTCGCCGTCACCGATGACCTTGCCCTTTCCGTCGATGGTGCCGTCGGCTGTTTTGCACGCGAACTCCGCCCTGCCGTCGCCGTCGAGGTCATATACCATGAACTGGGTATAGTGTGCCCCTTCGCGAATATTCCTGCCGAGATTGATTCGCCAGAGAAACGTCCCGTCGAGTTTATAGGCCTCGAATATCGGCCGGCCTGTTCTACCTGCCTGCGAATTGTCGCGGCCTCTCGACGACTGGTGAATTACAATCTCATATTCACCGTCACCGTCAAGATCCCCTACCGATGCATCGTTAGGCGTGTATCCCTGCGGCGTACGAAGCGGTACCGCAAGGTACTGCCCTGCCGGTGCATCGGCAGGCAGATTGAAAGACTTGCTCGCCCCATGCTCTTCGCCCTTGAGTACCGCTCTGACGAAATAGGAATTCGATTTTGCAGCATCGGCCATACCATCTATGAAATTCGTCGAATCTTTTAACGGCACATCATTCAGCCTTACCGCTTCACTCCCGTTGGCAGAACGGTACAGATTGAAGGCAACCTCCTCCATATCCGTGGCAAGCAAACGCCACCCGACATACACTTTCCCGCCGCCTTGATTAACCGCAACAACGCCTCGCCCGAGGTACTCCATCTGCCGCTGTGCGCCCGCAGTGGTGCAAGATACGATCGCCACGACCAGAATTACAACACGCAGACTTAATAAAACTTTTGATCTCATGGCACTCATTCTT
Source organism: Sedimentisphaerales bacterium (assembly GCA_016932835.1). Taxonomy (GTDB): domain Bacteria; phylum Planctomycetota; class Phycisphaerae; order Sedimentisphaerales; family Anaerobacaceae; genus JAFGCD01. The sequence continues at coordinate 49,705 of JAFGCD010000118.1, forward strand.
AACAGATATGCCCACTGTACAATTGGCATCATAACCATGCTGCCCTACGATTTCAAGGACTCGTATTCACGCGATTACCCGTTTTGGCACGGGATGTGCATAGAGCCTCCTTGAGTGTGTTTTGAACGGTTTTTCCAACAGAACTCAAGGAGA
>JAFGCD010000119.1 GCA_016932835.1 Sedimentisphaerales bacterium
CGACGGTCTTGATGCTTTACTCAGTACCGGTTGAGACTATCAGAATGTTGAACTCCTCGACAAATAGTAGTAGCATCGAAGGCCTGAAACGGGTCTTTTTGACAAAAGACCCGAAAGGAAACGATGTGATTTCTTGAAGTTTGTAGTAATGAGGGCGACCGAATTACTGTATGTCAGGGTGAGTTACTTGGTTTTGAACATTCCACTATGCGTTCTTGTTTACTCAACAGCATTGGCGGCGCCTCCTTATCCGCCCAGTCCGGTAATTAAACAAATGGTTTGGGCTCCGGTCGATACAATTGTTCGCAAGGCAACGGGGAGCGATAATCTCCCGATCACGTGGGCAGACGATGATGCGTTGTACATTACTTGGGGAGACGGTTGGGGTTTCGAGCCGAAGACGTCAGAGAAGTTGAGCATGGGATTTGCACGCATTGTCGGAGGAGCTGATGGCTTCAAGGGAACGAACATCCGGTCAGAGGCTGAACAGCTCGGGAGTGGGCGTTCAGGGCGTAAGGGGTGGGGGCTAATCTCGGTTGAAGGTGTGCTGTATCTGTGGATCGGACACGCCGATCAACGGGGAGGCCAAGCCCAGCTTGCCTGGTCTGGCGACCATGCTCGAACGTGGAGCTTTGCGGACTGGAAGTTCCCGCAATTCGGCCTGATGGGCTTTGTCAATTTCGGGAAAGACAACGATCAGGCTCGGGATGACTATGTGTATTCTTACTCACACGACAACGGGCTCGCCGATAGCCCCGCGGACCGCTTCATACTATTACGGGTGCATAAGAACCGAATCATCGAGCGAGAAGCTTGGGAGTTCTTTGAGCGAATTGACAAGAGTGGACGACCGGCCTGGACAAGCGATTTCGAAGCCCGGGGAGCAGCATTCCGGCACACGGACGGATGTCTTCGATCTGCGATGACCTATAATGCGGCCCTGGGTCGCTATCTTTGGTGGCAGCAAATCCCAGCGCCGAAGGGTAGCCCCGACCGTGGCGACACCCGATTTGAAGGTGGCTTCGGTGTGTACGATGCACCGGAACCTTGGGGTCCCTGGTCAACGGTATTCTACACGGAGAAATGGGATGTCGGTCCCGGCGAACACGGTGACTTTCCGACCAAATGGATGAGTGGGGATGGATGTGAGCTATACCTTGTTTTTTCGGGCCAGGACAGCTTCAGTGTTCGTAAGGCCACATTGATCCTTATGAGAGAAAATTGAGCACCACCAAATACCACTGTTGGACTCTGGCAAGAACTTAGTCAATCATTTGAATTACGAGTAGAATATGAATCGCCGCAAATTCCTGGTATTAACTGCAACAACTCTTGGTGTCCGTATAGGGAAGAATACAAAGACCTACTACGATAATGTTTGAATAGTAGCTTTGACTTGCGGCATTCTTGCTGAGTGGGGACGCCCACGAGCAACGTACGCAAGAGGCATTGAATCAGTTGTACATGAAATCGGCGTTTTCTGGCTAAAATCAAGGATCAGCAGAAGACGGGGGATAGGCTCTTTTCACTGATTTAGCAACTTTACGCTGCTACTATCATTATCAATATCTGCCGTATTGTGAGGGTCGATAGGATGACGATAAGCCACAACAGCCACGAGGGTAATGGCTTGCCCTTCCTGAACAGGCGGGACAATCGGCTATTCACGAACTGGAGCAACGGGTCCGTAAGTCGACTGATCGCTGTGCAGAACGGGCTTTGACTGCTGAGGCTCGATTCTCGAAGGATTAGCCTGATGGTCGCCAGGAGCAGCCAAGCATCTGCGGCCCATATGATCAACACGAGAGGCAGGAACAATGGATTACTAAGGAAGATCATGATTCTATCCTCCAAATGCCGTTGACTTTCTTCCATTGGTTTGAGAGGAAATCAAAATAGGAACGCTGACTCCTCCTGGTTCTCGGAGTGCACCTTGTTTTAGATGTCATCTCATCCAAGCTCGGCGCTGGCCACGGTGGCATTGCAGGTTTGCATCGAGCGAGTTTCTTGGCCAAGTCTTCTGGAGTCACTCGCGATATATCGCTGGGACTCGGCGGTTTGAATATCAGGCCCGGGACCGTGTTGTAGAAGCTGTTCCAGTCGTGCGGCGAAGGGCAGTCTGAGAAACTTGAGCTATGGATGGCGGCATCAAGAAGCTGGGCAGCATACGGATACTTCGATTTGAGCGTCCTCATCACTGAGTTAATGCCTTTTCCGCCCTGTTTCCTCAGCTCATCCTGGTCAAATATGCCGCCTTCGTCTGTTATCTTGAATCCGGGCCTGACCAGCAGGAATTCCGTATTAAGCAGGGCCAGGGCAAAGCGGTCAACGTGCTGGCACCAGCTCCTGCGCGCGTCGAGCTTGCCATTGTTCCAGGCAAGATGAGGAATGTATCCTGCAGTGCCACAAGTCGTAGCCTTAGGAATCCTCAGGCTTGGATGATAAAGACTGTCAAAATCGATGAGATAGACTTCCCAGGTGTGATGATCGATGAAAACGTTGCCGCACGATAGATCCCGATGACAGCATAGGTTGGCTTCAAGAAGCTCGACCAACTTGGTGAGCTTTCTGCAAAGGGATAAACGCTGCAATTCACTCAGTTGCATGGTGCCGTCGCGTATCTCATCTGCCAAAGCAGCCCAGTCAATGCCGTTAGTTCTGGGCATTAAGACAGTGCCGTCAAGCCAGTAGTCAAGTTTCCTGCTGTAGTGGCAGCCTAAGGTCTTACGAAGTGAGCCGCGTGATAGTATGTATCTTTCATTTCCGCAGGCAAGACCCTCATGCTTCGGCAACAGAGAAGCGACTTTCGTCAGGTACCTGTAGTCCAGGTTACGGGGGTTGTGGAATTTCTTCAGGATCCACCAGTTGCCGCTATCGTCGATGAGGAAAAAGGCTTCAGCCTGCCTTTTACAGGATGAAAGAGGCTTTCCCTTCAAGAGGCTGTGTTCTGCTGGCTTGAGCGAGACCCGGAATATGATTGCATTCAGGCCGCTGTGAAGCCATTTTTCAACTACTACTGCTGGCATATCATATCCGCTCCATGTTAGGCTCAGAACACTCCGAAGCCGGCAACTTAGGTGTTCTGGGCCTAACCCATACAAAGGAAATATCATCGTCGCCGTTTTTGTTGTGTAGTTGCGTGTGCAGCTCTCGCAGAACGGCTTTTCTCTCCTCCTCATGGCTTAGCCTGTTGGCGTTCTCGGTAAGCCATGTCCAAAGCTCCTGCCAATCTGCGAAACTGCTATAGAACCCATCGCTGCAGAGGACAAATTCTGTCCCAACCGGAAAGCTGTCTTGGTACGAGTCGTAACGGCCGCGATAGAAATGGTCCGGCAGAACCATTGTCGCTGATCCGCGCTTACCGAAGCTGCTGATTGGAGGTGAGCCATTAGTTGGGGGAAGAGATCTCATTGTTGTGGAAAAACGCAAGACCCTGTACTGTCGGCTTTCGCTGGTTAGCTGTGCGCCATAGAGGAACTTGGGAACAAGCAGCAAGTCTCCACGTTTGAGGCGAAGAGCGGTCAGTTCTAAGATGTTACGCTGGTAAGAATCGCCATCGCTGTGGCAGCTGTCAATGGCAGAGCATACCAGCCAGTTCTCTTGGTGTTCGGGTCTTATGCCTGCCCTTGAGGCCAGAGAACTGTGTTGTGATAGCAGCCCTTCGACTTGAACGAGTATCTCGTCGCCGGGTCCGAAGGTAATGTGATTTTCCGTAAGGGACGAACCATACTGCCGGACGGCGGCCTTGCGTGAACTTTCCGGCTTTTTTATGAATGAAAGAGATGATGACAGTAAGTCGCCTTCTGGAGACGAGGCAAAGAAAGCTGAATCTCCGCACCTTATCACGTGAGCGATAACCGACTTCTCACGGGAAATGAACTGGGCGGCAACCATGGTTGTCTGAAAGGAAGCAGCCAGCTTCTGTTGGATTACCCTGGTAAGCATCGGCTGCATTGAGACAGGTGTGTCTTTGGGCAGGCTAATATTGCAGTTCTGTTGGCTCTCCTGACGGAGGGCGGTGAGCAGGTCACATATCAGGGTGAGCCTGCTGTGGTCATTGTCGCCAAACAAGACTGGGGCGAAGTTGGCGACCAGTTCCGCTGCTCTCTGGGAGTATGGGGAGGAGGAAACTCCATCGCAGTCGCAAGCGATCTGACCGGGCTCGAACCATCGAGCCCGGTCTTGATCCTTTTTGTCTTCGCCAAAAAGCATTTCTGAAACGACTGTTATGGCGGTGTACATGCCTGGTATTGTGGTACCGTTATCAGTCATGGCGGCTACTTCTCCATCCTTGATTCTGTGCTGCCGACGACCTGAATGACATTCTTGAGCATGTCCTTAGTGCGAACGTCGAAGAACAGCCTGGAGCCCGAGCGAAACTGCGGGAATATGCCATCGGCCTTGAGGTTTGTCTCGATGGTCTCCGGTGTCTCGCTGCTCATGTTGAACAGCCTTACGTTGTCTTCACTCGATCCGACCTCCGAGACATCAAGGTAGCCGGGGAAGTCATCAGGGCTTCTATAGTTGAGGCTGGTCTGCGTCCCAATGTAGGCGTTGACCAGAAGCACATTGCCGTCTTCGGTAGAAAGTTGCTTGATCTGCTCGGCAGCCTTGCTCGCATCTGTGTGGCTCATGCCGTCGGTCAGGTGAAAGACCATGGGCGGAAAGGAGTCCGCGAATCTTCCACCTGCCAGAATATCCGTGAGGCGATCATAAGCCTCCTGCAGGGCCTTCTGCGTGTCCGTGCCACCGAGATGGCCTCCCAAGCCAAGAGTGTTGCCCGAATTGGCGAAGAGTTCCGCAGCTTCCTTGATATCCATTTCGGGTCTACCCCAAAGCTGGACACTGCTACCATAGAGGAGCACGCAGAAGTAATACCTCGGCTTGATAACCGAATTATCACCTTTAACTTCGGTACACCGAACCACGAGGTCGTCGAGAATAAGGCCGCAGTACTGCGCAACATACTTGTACTTGGCGGCAGATGCCGTGGGCATGTTGTCGGCCATACTGCCGCTGTCGTCCAAAAGCAGAACGATCAGCGCTGACCAAGAGGATTTGCAGCTTGTCCGGGACGCCAACGAAATACATCTGAATGACGAAGATAACTTGAATGGAAGGCACAAAGAAGCGGTAGAGCTGGACAAATGGCTCGATGTAAAGATGAAACCGACGCCCCAGCAAGCCTTTGAGATTCTGGAAAAATACCTGCATGATGATTCTCATACGCCGGCGGCTGTATTCAGGGCCTTGCACGCATTGTGGGAGAAGATTAGCCCCACAGGTACGATGGAGAAAGCTGGGTTTGATGACAAAGGCAAATGTCTGAAGTGTGGCAGCAGGGTGTCGCTTGCAGATGTAAGAAGAGGACTGGGTTGATGAGGATGCAGTGGCCCATAGGGGGATGGATGAGTGAGGAACTCGTTGCAGGATAAGGGCGGTTTGGATAGTGGGGTATATATTGCGGTACTGTATGTGGCGGAAGACCAGGTGATTCGTGTAGGCCGGTTGGGCCAATTTCGGTTTCGTCGGGGCGTGTACTTCTATGTTGGAAGTGCGCAGCGGAATTTATCGGCGCGATTGGAACGCCACAACAGGAAGAAAAAGGCTTTGCGATGGCATATTGACTATCTCTCGGTCAAGGCGGAGATGCTCGGTGCAATTACCATTGAAGGAGGGCGAGAGCTTGAATGTCAGTTGGCAAAGAAGCTCAGCAAGATGTTTGAGCTGGCAGTGCCAGGGTTTGGGGCGTCAGACTGTCGTTGGAATGGCAGCCGTAGCTGCAGGATAAGTCGTAAACGACTTGGACATCTCGAAGCGGTGCTGTCCAAGGCAATTACTTTGAGACTTTCGCATAGCGGTCTCAATTCGTTTGGGTCCAGTCGAGATGGGCGGATGGTTGCGTGCCGAGCGTGTACCGGGAGATGGGCAGGTCATTGTTGACCATCGCTGCTAAATGGGGCTTACCGCCTATGGAGTTCGTCCCGGGCAACTTGACTAAGGATGGCATGCACTATCACATGCCTGAGGAACAGAGGATCGACATCTATCAGGGATTGTCAGACTTCATTACAGCAGCTTGGCGGCACGCCAGCAAGACGCCGATAGTCGCCCTGTGCAAAGAGACCAGGGCGATTAGAGAAGCTTTGGGATTGACACACAGCCACTGTAATTGTGAATAGCTCGATGCTGACGAGCCAGCAAGCTTTTGAGAGGCCAATCCTTGGGCTAATCGTCCAATACTGAGGTTAGTTCCCACGCGAAGACGGTTCGGGGGGCAAATTCGATTTGAGGTTGGTCAACTGCCTGAATGGTCGACTTGACTTCAGGGGCGCTGGGCGTGATCTTGGTCACTTTAAGCGTCTTATTAGGAAGGCCGTACTCCTTCGGATTGAATTTGATGTCCGTAGTCAGACCTTGGTCGGAGACATTTGCAAATAACAATATCACCTTGTTCTGCTGTGGGAGTTGCCAGGCTCCGGTCATGACCGCCGAGGTAGTAATAGGCCACTCGCCTCGCCACTGCCAGTCCGCCGTCACTTTCGGGATTTTGCCGGCCAGTTTGGGTGGCCGGGCCATCTGGCCCGCATAGAAATACTCCTTCAGCCGCCAGCGCAGTTGAATGCAATCTTTCAGAAACTGTCCGCAATCGGGACGTTTGATAATTTCTGGGCCGAACCATCCAATCTGCTCTCCGAAGACCAATTGTTGTCCGGCCTTCATACGATTGGCGAGATCTTGACTGGGCCCGCCCCTACCAACCATGGAGCAAGGCTTGAAGACCGTTCTTCCTGGCCTAAAGCTCGGCAAGCGTCGCACTGCCGATGGATATCGTGTTTATAATGATGTGGTACAGGATTTGCGACGACAACTTGGATTAAGACCGCAAGCACTAGATGTTGTTCTGACTCTGGCTTCCCAAGAGCCGGGGACCACCACAAAGGGTGGATTTGAAAAGCTCTTTGAGGAGTTCGTTGGAAGCTTCGTTGATTCAGAAGAGGGGCAAGAGCATCTTCGCCGCTATGCCCCGCAAAGGAAAGAGGCTTTACATCACTTTCCAAAATATACTTCAGTCCGCCGGATGGCGGAATCGGTCGAAGCCGTCGGCTTCAGCCGTTATTTCCTTCAGTCGGCG
>JAFGCD010000120.1 GCA_016932835.1 Sedimentisphaerales bacterium
ATCTTTGAAGATTTCCCAAACTTCGTATTAGCAAGTACTTGCGTAAAAAAATAGTGAGAATTGGAGTAGACTTTTAACATAGGAGCAACACAATGAGAAATCTGAAAGCTGCAATCATACCTCTACTGGCCGCACTGATCCTGGCAGCACCGCTCTTTGCCGGATCGGCGAGCGTCCTCCTGCAGGAAGGAATATACGCCGAGGAGATCGAAGGCGATCTCGAAGGCGCGATCAAAATCTACCGGCAGATACTTCTCGAAACCGACCAGGCCCGGCGCACCGCCGCCCTGGCTGCCTACCGAATCGCACTCTGCTACCTGAAAAAGGCCGAACACGAGCTCGCCGCGGATTACCTGAATAAAATCATCGCCGAACATCCCGACGAGAAGATCCTTGTCCAAAAGGCAGCCGAACAGCTTGCAGCCCTTGGACTCACAAAACTGAACGCCCCAGAACCAACCGCGTATTCATCCGATCTCTACGAGCAATTGCCTCTGGATGTTCTGCGCTTCGTCGCCGGAAAGTATGGAGCCATCTCCTCCGAAGCCGGCGCAAATCAGCTCTACTCCAACGCCCACATCTACTTCGTGACGTCGGATATGCACCTCCTCACCGGAGGAATGGGCTACTACATCAATTCGTCCGGCCAGCCCGCAGGTACGAGAATCCGCCTCTCGGGAACAAGCGACCCTGACCAGACCCTCTACGATGTCGCCGGTCGCAAGATGAATATCGACATCATCCCCGACAAAACCCAGAATAACTTCTACCACATCTTCTGGACGCCATCCGAGCCTCTGCCTCCGGGCCAGATGTTCTACTACGGCTGGAGCAGCGACAGCCTCACGAACCTCAAGCCAAATCCCGAAGCCGCAACGTGCACAATCAACATGCAGAACCACTTCGGCAGCACTGTCATCGAGACATTCTTCCTCGTGCTCCCAAAGAACGCACTCATCACCGCACAGAGCCGCCAGGCCACTGCAAGCGCGAACGTCGGCGATACACAAATCTATTACTGGTCCAGGCAGGTCCCACCAAACACCAATAATAAAGTGACAGTCTCCATCGCAGAGTCCTCCTTCTCAGAGCCGAAGACCGTCACCCTCCCGATTATCCTCCACGCAAATGCCGATGTCGATCTCGGCGTCAAGCCCGAAAGCCAAATTGTTTACGACCTTGACAAGGCCCTTGAAGTCACGATCCCCGCAGAAATCCTCGCCGCAGGCTCGCAGCAGGGAAACGAATGGGCCCTTCAATCGGGCGCCGACGTCATAGCAGTCACAGGACCGCATGAAGCCGGCCTGCTCGGCTTCGCAACAGTCTTCGAGAAAATCGGCGAACGCAAGTGGGATTCGATCACCCCGGATGATCTCATAACCGTAGCAGGCAAAAAGTGGAGAATGGATAGGGAAGAGACGGTGACCGCAGCCGAGGCGGAATCCGCACATCCCGTCTATGGCTTCAAAACCGCCCAAGGCGGCGTCGGAATACTCCAGTTGCTCGAAATCGACAGGAAGAACCTTGCAGTAAAATTCCGTTACTCTCTGTTGCGCCACCCTGAAAGGCTCACAGTCTCCGCCGCCGCCCTCGACCGCCGAGCCAAGCTTGCAGGAAGGATGAGGCAATTGGGAATCGCGATGCACCTCTACGCCAACGACCATCTCGACAAATTCCCCGACTCACCCGGACAAATGAGGGACTATCTCGCAGACAAGGCCACCATAGACTGGATGCTCACAGATGTTGCCTATCTTGCCGCAGGCAAGACCGCCGCCGATGCCAAACCTGACATCGTCGCCGCTTATGACAAGACACTCCTCGCCCGGGATATCGGAACCAACGTCCTTTTCCTCGATGCTCACGTCGAATTCCTCGAAAATTCGAAATTCAGAAAAGTCGTCCCCGTCCCGTCCGGGGGCGCCGCCGTTCCGACCTCGCAATCGACAACAGCACAGCAGCCCGACACAAAGTGAAATATATGCTCGCAAACAGAAAAACAATCGCCGAAACAGGTTACGCACAGATGCGGTGGGTAGTGCTGCTGCTGGCCGCAGCGGTCGTCCTGCCCACCGTCTGTCTGCTCTGGTTCATGAACAGGACCGTGCAGAACGAGCGCCTCGCCATCCGCCAGCGGCTCCTCGATTCCTACCGCAACTCGCTCACGATCCTGAAGGAATACAACGAAGACATCTGGCTCAAGCTCACCGAAATACCCGCCCAGCAGTCGCTTCAATATTCGCCCGAGGCCTTCCTCAAGGCCCTCGTCCGAACCAAGAACTACGGCAAGGGCGACTACGACCACGGCGACGCAATACTGGTTTACGACGCAAACGGCATGCTCGCCTACCCCCTAATGGAAGAAACCGCCGGAGAAGTCGCCGAATTCGACAGGAATCTTTCGTCTCTCGAATTCACGCAGAAAGATTACGCCGCCGCCGCCGGCCAATACCGCGCAGCAGCCGACAAGACCGGCGACGAAACCGCCAGACTACGACTGCTGGCCGCCGTCGTGCGAAACCTCGCCAAGGCAGGCAGCGCAGCCGAAGCCCTCGAACAATGCGCCCAAATACTCCGAACCGCCAAACCCCGCAACGCCGTCCAGCGGAACATGGTCATGCAGCTTCGCCTCCTCCAACTGACCATCTGCAAAAACGCCGGATGCGACGATTACCCTCAACTGCTCGACCGATTCCTCGAAGATTTGACTGACTGGGATGCGGGGCCGGACTATTCTTCGTCTCCCCTCGCCGACTCTGTCGCACCCACGGCATCGACCGTCTTCCTGCTGAAGAAAGCCGTCGCTCTCGCCGACGAATCCAACATCCGAATAGAACCGGCCAAAATCAGGTTCGCACGCAAACTCATCGCCGCCCACACCATCGCCATGGACCTCGCTTCCAAATACCCCAATGCCTCCGCAATCGAAGATTGGCCCGAAAAAACCGCCCACACCTTAACTCCGAAAAACGATTTATTCGGATACGTCATTAACTCCGCCAACGCAAAGATCCTTATTGTCTTCAACGCAGACAACCTCCGCATTTTCTTCGAAATATACTCGACGCGCAGCATGCCGAAAGACCTCGATTACAGTCTCACCAATGAAACGGGCTTCCAAGTCGTCGGCTCCGACCCGGCCGGCCGCCGGCCTCTGCTCGAATCACCCGTCAACAAATACTTCCCAAGATGGGATATCGCCGTCTTCCTGAAAGACAACAATCTCTTCAAAAGCGCCGCAAGAAGAAAAACAGCGGTCTATATCTGGGCAGGAACGCTCACTATCGTCCTGATACTGGGAGTCGGCGGCCTTGCAGGGCGAGTGCTGGGCAGGCAAATGAAGCTCAATCGCCTCAAGAACGACTTCATCGCAACCGTCACCCATGAACTCAAAACACCCCTGGCTTCGATGAGGGTCCTCGCCGACACGCTCCTCGAAGGCAATTACAAGGACCCAGGTCAGGCCAGGGAATACCTCGAACTTATCTGCAAGGAGAACAAACGGCTGACGAGCCTCATCGACAACTTTCTCACATTCTCCCGCATGGAGCGAAACAAGCACGCCTTCGACATCGTTCCGACCGACCCTGCCGAAATCGCCCGCACCGCCGCCGACGCCGTCCGAACCAAACTTGAAAAAGGCCGCTGCGAATTGACAATCGACATCGAGCCTAGCCTGCCCCGCATCACTGCCGACGCCGATGCTATCGTAACCGCAATTATCAACCTGCTGGACAACGCATGCAAGTATTCCCGTGACGACAGGACGATCTCCCTGAAAGTATTCGCCGTCAACGGCTCGGTCGCATTCAGCGTCAGCGACAACGGAATCGGCATCCCAAAACGTGAAGTCAACAAGATATTCAGGAGATTCTACCAGGTTGACCGAACCCTCTCCAGACGGGTCGAAGGAGCAGGCCTCGGCCTGGCAATCGTAAAGTTCATCATCGACGCCCACGACGGCTCGATCTGCGTCGGGAGCATCCCGGGCAGGGGAAGCACATTCACTGTCAGGCTGCCCGCAGTCACTTGAAAACCGCGAACATGGAAACAATTCTCATAATCGAAGATGACGCCACAATGCTCCGCGGCCTCGCCGACAACTTCGAGTTCGCCGGATACGCCGTCATTACCGCCTCCGACGGCCAGGCCGGACTCGACGCCGCACTGAACCACAAGCCCGACCTCATCATTCTCGACATAATGCTCCCCGAAATCAACGGCTACGAAATCTGCCGGCTCCTCCGCAACGAGAATCTCGAAATGCCGATAATCATGCTCACTGCAAAAGGCGAGGAATCCGACATTATCCTCGGCCTCAACCTCGGCGCCGACGACTACGTCACAAAGCCCTTCAGCATTAAGGAGCTGCTCGCGCGCTCCGCCGCATTCCTGCGACGAAGAAGGCACGCAGAGCAAACTATCTACGAATTCGGCGACTGCCGCCTCGACATAACCGCAAGGAAACTGACCTGCAACAACCAGCCGGCCGACCTCTCGCCCAAGGAATTCGCGCTGCTCGAATACTTCGCCCAGAAGACAGGCCGCGCCCTCACCCGCACCGACATCCTAAACGCCGTCTGGGGATACGATTCATTCTCCGGCCCCCGAACAATCGACCGATTCGTTACAACCTTAAGGGCAAAAATAGAGCCCGACCCGCACAACCCGATCTTCATCCACACCATCCGCGAAATCGGATACAAATTCGAACCGCCGGACGAACCCGCCTGAAATCCACAAATCCCTTGTCGCCTGCGACTCCTCTTGTTATTCTTAATACGTTTCTGTTATGGAGAGCACATGGCGCAGGCATCGAAGATTGAATGGACCGAATCAACCTGGAACCCCGTCACGGGCTGCACAAAGATAAGTCCCGGCTGCAAGAACTGTTACGCTGAACGCCTCGCGAAACGCCTCAAGGCGATGGGCCAGCCCAACTACCGCAACGGCTTCCGAGTTACGCTCCATCCCCATGTCCTCGACATACCACTGCACTGGAAAAAACCGAGAATGATCTTTGTCAACTCGATGAGCGACCTATTTCACAAAAAAGTTCCCACCGATTTCATATTCAAGGTCTTCGAGGTTATGTCCAAAGCCGAGCATCACCGATTTCAAGTCCTCACGAAACGCTCCGAGCGATTGCGAGAGTTAGACAACCGGCTCACCTGGCCGGAAAATACCTGGATGGGCGTAACAATCGAGACCGCCGACTATCTCTCTCGCCTGGACGACCTGCGACAAACGCACGCCGCAATCAAGTTCGTTTCCTTCGAGCCGCTCTTAGGCCCGGTCCCGGATATTGATCTCGACGGCATCGACTGGGTAATCGTAGGCGGTGAGTCAGGCCCGCGAGCAAGACCTATGCAGCCGGATTGGGCAACCGACATCCGCGACCAATGCCTCGATGCCGGCGTCCCGTTCTTCTTCAAACAGTGGGGCGGAATTAACAAAAAGAAAACCGGCAGAATACTCGACAACCGCATATGGAATAATATGCCAAAAGAGAGACTTTTTGACTTGCGGAGAACAACAACAATTGGACAATATATGTGATTTCTTCAGAGAAAAGAAGGGGTGGTCTAAGTACAAGGACTTAATACTTGACTACTACCTCAAACCCTACCTGCAGAAGATAAAGGTGCGGAGAAGACCCATATTAGTTGTAGACTGTTTTGCAGGGCCAGGTAAATTTGATGACGGACAGGTGGGAAGTCCCTTGATAATCGCAGACCACCTTCGTCCTTTATGCCAGGAAGGTTACGAAGTAACTGCGTTTTTCATTGAGGCGAACAAGCCTCTTTATGACCAGTTAATAGAAAACGTATGTGGACTGGGGATTCCCGTAGAGACGCGCCTCGGTAGTTTCCGGGACTATGTGGGCGAGATAGAAAAACTCTCGCTCACACATTCTGTTTTTGTTTACCTCGACCCTTTTAAGCCAATGGACTTGTTCTTTGATGACCTTGCCCCAATTTACAATAAGGTAAGATCCGGTCAAAGTATTGAGACACTCATCAATTTCATGAGCGCGAGTTTCTTGCGAGCAGTGCAGTCGTTTCGTACACAAGTAATCCTTAATGGTACGTTGCAAACAAGCCATGAACTTATTCGTCGCTGGAATGGGATTGCGGGCGGAACGTACTGGCAACAAATAGTATATAATGAGGTTCTTTCTTCCGATGAGGAGCCAGACACGAAAAACGTTGACAATCTTGCGTGTGGCTACGCCGCTGAACTCCAAAGATGGTTCAAGTATGTTCTGAATTACCCTATTCGTGCGAAGTATGAACATAAGTGGCCCAAGTATCACTTGATATTTGGCTCGCGGTATCCGGACGGGGTGGAACTGATGAACCTCGCGATGGTGAAGGCACGAAGAAAGTTTGTGAAGAAGGGTTTTATTGAAGGCTGTCTTTTCCCAAACCAACCCGAGCAGGAAGTCGTTGATCCGGATGAGGTTCTCCGCGTAGTTCTTGAGACAGCGAGTGAACTCGGCAAAACCACGTGGGCCGATCTTCGCGTTCACGCCACAATTGCTATTCCTGCCACATATAAGGAATCGGAATGGAACAATGCAATCAAGCAAGCAATTCGTGCCGGGAAGGTTGGCAGCGAGTGCTGCGCAAGGAAGATCGAGAACAAGGCTTTTGTTTGGCCTATCAGTTAAATTGGACTTCTCGTCGTCCCTATCTCATGGTTCCGGCTTGATTTGTGATTTGCGTTGCCCCTTTTCTATCATAAGCCTATAATCGAGCCTGGCCGGTCTGTCGTTCATCGAGTCCCAGCCGAGAACAAGGCAAGAACAGATGGCCCTGCGCCGCAACTATGGATTCCTAATGGAGGCGATGCGAATGAACAGTTCCGTAAAAACCATCAGCAGACGTACTTTTCTCCGCACTTCCGCAGGCGCCGCCGCGGCGGTTGTCCTTGCGCCCACTTGCTTCGCAGCGAAAAAAAAGGTCGAAAGGCCGAACATTCTCTGGCTCAGTTGCGAGGATATCAGCCCGGATCTTGGCTGCTACGGTGATAAGTACTCCGTCAGCCCCAACATCGACGCACTCGCCGCGCGCGGAACCCGCTACGACAACGTCTATTCCCACTCCGGCGTCTGCGCGCCGACGCGATCGGGCATAATAACGGGAATGTACCCCACAACAATCGGCACGCACCACATGCGATGCAATGGCGTACCGCCTGCATACGTCAGGTGCTTCCCCGAATACCTCCGCGCCGCCGGCTACTACTGCACCAACAATTCGAAAACCGATTACCAGTTCGCCTCCCCGCCCTCGGCCTGGGACCAGAACGGCAAAAATGCCCACTGGCAAAACCGCCCCGAGGGCAAGCCCTTCTTCGCCGTCTTCAATTTCACGGTCTCCCACGAAAGCCAGATTCGCAACCGCAGCAAGGGCATGCTCGACCGCGTCGCAAAACTCGGCGACAAAAAGCACGACCCCGCCAAAGCCCCGCTGCCCCCCTACTACCCCGACACCGAAATCGTCCGCAAGGACGTCGCCCAGTACTATGACGTCATAACCCTCATGGACCGGCAGGTCGGCAGCGCACTGAAGGAGCTCGAAGACGCCGGCCTGGCCGAGGATACTATCGTCTGGTTCTGGGGCGACCACGGTCGCGGCCTGCCCCGCGGCAAACGCTGGATCTACGATTCCGGCATCCGCGTACCGCTAATTATCCATGTCCCCGAAAAATGGCGAAAGCTCGCAATGCCCGCCGACCCCGACGCCGTCGGCCCCGGCTCTATAAACGACGATCTTGTAGCCTTCATCGATTTCGCCCCGACAATGCTCTCGCTGGCCGGCCTGAAAATCCCATCCCACATCCAAGGCCAGGCCTTCCTCGGGCACGACAAGGCCCCGCCCAGGCAATACATCTACGCCGCAAGGGACAGAATGGACGAAACATACGACCTCATCCGCGCCGTCCGCGACAAGAGATACAAGTACATTCGCAACTACATGTGGTATGTCACCAGAGGCCAGGAAATCGAGTACATGGACCAGATGCCCGCGATGCAGGAAATGCGTCGCCTCAACGCCGAAGGAAAACTCAAGGGCCCCCGGCTTCAGTACTTCGAGCCGACAAAGCCCGTTGAAGAGCTGTACGACTGCCGGCAGGACCCCCACGAAGTCGAAAACCTCGCCGGCAAACGCAAGTACGAAAAAATCCTCCAGCGCATGCGCGCCGCACATGAGAAATGGGCCGAAGATACCGGCGATATAGGCCTGATGCCCGAAGGCGAATTCGACGAAATCAAGCGCCCGGGCGGCAAATTCCAAAAAACCGCCCCGCCCGTCTTCCGAGCCGCCGATTGGTCCGCCGCCGACGCCGACGGCAAACCTCTCCGAATCGCCATCGCCTCGCCCACCCCCGGCGCCTCGGTCGTATATCGTATCGAGCGGCCCGCCAAAAAGAACCCCTGGATGCTCTACACGAAATCCGTATGGCTCGAACCGGGATGGTCCGTCCGCGCAAAGGCCTGCCGCATCGGCTTCAACGACAGCGATGAAGTGACATTCAAGCCCGGTGACAAATCCGCCTCTAAGCTCCCCGCCTCGACGACCGAAGACCCCGACCACTGGCGCAACAAGATCCCCCGGGAAATGCTCGAACGCCTCCGAAAAATCAAATCGCTCGACGGACAGGGCAAAAAAGCGATCCCGCAATACAGCGAAGCGCTCAAGGACAAATACCCGGCCGTCCGCTACTGGGCCGTCGTCGGCCTGCACACAAGCTGCGAATCGGCCGAGAGCAAAGAATCCGCCGCCCGGGCCTTAAAGCCGATGCTCGAGGACGACGCCGCAATCGTTCGCATAGCCGCAGCACAGGCCCTATGCGAGTGGAACGGCTGCGACAACGCCCTGCCCGTCCTTGCCGACGCCCTCGACGACAGCAATCCGAAAGTCCGCCTCTGCGACCTCGCCGCAATAAAGGCCATAGGCTCAAAGGCGCGACCGCTTCTCTCACGCCTGGACACCCTTCTAAAAGACGCCGACGACGACGATATAAAGAAATTCGCAAGGAGCACAATCAAACATCTCAAGACCGACTGATCTCGACCCTGACCGACACAACAGAAACTGGAGCCGACCATGCGAAAGATACTGCCCGCAATATCGTTCATTGTCCTCTCGACCGTTTTCCCCGCTACGGCCTGTGCCGGTTCCGGCTCTCTAATCTCGAACGGCGACTTCCGTCCCGAACCCGGAGCCGACACCCCCCGGCAGTGGTCCGTCTGGACGCCTGCATGGGAAAACGCAGCCTGCACTGTTCGATGCGCCGATGAAGGCCTTATCATTCAAGGCAAAGACCCTTACGCAGTCGGCGGCGTCACCCAGGACATAAAGGGCATCCGCCCCGGCCAAGCATACGCAGTCGAGGCGGCCTGCGAATTTCGCAATATCCCGGCCCCGTATCAATCCGTCCTCGTGCGCGTAACCTGGGTGAAAGGCGGCAAATTCCTCCACCCCGCAGGAATGCTTGTCAAAGGCCCCTTCATTGATGAAACCAAAGGCAAATTCAAGGATACACTCATCGCCCCGGACGATGCCGATGCCGCCCGAATCTCCATCGAGGTCAAGTGGCCCCGAGGCGGTAAAATCATCTTCAAGAAAATCGAAATCAAACCCACCCCAATGCCCGCCCCGCGAAAAGTCAAGGTCGGCACAGTCTATCTGCGCCCCTCAGGCAGCACGCCGGAAAAGAATCTGCAGCTCTGGTGCGAACAGATCGACGCCGCAGGCCGGCTCGCCCTCGACATCGTCTGTCTCGGCGAGACCGTCGAGGCCGTCGGGACCCGGGCTTCCCTGCACGACCGCGCAGAACCGGTCCCCGGCCCAACCTCCGCAAAACTCGCCGACGCCGCAAAAAGAAACAATATATGGGTCGTCGCAACCCTGAACGAAAGAGCGGGCCGCATCGTGTACAACACCGGCATCCTCATAGACCGCCAAGGCAGAATCGCAGGCAAATACCGCAAAACGCACCTGCCCCGCGAAGAATGGAAGCAGGGCGTCCGACCCGGCGACAGCTACCCCGTATTTGAGACAGACTTCGGAAAGGTAGCTATCCAGATATGCTACGACTGGTTCTTCCCCGAACCCGAATCTATCTTCGCCCTCAAGGGCGCAGAGATAATCTTCGCACCGACCTGGGGCAATACATTCCCAGACAAGGCAGGCTGCATCGACGGCGAATCGACCTTTCGCGTCCGGGCACGCGACAACGGCGTCTATATGGTCCCGTCGGTCTATGACGGTGACAGCCTTATCATCGATCCGATGGGAAGAATCCTCGCCGACAGCAACGGCAAGACAGGCGTCTTCTGGGCCGAAATCGACCTGGCCAAAACCGAAGGCCTCGATTGGGTCGGCCACTGGAGGTCAATCGCCCCAAGACACAGAATGCCCGAAACATACGCCCCCCTGCTGCAAAACCGCCCCTGACACACTGAAGCTCCTAAGAACACGTCAATCGGTGCGGGTATTCTCAGGCTCTTGGAGCAGTATATACGTCGGCTTATCACGGTCACAAGCCAGCCAGCCGTCTTTCAATTCAAGCTCTGTAACCTGAATACTGCTTCGCCGCTGCTCGTACCCGTCTTTATTCGCATTGTCTCCGCGCCTGCCGGGATGCGTGAAGTAGAAAAGATACGCCCGCTCACCGCCGACAACCACATCGGGATGCCCGCCTTTGACCTGGTCGTCGGCCCCGCTGCCGGCCTTCTCAAGCAGCCTGTCCTGTTGCAGCTCCCACTGCAGCGCATCCGTCGAACGATACACGCTCAGTCCGCTCCAGACATCCACAACCATCCATATATATCCCTTCCACCTGAAGACCTTCGGCCCCTCGCCCCTGGCCCCGACCGCCTTGCCCCGATCGCGCCACACATACAAATCCGCACTGTCGGCGTAGTATATCGACTTGCGGTCCTTCTCATTGTTGTACCACATCCGCCACGTCCCGTCCCCAAGCCGCATCACGCACGCATCGATTACCCTGTCGGAAGAAAGCTCCAGCGTGGACCGGTATTTCCACTCCAGAAGGTTCGTACTGGTCAGGTGCAGAATATCCCGCGATGCGTTCCAGTCCGTGAAGATCCCCGGCACGTATGTCAGATACATGTGATACGTCCCGTCGTGCTCGATAACATCCGGCGCCCAATACGTATCATTGCCCTTGGCATATCCTATCTTCGCCGTGCCGCGGTATTTCCAGCTTGCCCCGCAATCCGATGATTCCGCTATCCCGATAGCAGTCCCGTGCACCCAGCTCACGCCCGCCGCATCGGGCATGTTCGCCCGGCGATTCGTATAGAACATGAACCACTTGCCTTCCTTTCGATTCCAGCATAATACCGGGTCCGCCGCACCGTCATACACCGGATCGCGAAACAGCGGCTTATCGGCAATCCTGCCTTGATCTCCCGCCCCCGCCTTTTCGACCCGCCCCGCCTGAAAATCGTTCAGACAACCGGCCGTCGATACAGCCGCCAGAATCCAAATCACAGCTAATCTCGCATTGCACACGTCGCTTCTCCTAAAAAAATCCACAGCCTCAACGTATCTTCCGCACCGCAATCGTATTGATGCTCCGCTCGTCCTTGATATATTTTCGCTCGTAGTTCGTGCCCGTAATTTCTCCCTCTATGGCGCCCGCCGTCGCCGGCAACGCAATCTCTTCGACCCTGTCGCCAAATCTCACTATCGTCTCCTGTATGGCCTCGAAATACTCGGCGTGGTCGGTCGCAATTCTGATCTCACCACCGACCTTAAGACATCGCAAGAGCTGCTCGAAGTTACCCGCACACAAAAAACGCCTCTTGTGGTGACGCTTCTTCGGCCAGGGATCGGGAAAGTAAATATGGAAGCACTCAACCGATTCATCGCCCAAAAATTCGGCAATAAAAGAGGCCGCATCCGTCCGGATTATCCGGACGTTATCCAGCCCCCATCTGCCAATCCGGTCAACGGCATACCGATAGTACTTCCGAGCCCATTCGATACCCAGGAAATTGATGTCACCAAAATTCCCGGCCTGGCTTACAAGAAAAGTGCCTTTGCCCGACCCGATCTCTATGTGAACGGGGCCCTCACGTCCGAAAATATCGCCAAAATCAAGTGTTCCAACCAAATCTTCAGCCTTCAGTGACACCGACGGATAGTCTTTTAATATCCTGCTCATCTGTTAAACCAGGTAAGTAAGCCTCAGACAGCAATAAAACCGTACAGCCTGCGACAAGATTATACCGCAAGACCCCCCTTTCCGCGAGATTCTAATGCCTATTGAGACGTATCCCATCCTTCTGCCGGCTAAAGTGACCATCAAGACTATTCGATAGAAAAACATGAACCGACAATTGGCCCAGGCGTATAAATAGCAGGACTTATGCGCGTAAGCCAAGGAAGGACATAGTAAGATGATTCTCCAATTGGTTAGAACGCGACGCAAACAGGTTCTTATAGATGTAGATACACAGAGAGACTTTCTCGTAGCGGACGGAAAAACCTGCATCAGGAACCATCGCAGGGTGCTGGGACACATCAGAAGGGTCATGGCCTGGGCAAGGGTCAGGGGCATTCCTATTATCTCGCTTGCGGAGGTTCATCCGAACAACAACGGTGACAGTGAGTACACATATTGCATCGACGGAACAAACGGACAGAAAAAAGTCCGCTACACCCTCGTAAGCAACCGAATAAGCTTCCCCGCCGACGGACATACCGACCTGCCAAGAGATCTCCTCCGCCAGTACAATCAGGTAATCCTCCACAAAAGATGCTCCGATCCTTTTGAAGAACCCCGCATCGAACGTCTTCTCAGTGAGCTTCGGGCCAATGAATTCATCGTCATCGGCTCGGCCGCCGAAGGGGCCGTAAAAGCTACGACGCTCGGACTCCTACAGAGAGGTAAAAAGGTAACCCTCGTCACAGATGCGGTCGGTTCACACAACAAAAGAGAGGCAAAACTCGCATTGAGAAAAGTCGAGGCAAAGGGAGCAAAGCTCGTCGAAACAAAAAGGATCGCCGGAATCTCGCATTTGAGGCATATCGGTGCCTGCCACTGCGAAAGCTGCAAGGGACTGACCAGAAAAGCACCCGCAAACCTCAAAGAAGTCATCTGACTGGTAAGCTGTCCCCTGCCCTCAGCCCGTCCCGGCCAATCCCGGAGCCTGCACCATCTGCCGGCAGCCGCGAACATCAAGATAACCAGGCCCCCACTGCCAATTCTCTGACCTGCTGATAATCTTTATGCCTTGGCGCAGCCTAATCACCCGACGCCGATGCGCCAGCCTTAGGCCGAGAAAAATGTGAAATCACGCTGCAAACCAAACCCGTAATAACCAGGATAACGGCCATTATCATCATAATAGTCGCCAGCCGAGAAACATTCGGCATCGTCGCAAGAAACACAAAAGCAGTCAACGCGACCAGTATCCCTTGTAACAGCAGCTTATTGCCCAAAGGTTTAACCAGGCAAACGGTCAGAAAGCTCAACCCCAAGCAGACTATCGCCGAGAACGCAAAGACTCCAAAAGCCATATCCTCGCTCAAAAGCCCCAAAATCATACCGCCCATAACAGTTTGCTCCAAAAAAACACAACAACAACTCCGGCACACCTACAGCAAACTACATCACCCCAAACCACCATCTGACAATAATAGCCGCCCCAAAGCCCATACGTCAACCACAACTTCGCCCGCTAATCGTCCCAACGATTGTGCAGATCCCTGCAAGTCCCAACAAGTTGTCGTTTCACGGCCTGAATCAATGTCAGCACCTCGTACGCAAGACCGACACCCGCGTAATTTCGTACAGCTATTTTCCCCGTCCCGCAGCCTCGCCCAAAATGCTCCAAAAAAAATTGAGAATCTTCCAATTTTTTGGTTGACATCGCATAGTATGTATTGCATAATAAGCAAAACAAGATAAAAACAATGTTTCGCAGGCGCAACTCGCAATATAAGAGTAAAGGAGGTGGTACGATAAAAGTGATTTGCAGTCGAGGCAATATTTTTCTTTCTTTTGCCCCGTATTTTAGTGAGGGCAAAAGGAA
>JAFGCD010000121.1 GCA_016932835.1 Sedimentisphaerales bacterium
GGAAAGTGAATCGCTTTGAATCCGGGGCCCAGCGAATATCCGAGATGCTCCACGGATTGGCGAACAGTTCATCGGAGACGTCGATTTCTTCGGCCTTTTCAATATCGAACAGATGGGGCCTGGGCTGGTCTATCTTGTCGCCCGGTTTGGCGTATGTAAACGTGTGGAGCCTGGGCTGTAACTGGTCTTCGGGCGACGATTCGATGAGGTTGACTTTCCTTTCGTCTGCCTTTTTAGTTTTCAGGACCACGAGTTTGCGGGAGTCGGGCGACCAATAGAACGGAGCGGCGTAATAATCTTCGGGCGTGCCGTCTTCGGTCATGGGTCTTTCGCTTTGGTCGTCGAGCTTTCGGAGAATGAGGTTATTATTTTCGATCAGCGCCCGCCACTTTCCATCGGGCGAACGGTCGGACTGAGGTGATCGGCGGGGCCGCCTGGGCTGGAGGACGACGGGCGAGTTAGAGTCTATCACTACGAGGTCTTCTTCTTCGGTCGCTTCATATACGCCGAGAGTGCGGTCCTGGTCGTCGAGGACGAGCCAAACGTGACCGGTGTAGGTGTGCTGGCGATGCTCATCGCCGGGCTTGAGGTTTGCGTAGTGCTGCCGCTGACGCTCGGGATTCACCCAGTAAATGTCAATATCGTTGTCTCTTCGATTGACGAAAGTGATCGAAGTCTCCGGGCCGGTTCGCCTGCTTGGGCGAATTCGGCCTATTGATTTGAGCGAAGAATCCGGGACGCTGTTTCCATCGGCCTGCTGCATTTTGTAATCCTGCAGGTCGCAGGTGAAGGGTTTGCCTTCGCAGGAGAAGCTCATAGTCGGACCCGACAGATCGAAATCGAGGTTGCCGATATCGATTCGACCGGGGTCCACTTTCCTCTGCAAGATTGCGGATAAGGCCTCTGCGAGTCGCGTATGGTCGAAGGCCGACTGCCTTGTGCCCTTCTCGGCATCGACCAGGATGAACTCTCGCACGCCGCCTGGCAGGTCGTTGCGATACCAGAACTTCGAGTTGCCGGCGAACCAGTTGGGCCCGACCCTTTGTCTGAATACTTTGCCGGCCGTTGTCTTCGACAAGTTCAGTGCGTGCTGATAATTCGAGCGGATGTCACCTGCGAGAACATTCAAGGAGCCGACGGCCAATACGGCAAAGACAGCAGTCTTGCCTGAGATGCCTGGTTTGGGGTGCATATTTATCATTTACGGAGACCTCCCGTTCGAGGCGGTTCAGATTTGTTGTCAGGTTATGCTGGTTTTGCCGTCATCCGGTCTTCGATGCGTCTCAAAGACGTTTCCGTTCACGGTCTCATGCCCCGTTGCGATGTGACGTCAATACAGTCGGCTTAGCCTCCTGCAGACATCTTTTCGAGGAATTCTGCGTTATTTGGGTATTTGTTCAAGAGCTTAAACAGAGATTCCATTGCGGCTCTGATCTTGTAGTCGGCGAGTACCCGCCGCAATGTAGCCAGGCCCCTCATATCGTTTTCGCCGTATAGTACGGCTTCTTTTCTGGTTCCGCTGGCTGGGATATCAATTGCAGGAAAGATTCTGGCTTCTGCGAGTGTTCGGTCGAGGACGATCTCGCTGTTGCCGGTCCCTTTGAACTCTTCGAAGATAAGCTGATCCATTCGCGAGCCGGTGTCAATGAGGCAGGTTGCTATTATGGTAACCGAGCCTCCGTTCTCGACGTTTCGCGCCAGTCCGAAGAGGCGTCGCGGGACTTCGAGGATGCCTGCTTCGAGTCCGCCGCTCATAGTATGTCCTCTGCGGCCGTTGCCTCGCTTTCTTCTGTTGTTGAATGCTCGTCCGAGTCTGGTAAGGCTGTCTATCATGAGTACTATTTCACGGCCGCATTCGAGTTCGGTCTGTACGTGAGCGAGCATGAGTTCGGCGAGTTCGGCGTGTTCGTCGGCGGTATGGTCGCTTGTGCTGGCGACTATTTCGGCGCCCTCGGTCGCTCTTCTGAAATGGGTAACTTCCTCCGGGCGTTCGTCGGCGAGCAGGACGATTATTCGGGTTTCCGGCGAACAACGGCGAATGGCCTGGACTGTCTGTTCGAGGAGTACGGTCTTTCCGGCTTTTGGGGGCGAGACGATGAGTTGGCGCGTGCCTTTTCCGATGGGAGCGATGAGATCCACTATGCGCATGCTTTCGACGCCTGAGGCGCCGAGGTCGAATCTTTCCTGGGGGTCCACTGCGACGAAGTCGGTGAAGTTCGGGCGTTCGGCGAATTCCTTGGGCGAGAGGCCTCCTATCGAGTCGATGGAAACCAGCTTGAGCCTTCCCTTATCTCGCTGGACCCTGCCGGTAACTGCAGCTCCCTCGACAAGGGGAAGCGCGCGAACAAGATTTTTATGCACTAATATCTCTACCGGCCCGGAGCGATACGACCTCTGGGCGGTCCTGACGGCAAACTGCTGTTTGCCGATGTCTTTCAATAATCCGGTAATGCTGTCCGGCATCAGAATATTCCGTGGGAACCTCTACAAAGACTGTCGGTGACGAAGCAAACATTCGTACCGGCACTATAATTACAAGTCCGGCGGCGTTTGTCAATCATGATAATGCCAAAAAAAAGTAATTCATTTTTCCCATCGTTCGTATCGATTCGGCGAATCTGCAGAATCGGTTGCGCATTAAACCGGCACAGCCAGTTTACCGGTAATGCAAGATGGAGTAGTCCAAGGTTTGATCTGCCAGATTCCGCCGTTGGCCGCGCCGTTCTCGAAAACCGCAAAGCGCCATCAATTCCAATCGTTAAGGCCGCTGTAAAAGAACCGCCGAGGATATGC
The DNA here is from genome assembly GCA_016932835.1 of Sedimentisphaerales bacterium. Taxonomy (GTDB): domain Bacteria; phylum Planctomycetota; class Phycisphaerae; order Sedimentisphaerales; family Anaerobacaceae; genus JAFGCD01. The sequence goes on from JAFGCD010000121.1 coordinate 2,794, forward strand.
CCTGCGAGAAAGGCCTGAGAGAAGAATTGCTCCGACCTGCAGGATAATTCAATTCCCCCGTTATCAGCCCTTCACAGCCGGTCTTCGGCCGGCTCCTAAACGAAAACCGGGCTTGACATCACCACCGAAGGCTGTGACAATTGGCCTGCCGGGGTTTCTGTGTCTGATGCATGTTCAACAGGAGGTTTGAGCTAATGGCAAAGACAATGCTGATCGTATCCGGGCCGACAGGGACTTCACAACTTCCGCTCGACCCGGTGGGCGTAACGGTGGGGCGAAGCGCAACTTGCGACGTTATACTCGATCACGCCAATGTATCCCGGCATCACGCCAGAATCTCACAAGACCCGTTTGGACGATGGATCGTCGAAGACCTCGAAAGTCACAACGGGATTATGGTTGAAGGCCAGCGTGTCAAGGCACAGGCGATTGTCCCCGATCAGAAGGTCAGCATACATCCATTCACACTGCATCTTCAGGAAGAAGATGACCGGCAAACAACATCGGGCACAATGATTCGGACTGCTCTGCCGGTGGTCGATAAGGGTCTTGAGGAAGATATTGTGCCATACAGAGCAAGTGAGGCTGCAAGTCTGTCTCCCGATCTTATGCGCCATCTGAACGAATTTACGAACCACCTCTTGAAGGTTGCCCGCCCATCAGACTTGTACTACCGGGCCTGCCTTAGCCTTGCCGAGATGCTGGATACGCTCGTTGCCATTGTACGGCTGGCCTGCCATCCGGACACAGACCGGGGCGGGGCCTACTCTCCGGAGATACTCGCCTGCAGTCTGGGAGCCGGCACAGCCGGAGACGAGGCGCTTCAGGGATATACCTTGCACCTCTCAAAGCGTGTGCTCGATGCCGTTCGCAAGACCGATGTGCCGGTTATGGCAGGCAGCGGTCTGTATTCGGACCAGAGCATGGTCCTGACTATAGTCGATACGCATAGGCCTCACGTCGTATTCGCCGCTCGCGTAAACGACCTCGGCGAAACCGTCGATGCGCTGTATGTGGACATCTTGCAGGATAAGTCTTCGAAAGAGATGTTCGATTTTATCGAAGCCGTGGCCAGGCAAATCAATTTCACACAGAAAAACCTCTTCTTTGCCGAGCTTGAGAAGCAGGAGCAGGCCCTCAGGCAGGCCAACAGTAAGCTCAAGGAGAAAGACCGTATCAAAGATGAGTATGTCGCGCGCGTAACACACGACATTAAGGGACACCTGGCGGCTATTAAAAGCTGCCTTTTCATAGCTTCGGATAAATCTACAGGGCCTCTCAACGACAGACAGGGTGAGTTTCTCGGCCGGGCCGAGAACCGAACCGAGCAGCTTACCGCCTTCGTGAAAGAACTGCTGCATCTTACCCAAATGAGGCTCAGCGGACAGGTGAAGATGGCGCCCTTCTCGCTGGGCGATGTCATATCGGCGGCGCTGGAGGCCGTTGCGTCAAGGGCCAAGGAGAAAACGATTACAGTGACATCGAATGTATCGCCTTCACTGGGGCAAATTGTCGGAGATCAATTCTCGATCAAAGAGATGGTTACGAATCTCCTCTTCAATGCAGTTAAGTACACCCCTCAGGGTAAGACTGTGCATCTCGAAGCGGCGGATAGCGGCAGCGACATCAGGATAGACTTCGTCGATACCGGAATCGGCATACCTGCAGACGAAATCGCGTATGTCTTCGAGGAGTTTTTCAGGGCCAGCAATGCCAAGGCAAGCGAGAAGGACGGTACGGGACTGGGACTTTCGATAGTCAAACAGATAGTGGACCGCCACGGCGGGCACATCTCGGCCCAGAGCCAGGAAGGGCAAGGTACTACATTCACCGTAATTCTGCCCAAGAACAATTCGGTATTGCGGTGAGCGTTTGGAGACTGCCTGCCTCTAATGCACTCAATATCCTTGCATAGACGCCGGTCGTCTGGTATTGTGCTGAGGGTCAATTCCCGGCGCCGGCTGCCGAGTTGATTTTGTTTGCCGGAATTGACAACGGCCTGATTATCATTGCAGGGACTTTTTATGGAACCGGCTATTCGCACTGAGCATCTTACGAAGATTTACGGGCAGCGATTGATCGCGGTCAACGATATGAATCTCGATGTTCCGAAGGGCTATGTGTTCGGTTTGCTTGGGCCTAACGGGGCCGGGAAGACCACTACATTGCGTCTTCTTCTCGGGCTTCAGCGTCCGACGGCCGGTCGTGTCGAGGTATTCGGGATGTTGTGCGGTCCTAATGCGGTGGGGGTGCGCAGTCAAATAGGTTTTCTGCCGACGAATCCGAAATTCCCGGCCAACCAGCGGCCTATCGAGTATCTGGATCTTGTCGGCAAGCTGTCTCGGCTGCCGCTGCAGGTGCGCAAACCTCGGATATCCGCGCTGCTTCGTTCGGTTGGGCTGCTCGGCGCGACGGAACAGCGTATCGGGACTTTTTCGACGGGCATGTGCACCCGGCTCGGGATTGCGGCGTCACTGGTTGCGGATCCTCCCTTGCTTCTCTGGGACGAACCGACGGCGGGGCTGGACCCTTCGGCTCGGCGATTCACGCTGGACCTGATCCGCGAACTCGGCAAGACCAAGACAGTGGTCGTGGCGACTCACATACTGAGCGACATCGACCAGATTTGCGACCACATAGGGGTAATGCACGAGGGCCGAATGATCTTCACCGGCTCGATGAGCGACATGAAGCGCCGTCTCCGTCACGACGATTTCAGTCTCGAGTTAGAAGGTAACAACGATGAGATTCAGCGTCTGTTTCGCGAGCTGGATGGCGTGGATGGCCTGAGCATACGCTTCGGGAGAGAGAACGAACTGCTGGTTCGGGTCGCCGAGGGCCGGAGCCGATCCGGCATGCTGGCGGAAGTATTGAAACTGATCGACTGCTCCCAGGTTTCGCTGCAGGCGGTCAATTCTGGTCACAATGCGACTGAGAATGCGTATTTACAGTTGCTGCAAGAGGATGAGGCTCATGGATTCGGGCGTTAAGATATCAAAAACCGGCACGCGGATGATGCCTTATCTGGCGATTCTCCGGCACGATTTGGGGACGTTGTGGAAGAGTCGCCTGGTTCGGCTCTGGCTGGGGGGCACGGCCCTTCTGACCTTGCTGCTGGCTACCGGCAACTGGGGCAGATTTCAGGATGCTCCGCTGATAGCATCGCTTCAGTTTCCATACCTTGTGTTTCCGTGGTTTTTCGTTGTTGCAGTTCTGGGGGTCAGCCCTGTTTCCGGGTCTCATGCCGATTCCCTTGCTGACGGGATACTGAGTCGTCCTGTGAGCCGCTGGGAGTATCTTCTGGCTACATGGTCGGCTCGTGTAGTGGTCGTTTTGAGCGTTTACCTGGTGGTCATGGCGCCGGCGATTCTGGTGATAACCCTTGCCAATCGTCCGGTGGCGGCCGATTCGGTAAGCGTATATGGGATTATCAGCGTTCTTTTTGTCGTCGGCCTTGTGCAGACTTTTCTTGTTTCTCTCGGGTTTCTGTTCGGGACTCTTTTGCGCAGGTCTCTGTTGGCGATAGTTGTCCTGGTTTTCTTATGGTATCCGATCAGTTTTATCCTGAGTATATTCTCTCTTGAGCAATTCTCGCCGGTGAGTCTCAGCCGGGCGGTATCGACGCAGCTTCGCCAGAGTTGGCGGCAGAGCGAAGAAGAGGCTGAGGCGGCGGCCAATATGCAGGATATGGAGCAGTTTTCGCAACAGATGAGCGATTTTTTCAGCCGGCTTTCAGGGGGGCAACCGAAGCCAAGAACGGAAAAAGGCGATTTCTTCGAGACGAAGGAATTTGCGGATTTTTCGCTGTGGCGTGTGAGTCTCGGCTACGGCCTGCCTACGGCAGCGGCGGTTTTCCTTGCGATGCTGAGCTTCTATTGGCGTGATTTGTAATTCTCCGCGGCGATAAGCCGGGATTACCGGAGGCTTTGTTGTAACCTTTCGGCCGGCATGGGCGTACAAGGAGAAGAGCAAAGCATTGCGATTTCGTCGCAGTATAAATGCAGGTCGCTTTGCTCGCCGGGAACCTGCTTTATGTCCATGTTCTTTTTTTTCAGGAGAAGAAGATGTTCTACAAGTGCGAAAGGCATAAGAATCGAAGATACGCAGGATTTTTATCAGCGGTGCTTTCAGTTTTATTTGCGGTGCAAAGTCCGGTCCGGGCGATACCTTCGGCGGCGGAGTGTATCCCGAAAAATGCCGTGATTTCGGTTGAGATCGCCAGGCCGAAGGCCCTGCTGGAGTTCTTTACAGGGGAAAAGGTGACCAAGGCCTTAACGGCTCTGCCGGCATACAAGAACCTGACCTCGACACCGAAATTCAGCGAATTGCAGGGTATTATCGGTTTCGTCGAGGCCACATTGCAGGCGGACTGGCGAACGGGCATAGCGAAACTTACCGGCGGGGGCGTTACATTTGCGGTTTGTCCGGATGATATTGTGGTTCTGATAGTCGATGCCGAGGACGAGCAGATGCTGGGGCGGATCCACGAATTCTTTCTGGATATAGCTCGCGGCAACGGCTATGGGGGGGAAGTTGAGTCGGGTAAAGATGTTACGGCGTGGACATTCGACGGCAAGTCGGCGCATACGATAATCGGCAAGCGATTTGTTTTCGCCAGCAGTCTCGATGGACTCAAAGCCGTTCTTGAGCTTCGCGATAAGTCCGGCAGCGAGAATCTCACGTCAAAACCGGGCTACCAGTCCGCCCGCCGATCTGCGGGGGCGGATGCAGCGGCAATAGTCTTTGCCGATATGACTCTGTTGAAATACGTTCCGGAGATTAGCTCGCTTCTGCAAAAATCGACCGGCAATCCGCTTGCGGCACTGGCGTTTGCGGGAATCATCGAAGCGGTTCAGAATTCGAGCCGGCTGGGTTTCGGACTGCATACCGCAGAGGATAAACTGATTCTCGATGCTTCCGTGGACGGCAACGTGGGCGGTGCGGGAAGCTCGGCGGCCTTTGCCCTGCCGAAGAAGTCCGACCAGGGGGTTATGCCGAATTTATCGGTTCCGCGTCGGCTGGCGGCAATGAGCTTGTACCGCGATCTGCACGAGTTTTACGCAGCAAAAGACGAGCTTTTTCCCGAGCGGACGAGCGGGCTGATCTTCTTCGAGAACATGATGGGGATATTCTTCAGCGGCCGCGACCTTACTAACGAGGTCCTGGCCGAAACCGGTCCTGAGATTCGGCTGGTGGCGGCCGAGCAGCAGTACGATGCGTCGATCGGGCGGCCGGCGGTGGAGCTGCCTGCGTTTGCGGCGGTTTTCAGACTGCGGAACCCGGAGAGTTTCAAGGCAGTGGCCGAGGAGGCCTGGCAAAAGGCGATTGGGCTTGTCAATTTCACACGGGGCCAGCAGGCGATGCCCGGCTTGATAATAGACCGCCCCACACAAGGCGAGACGAAGTTCACAGTGGCGTATTTCTCCTCGGCTGATGCGGAGAACAAGGCCCAGCTTGCTCAGCGATTCAATTTCCGCCCCTCGATCGCCATGCCGGGGGATTATCTTGTTCTAAGCTCTACCGACGGTCTGGCTCGCGACCTGGTCGATGCACTCAATCGAGAGACGAAGAGCCCGCCTGCGTCGCTGGCCGGGACGCACAGCGAGGTTGAAATCGATTCCAGCCAACTGGCTTCGATACTGGAAGCCAACCGCATGACGCTTGTGCGCGGCGATATGGTCAAGAAGGGCAAGACGCAGGCCGAATCCGAGGCGGGTATCGATATGCTAATCGCCCTTACCAAACTCACGAAGGGTCTGAAGGTCAGTATAGGCACGGACGGCAGACTGACAAATGCCCGTATCGAACTTGGGCTGAACCTTCAGTAAGAATCGAAAGGATATTTCCGATGGGTGCCAAGGACGCATCAAGAGAAGAGGCGGCGCATATTGCGGCTCTCGAGGATCTACAGGACCCGGGCTGGGCGTGGTCGGAATACAAGCCGAGCGTTTCGGCGCCGTGGGACCTTGCGCGTGTTGGGCATTTGTATCGCCGTGCGGGGTTCGGAGCGAACTGGGCGCAGCTACAGGAAGCTCTTTCGCAGGGTCCCGGACCGACTATCGATAAGCTGCTCCAGCCGCAAGGTGATTTACAGGCGTTCGAGCGCGAATACGCGGTGTACGAAGGCTCGGCAATGTCGGTGAATGATTTGCGGGCGTGGTGGGTGCGGAGGATGATTCAGACGCCGCATCCGCTTCTGGAGAAGATGACGCTGTTCTGGCACGGGCATTTCGCAATCAACGGCGAGAACGTAAAGAACACCGGTGCGATGCTTCAGTACGTTCGGGCTCTCCGAGGCGAAGCCCTGGGTTCATTTCGGAGCATGTTGAACTCGGTTTGCAGAGATCCTGCGGTGCTGCTGGGGGTTGGGTCTGGGGCGAGTCGAAAGTCGATGCCGAACGATAATTTCGCCGGGGCGATGCTCGAATCTTTTACGGTCGGCCCAGCGGTCTGCTCTCAAACCGATGTATCCGAGGCGGCGAGGGCGTTTACGGGGTGGTTCGTTCTGCGAGGAAAGGTGCGTTATATCGAGCGAGAACATGACGGCGGGGTCAAGCGTATCCTCGGGCAAAGCGGCAATTTCACCGGCGAGGATGTGGTTCGTATAGTTCTGGAGCAAGATGCCGCTGCCAGGGCGATTGTGACGAAGCTGTACAAGTACTTCATCAGCGAAGGGCAGGAACCCGATGCGAAGCTGATCGCACCGTTGGCTGAATCCTTTGCCGGGGATTACAATATACTCAAGGTCGTCGAAACTATGCTGCGGTCGAACATTTTCTTCTCGCAGGCGGCGTATCGAGGCCGCATCAAGTGTCCGGTTGATTTTGCCCTTGGCATTGTCAATGCATTCGAGGGCATGGTCTCGACGACGCATCTGGCCGAGGATATCGCGGCGCTGGGTCAGGACCTCTACCACCCTCCGACGATTCGGGGATGGCCCGGGGGCAGGGGCTGGATCAGCAGCGCGACGATGGCCGGGCGGAGCAACCTGGCGTGGTCGCTATTGGGAGGCTCAAAGCCTTACGGCGAAAGACTCGACCCATGGGCTGTAGCCCAAAAACACGGGGCATCGAGCCTTGAATCAGCGGCGGAGTTTTTGGTTGGTTTGCTGTTGGGCGACGATGCGGCGGATGGGGATTGTGAAACATTAATTAAGACTGTACAGGCAGCCGGCGGCGCCAAGCCGCAGGAGCAGCTTCGCCGGTTCGCCTATCGCATAACTTCGCTTGCAGAATACAACCTCTGTTAGATTCGGGAGGCATATCGATGGACTATACGAGACGAGAATTTCTCAGGGGCGCAGCGGGCGTTTCTATAGCAGGTTCTTACGTAACCGGCGCGGCCCTTGCGAGTAAAGCGGAGTCCGGCGGAAGCCGCAGCGACAAGAGCGGCAATATCCTCGTGGTCGTTCAGCTATCCGGAGGCAATGACGGGCTGAATACGGTGGTTCCCTATGGCGACGACGAATACGCGAGAAACCGCCCGACGCTTCGCCTGCCGCAAGATCAACTGCACAAAATCGATTCCTACATCGGTTTTCATCCCAGGATGGAAAGCTTCATGCGATTGTACAAGGCCGGACATTTGAGTATCGTCCAGGGGGTGGGCAGCCCGAATCCGGACCAGTCGCATGAGAACGCGATGCGGATGCGGCATACGGCCGATACTGAAGACCTTTATCGTCAGCGAGGCTGGCTCGGCCGGGCCGTCGATAACGAATACCCAGCCGGTAGGGTCGATGCGCCCGCGGTTTTCGTCGGACCGATAGCACGACCATTCGCCCTCAATGCGGGCAGCGTGATTGTCCCGTCGATTCGTTCGAGCGGTGACATGGTTGCTGTGCAAATCCCCGGACAGACAGGCGCGGCATCTGAGAAAAGAACCGCCGGAGGTGACGAATCCCTGCCGGATTTTGTCCGTCAATGCCGGGCGAAGGCCTATGCGAACAGCAAGCGAATCGAAGCGGCCCTGGCCGGAGCAAGCGGTTCGGCTGATTACCCGGCTGCAAAGCTCGCCGGCGACCTGCGCACCGCGGCACAGCTTATTCGCGCCGAGGTCGGCATTCGAATCTTCTTCGTCGAGATCGGCGGCGGGGGCATCGGCGGGTTCGATAATCACGCCAATCAGAAGGGTAATCACTGTTCATTGGTCGGGCAATTGTCCGAGTCTATTGCCGCCTTCGTCGGTGATCTCCGCCGTGACAAGCTGCTCGATCGCGTGCTGCTGATGACGTTCACCGAGTTCGGACGAACAGTCAAGGAAAACGGGCGTCGCGGCACGGGCCACGGAATAGCAGGGCCTGCCTTCCTGGTCGGCGGCGCCGTCAGTGGCGGGCTTTGCGGCAGACATCCGAGCCTGACCGACCTGCAGAACGGCTCTCTGAAAATGGGCATCGATTTTCGCCGCGTTTATGCCACGGTGCTGGATGGGTGGCTTGGCATTGAAAGCCAAGCGGTGCTCGATAAAAGATACGAGCCTCTCGATTTCCTCGATACCTGAAAACAGGCGAGCGAAACAGATAATCGGTCTTGCAGGTAACGATAAGGGGCGGCTCCAACAATCCTGCAGGGTAGAGTATGTAATTCTGCAATAAGCCTCCTGCTCCGGTTATCCGGTTGCCGGGCCCATATGCAGGGGCTTCGAGGGGAACCTGGTGCAGCGGGCCGAAGGTGTTTCTGCGAGACCAGGCACAAAGCAGAACCAGATGACTCTTGGGGCGTAACATAGCGAAAAATCCCTACTGCTAATGACTATATTACTCCCCCCTGCGACAGGTCAACCAGAAACCCCAAAAACCGGCGAGATTGTCTCTTCACAGACCGAATTTTCGGACATTTGCCGTCCTTTCGCGGTTTCAGTCGAGTAATAAACGCGGCAAGAATGGGATAGTGAATTCCCGTGGAGGGTGTGATATACTGTTTCGAGCGTGGGCCGGGCCAAGTGGGCCGGGTTCGCTGAATACAGTTAATAAAGCAGGTTCTTTACTTAGCTTAACGGAGATAATGTTATGGCAGCAAAAGGAACTACGCGGCGCGGCTTTCTGCGCGGATGTGCGGCGGCGACTATCGGTCTGCCCGCCTTTGTCAACGCCAGGGCGTTCGGGGCGAACGACCGAATCGTTATGGGGTGCATAGGCATGGGTGGGCAGGGTCGCGGCGATATGGGCGGCTTCATGGGATTCGGCGATGTGCGGGTCGTTGCCGTTTGCGATGTGGTCGATGATCACCTCAAGCAGGCCGCCGAGAGCGTCAACCGCAGGTACGACAATAAGGACTGCAAGACCTACAAGGATTTCCGCGATGTCGTCGCGAGGGATGATATCGACGTGATATTCATCGGCACGCCCGACCACTGGCACGCGATAATCTCCATAGAGGCGATGAAGCACGGCAAGGATGTCTATTGTGAAAAGCCCGAGACGCTGACGATTCGGGAGGGTCGGGCGATGGTTAGCGTCGCCCGCAAGTTCGGCAGGGTGTTCTCCGGGGGGAGCCAGCGTGTCTGGGGGGACTACAACTGGTTCCACCGAATGATATACGGCGGCAGGATCGGGCAGGTGCAGGAGGCCTGGGTAAACGTGGGCGGTCCTTCGGGGCCTTGTGATTACGCCGCCGAGCCGACGCCTGCGGGCGTCGATTGGGAGATGTGGCTCGGCCCGGCACCGTGGCGGCCTTTCCATCCGAGCCTTATCAGGGGAGGCTTCAGGCCCTTCCGCGACTACTCGGGCGGCGGCATGACCGACTGGGGCTGCCATACGTTCGGCGGCGCACTTTTCGGGTGCAATCTGCATCGGACAGGCCCGGTCGAGATAATTCCGCCCGACGGAAAAGACATCAAGAATCTGACGTATGTATTCGAGAACGGCGTTAAGATCTACCACGGCGGGGGATGGGGCGGCATATTGACGTTCAAGGGCAGCGAGGGAGAGATCGGGGAAAGAGGCGACAAGAACGGCAAGAAGGAGACGCCGCCGAACGTGCACATACCGAACTACAAGGGCCAAGGCGGGATATTCGGCGACTTCCTGCATTGCGTCCGCACCCGACAGAAACCATTCAGGGATATCGAAATAGCCCACCGCACCGCTACCGTATCCCACCTCGGCAACATAGCCTACTGGCTCAACAGGCCGTTGAAATGGGACCCGGTGAAGGAGGAAATCCTCGGCGACGCGGAGGCAAGCCGCTGGCTCGACAGGACAAAACGCGAGCCGTGGAGCGTCTGAGATACGATCAACCGAGTCCTCATGAATATAAGGAATGAAAGATGAAAATTCGAATAACAATACTCATAATGGCGGCAGCACTGGGCTTTACGGCGGCATCGGCGGCTGTGGTTGAGACCGAGAAACTGCTCAAGAACATAGATACCCTCAAGACATATAAATACGGCAGCAGCGGCGGTGTCGATTTGCGGTGGGTCGAGCAGCAGGTGGCGATGGCCTCGAAGAACGATGAGATTCGCAGAGAAGTTGAGACGAAGCTAATGGAGGCACTGGCCGGGGCAACGACGAACGACGCCAGGCAATTTTTCTGCAGGCAGCTTCGGACCATCGGCACGGCCAGGTGCGTCGCGCAGCTCGAATCCATGCTGCCGGACCCGGAAATATCTCATATGGCAAGGTATGCCCTTGGCAGAATCGATACTCGCGAGGCGGGAAAGGCCCTTCACCGAGGGTTGGACAAGACCTCCGGCAAGCTCAAGGCCGGGATTATCAATACGTTAGTGCAAATCGAATACAGCACTGCCCTGCCGGATATTCTGAAACTCGTCGGCGATGCCGATAAGGATGTAGCGACAGCAGCAATCAGGGCAGTCGGCCATTTCGGAGGCATAGAGGCTCTGACAGCCTTGAGCCGACAGCGTACCTCGGCGAATAAGGAACTGCAGCTTGAGATAGACTCAGCGCTGCTCGATTGCGCCGGTAAATTCGCGGCGGACGGCAACAGCAGACAAGCAGTAGAGCTCTACGAGGCATTCTACAAAGGCAAGTATCCCGAGCACATCCGCCTGGCGGGTCTGCGAGGGCTCGCCGCTGCCGGCGGCGAGAATGCAACCGCCCTGCTCGTCGAAGCTATCAAAGGCGATGATCCAGCCCTTCGCAGAAATGCTATTGCGATGATGGCGCTGATGAAAGGCAAAGAGACGACCGATACGTTCGTGAGTCTGTCCAAATCTCTGCCTGCCGACGGGCAGGAATTGATAGTCCGATCCCTGGCCGAGCGTGGCGATGTCTCGGCTGTCCCGGCCATAATCGAAATGACGGGTAACGAGAATGAAAACGTACGTCTGGCGGCACTGGAGGCCCTCGGCGGTCTGGGAACGCCGCAGGCCGTGAGGCATCTGGCCGAGGCCGCGGCGACCGGAAGCGAACAAGAAAAGCAGGTAGCCAGGGCGAGCCTGCTTCGCATCACCGGCGATGGTGTAGAGAAGGCTATTGCCGATGCTGCTGTCTCCGGTGACGCCGCCGGCCGGGTCGAGGTTATTCGGGCGATCGGGCAGCGAGGCAAGGCCGGGCCGTTCTCGATACTGCTGAAGCTGGCGCTGGCCGACGAAGATGAAGCGGTTCGCCGCGAGGCAATTCTCTCGATGGCAAGAATCGGCTCGCCGGAGAACCTCGATGTGATTGTGAAGCTGGCGATTACTGCGAAAGCCCCTGACGACCGCTCGGCTGTCGAAAGGGCTGTCGTGATAATGTTCAGCAAGATGGAAGATCGCGACCGCCAGGCTCAGGCGGTTATCGATGTGTTGAACAAGGCGCCGAATGACGCCAAGCCGGTGCTCCTCAAGCTTCTATCAAGACCGGCAACCGACCAAGCCTTTGAGGCGGTCAAGGCTGCTTTGGACTCACGTTATGCCGAAGTCAGCGATGCGGCTATTCGCGCGCTGGGCGAATGGCCCAACGCCGCACCGGCCGAGCAGGTTTACCAAATCGCACAGACAAGCGGTAATCCGACGCAAAAACTGCTCGCTCTTCGGAGCTACATTCGCATGGCCTCTCTCATGCGCGACCCAATGAGTGCGTATGTCAAGGCCTTGAAACTATCGTCACGTGATGAGGAAATTCGGCTGATCCTCGGCGGCCTGCACAACGCAGGCACGGCAGAGGCGCTCGATATGGGCTGGAAATATACGACGGTCGAATCGCTCAAGCCCGAGGCCTATATGGCAATTGTCAAGGTGGCCAACGTTTATTGCTGGCAGGACCCCGAAGGCGCCAAGGCGGCACTCGATAAGGTTATAGCCGAGGCGCCGAATGACGGCATCCGCAACCAGGCCAGAGACGTTATCAAGAAAATGGACAGGTACAAGGGCTTTATCGTCGCATGGAGAGGGGCCGGCCCTTACACGATCGCCAGCGTTAACGACGGCAGGACGGTATTCGACAAGGAGTTCGCTCCGGAAACCGATGCCGATGCGAAAGATATCGTTTGGCAGGTTATACAGCCGGAGTTCGAGGGCGACAACAGAATCAATCTGGAAAAAACCTTCGGCGGTATCGATTATTGCTGCGCCTATTTGCGCACGATTGTGGATTCGCCGGGCGACCTGGAGGCGAGGATACGCTGGAGTGCGGACGACTATATCAAGGGCTGGATGAACGGCGAGCCGACCGGGGAAGGCAACATCAAGCTTCGAAAGGGCGCCAACACGCTCATGCTGAAGGTGGGCGACCACGCCGGCGGGTGGAGCTTTAGATGTCAGTTGACAAAGCCCGACGGTTCCGGCCTGGACGGCCTTAGATTCGAGCCCAGATGATGTGTAATCCGGTGCAAATACAGCATTTACAGAGCCGCTTCATCAGAGTCCCGAAGCGGTTCTTTTTTTTGATTGGAGCGTGAATTTCAGGTTCACGGCGCATCCCTGTTTCGCTTCGACAGAGCAGCAATTAGAGCGCCCCTGGGATATTGGCGCTTGTATCACGATGTGCATCTGTCAGTGCTGTCGGGCCGGCACAGGCCGATAATTACCGCTGGCAAGAGCAAGTATTTACTGTACCCAGCCGATATAGTAGGGTTAAAATGTGCCGCAGGGTCCGTTTAGAAGTCCGCTTTTTCATGCCGCCGAAGGGCCTTTATAATGGAATTATCCTTGAAATCGCACAAGAAATCATTATAATAGTATTATAAGTAGAAGATTGTGTTTTCACTTTTTGTACAAAGCAGGAAGAAATCAGAACTTCAGACCGAGTATTCAGGAGAAGGGACCCGTACACCCATGAACGAAAGAAAGCGAGCCCTGTGGGTTCTGTCGGCAATGGCATGCTTGATTGTCCTCTGGACAACGCAAGTGGGTCAGGCCCTTGTAATAAGCGAGATAATGTACCATCCGGTCGAGGCGGACGGAACGCCCGACGGCGATGAAAACCTGGAATTTATCGAGCTTTACAACGACCGGGCTGTGGTCGAGGACCTCAGCAATTACGCATTCACTAAAGGCATCAATTTCCGATTCCTTCCCGGCACCACCTTGGGCGCGAAGGAATACGTCGTCGTTGCCCGAGACCCCGGCGAAGTCCAGTCAGCCTATGGGATAACCGGCGTTTACGGTCCTTTCACTTCGGGGAAACTCGATAACGACGGAGAGCGAATTGAGTTGTCAACCAATGCCGGCGAGATAATAATATCGCTTCGCTACAAGGACACGTGGCCCTGGCCGAACTCTCCTGACGGAACAGGGCATTCGCTGACTTTGGCCAAACTCGGCGGCGATCCTGAAGAGGCCTCAAGCTGGGCGGCCAGCAAGTACATCGGGGGGACGCCGGGCGGCCCGGAAGTCTCCGAGGTTGTCGGAGGCGAGCCCACCGAACTGGATTTAATCAACGTAGGCCATCCGGGACGATTCTTCAAGGGATACGAAGAACCTTCGCCGGGCGGCGGGGGCGAAGCCACAATTGCCTGGGCGCAGATAGGCTTCAACGACGACCCCGGCACAACCGACTGGATCGACGGCGCCAGCGGCTACGGTTACAGTGACGAAGACAACGAACGCCAGTGGATACGAACTGAACTTACCGACATGAGGGGCGGTTATATTTCCGTCTATTCAAGACTCGACTTCGAGCTGACGCCCGCACAGATCAGTTCGCTGACTTCATTACAGGCTGAAGTTCACTACGACGACGGGTACGTACTCTACCTCAACGGCGTGCGTGTCGGCGCTTCCGATGACATCGACGGCAATCCTCCGGCATTCAGCGCCAGCGGCGGGCCGTCTTCGGACCCCCCTGCCGACTATATCAATCTGACCGAGTACATAGGCCTGCTGGTTCCCGGGACGAACGTACTTGCGATGCAGGCCCATAACTCATCGCTATCGAGCAGTTCCGACTGCGTTTCGAGCGTGATTCTCACGGCTGTCGCCGAGGACATAGTCGATGAAAACCCGACAGCTCGACTCCTAATCAACGAGCTTTTGACCAACAGCGATTCCGGCTCAGGCAACGACTGGCTGGAAATATACAATCCGGGACCTGTGGCGGTTGATTTGAGCAATGTCTATGTCAGTGAAGGTCGATTCGAGCTGCTTCGGTTCAAGCTGCCGGCAGTCGTGCTGGAGCCCGGCGAGTTTTACAGTGTCGAGCAGGGCACGCCGCCGAGCGGCTTCGACTTCGGGCTGGGCTTCGCCGGGGAGACTGTCTTTCTGACATTAGCCTCGGACGGGGTTGTTCCGGCGGCGATTCGCGTACTCGATGCGGTTCGTTTCGGATTCGTCGAGCCGGATGTGACACTCGGGCGATACCCGGACGGCGCAGCCAATTTCGAGGCGCTGAGCTACCCGACGCGCAACACGGCGAATTCGCAACCCTGGATTCGCGACGTCGTAATCAACGAGATAATGTACCACCACGGAAGCAGAGACGAGCGGTACGAGTACGTCGAGCTTTACAACAAGAGCGCACATCCCATACCGCTGGAAGGCTGGGCGTTCACGGACGGGATCAGTTACGACTTCAACGATACCAGCCAGGTCACCGAAATCCCGGCGGGCGGGTATCTGGTAGTGGCCAAGGACCCGAGCCTGCTGGAGACGGTTTACGACAACTTGACAATCGGGGTGAATCTCTGCGGGCCTTATAACGGCGAGCTCGACGATCACAGCGAGCGGCTGCGGCTGTCTCTGCCAATCGAGGATACGGACCCGTGCACGGGCCTGCCGGCGACTTACTACGTGACCGCAGACGAGGTGACATACTACGACGGCGGACGATGGCCGAGCTGGGCCGACGGGATGGGAACCAGTATGGAGCTGCGCGATCCGCGAAGCAACAACAATACTCCCGATGCCTGGGCCGACAGCGACGAGAGCGACAAGGCCGAGTGGGAGCCGTTTTCATATACGATATACACCAGCGACCCCAAGTACACCCACGACGCAGTGACAGTTTTCGATATGATGATGCTGAACCGCGGCGAGATACTGCTCGACAATCTCCAGCTCGTCGCCGCCGGCACGAGCCGCCTGGCCAACGGCAACTTCGAAAACGGCGCATCCAGTTGGCAGATGCTCGGCAACCATACTCGATCATATATAACTACGGATGAGGCATATGCCGGCTCGGCGGCACTGCACGTAATCGCAACCGGCCACGGCGACCCCGGCGCCAATCGCATTAACCAGGGATTCCCCATCGCCAACGGAGGGAATGTCACTTTTATCGGCTGGGCCAAGTGGCTTCGCGGAAGCAAGCACCTATTGATGCGTGTTTCACGCGAACGTTCTCCGATCCAGCCTCCGAGGCCGGCTTATTCGTATGAACTTACAATGCCGATGAACCTGGGCACGCCGGGTCTGCAGAACACCGCGTATGTTTCGAACCGCGGGCCTGAAATAGTCGATGTCAAGCATTCGCCCGTGCTGCCTGCAGGCGGCGAGCAGATTGTCGTAACGGCCCGCGTGACGGACAATGACGGCGTCGGAGCGGTTACGCTGTACTACCGTACGGAAGGGACCGGCGGATTCGTGCCTGCCGCTATGACGGATAACGGTTCGGGGAACGATTATATTTCCGGCGACAAGATATACACAGGCACGATCCCGGCGACAAGCGGAGGTGCGATGCGAGCTTTCTACATAGAGGCGTCGGACGGTTCGACATCGACACGATTCCCGACGATGCTGGGGCCGACAGCGGAGGCGCCTGTGCGAACGTGCCTGGTTCGGGTCGGCGATGCCGTGGTCAACAGCGAGTTCGCGAATTATCGCATCTGGCTTTCAAACGATGTCATAAGCGCCTTCACGTCACGTCCGAACCTTTCCAACGAACTTGTGGACTGCACGTTTGTCTATAATAATACAGAGGTATTCTACAATGCTCACATCCGGTTTCGGGGCAGCCCGTTCCTCAGAAGCGGCTTTGGCCGCAACCCGACCAGCACGGAGCGATACGCCTACAGGCTCGAATTCAATCCCGACCAGCGATACCGTAGCCGGGAGGAAATCAACCTCGACAATACCGAGGGAGGCAACCGAGGCCCGCTCCAGGAACGGGCTTCCTACTGGTTCTATCGCCAGATGGGTCTGCAATACTCGATGCAGGAATATGTGCGGCCCGTCATTAACGGCGTGAACCACTACGCCTACGAAGACGTCCAGAAAATAGATGGCGAGTACGTTAAGGCGTGGTTCCCGAGCAATAACGACGGCTATATCCACAAGATCGACGACTATTTCGAGTACTCTATAGGGGGAACGGAACATACCGAGCTTGACGAGGGCCTCAAGTACGACAGCGACCATCCGCTGATCCCGGAGACATACAGGTGGGGCTTTGAGAAAAGGTCTCACAGGGAGAACGACGAATGGGATCACTTGCTCAATTTCGCCGAAAAAATGAATACTCCCCCTACCGATCCGGGATATGAGGACGCCATCGAATCAGTCATTCATCCGCAGCATTTCCTTGCGGTCCTGGGGCTCCGCCACGCCGTAGGCGACTGGGACAGTTACGGATATACGCGAGGCAAGAACAACATGTTCTACTACGCGTTGCCGGAGGGCAAATGGTATCTTCTGCCGTGGGATATTGATTTTACGCTCGGGTCGGGTGACGGGTCGAGTACGAGTTTGTTTTCTATGGACAGCAGCGAGTTCCCCGAGGTTTTCCGGTTCCTGAATACTCCGAAATATCGAGACATGTACCTGCAGTTTTTTGCGGTTCTGGTCAACGGGCCGTGGCAGAGTTCTTACGGGACATCGGATCCGCCCACGGCTTTCGACAAGTTCCTTGACGATGCGGCGGACGCCCTCGTCGCCGACGGGGCCGGTGACGGCAGACGTAATGAAATCAAGGCCTACGTCCGCGACCGAAGGCTTTATATACTTCCGCAGGTTCCGGCGCTGAAGTTCGAGATTCTGTCGCGGCTGAGCCACATATACACAACGGGGACGGTAATCACCCTCAAGGGCACTGCTCCGCCTTACGTTTCGGGCATCTCGGCGAACGGCGAGCCGATACTTTCGGAGTTCGGCGAGAACAATGCTTTTACAGTCAACATTCCGATTTCTCTGGGGACGCATTATATTACACTTCAGGCCCTTGACGGCGCCGGCAGCCCTATTGCAGGATTGTCCGACTCTATCTGGATCACTCGAACCCGCGGCTGTTCGATCACGGACGTACCCGATACGATGTGTAACAGCGGCACTGGAACTCTGATTCTGCGAGGGGAGAATTTCGATGCGGGATGCGAGGCGACCGTCGCCTTGACAAGTATCTCCGACGAGATCGGTTTCGATGCTCTTTATGTCCCTTATGGACAGGGATTCGACCGTATTAATGCAGCGACGTTGCTGCTGGACGATCCTGGTCGCGGCATTGACGACCCGACATACGCCGTTCATCCGGTAATCAACCTTTGGAACTCCGGCGCCCGCGGGGAGTTCACAAACAACGAAACCAACTTCGCGTCGCCGTTCAATATCGGGGCGGATAACTTCGCGGTGCGCTTTACGGGATACATCTATGCCCCATCCGCAGGAGTCAGGCATTTCGGCGTCAGCAGCGATGAAGGCTTCACGCTTTCTATCGACGGGCAACTCGTCGGGGAGTATGCGGATATTCGTACTGCGGCAACCACCGACCCCACCCAGAATAAAACCGACGGAACGATGGCCTTCAACTTCCCGGCGGAAGGGTATTACCATCTGATTCTGGACTATTTCGAGAACAGCGACGGCGAGGAGATCGAGCTGTTCCAGACGAACTCGACCGGCGGCGATCGCCACTTGATCAATGTCGATTCGGAGCTTGTCGTCTATCGGGATGACGCGGCCAGGACTATTCACGCAACGAACGTCGTGGTCACCGATACCAATACTATTACGTGCCAAATCAATGTTCGCGGGGCGGCCGAGGACGTGTGGAATATAGTCGCGACGCCGACCTGCGGCGAGCCTACCCGGTTTGATCTGTACGATGTGATCGAGTTGATTCCTTGCAGCGGCGATTTGAACCATGACTGCAAAGTGGATTTCGGTGACTGGGGCGAGTTCGGCGAATACTGGGACCGAACGTGTTCGGCTCCGGACTGGTGCGACGGTGCGGACATGGACTTCAGCACGACTATCGATGCTGTGGACCTGGAGTTGCTCGCCCAGCAGTGGCTCCTGCCGAACTGATCGCCTGACAACTCTGCGTAATTCGTAGTTCGGGATATGGACCTTTCCGACACACAGGGTCAAGAGCCGGCGCACGCTCTGGCATGGGAATTGCCATTTCGAGTTCGAATTCGAGGCGACGCAATTCGGTTTTTCGGATTCGACTTCGAGTCGATGAAGAGTTTCCCCGAAAAAAAAGAGATTTCCTTGATGAGACGGAAATCCCCGTTATAGTTGCGGGTGGTGATACGCTCGCCTCAATGAAGATTGCAACAGAAGGAGCGGCCAAGAGCGGGCGAGATGTTTGATAATAGTAACCCTGGTTTTTTTCGGGAGCCCGGATTTCGGGCGAGATAATGCTTCTGACGAAGCGACAGTTTGACGTCCTTTGCGAGAGGTATGCCCTTTCTCCGACCCAGAAACGCATCGCAAGGCTGATCCTCGAGGGAAAAACCACAGATCTGGAACTGTGTCGATCCCTCAAGAAGGAGCCCAAGAATATCCGAAGGCAGATGACATACATGCTTACGAAGACATTCTGCAGGAACCGGACGGATTTGGTCCTGCGATTCTGGGCGGATGCTCAGGACATAAGTCCTTATCCCGGCTCGCTTAAGGACTCGGATCCTCTGTCGCCCTGGATTAGTCCGAAGAAAAAAGCAGGAAAAATCCCGCACCCCCCGAAAAAACCCTCAAGATTTCTCACCCCGCCTTCCGACGAAGCCTCTATCAGCTATAGCTGATAGAGCTTATACTGCTCTTTGTGGTTTTGGCAGCGGGCTTTGTGGCTTTGGCAAGGGAATATGTGGGGTTAGGAGTAGAGAATCATGGCAGTCAAGCTGCATCCCAATATATCGACCCCGCACTGCACAAAACAGTAACGAAAAGCCTGCATCCCAATATATCGGTGATGCGCTCCAGTACCGTCGGCGAGGGCCAAGCCCAGCCGAGAATCGCTTCAAGGGCCTTCGGGAGAAATCTTCAATTCGAGGACCGCATAGCCGTCGATTTCGAAATGTTCGACTCGGACTTCAACGGTCTTGTCTGTTCGTAAACTGAGCGTTCCGGCGTTGCGAGTAGGCCCATGCCACGTCCAGTTGTCGATAATCTCCTTGCCGTCGGCGGTCAGACGGATACCGTCGTCGCTCAGCATCTCGAAGTTCCAGTCGCCGGCCGAGAGCGGCAGGCGCGTCGCAGCGATCATTCCAAAGTAATCGCCGCCCAGTTTGGCCGTGGTAATATTATCCGCGATTTTCTGGTCGCTCGGCCCGCCCCATCCGTAGCTGAATACAAGGCGTTTTGCCTTTGCGGTAACGGCTGAAGGGCCGTCCGCAAGGGCCCTCCATTGCTCGATGTTTTTGCGCGGGTCTGTCTCCGCGGTCCATTTGAAGAATGTCACATCCCAAACGACTGAGTTGAGCGTGCCTCGGATTTGGTCTTTGAAGTCGTCTGCTTCTACGCGCAGCAGATAGGGGTGTATGCCGGGCTTTGCGGCAGTGACGGTATATTCGTCCGGCTGGGCCGGGTTTACAGACGATGACAGTTGACCGCTGACATTGCGTCCTTCGACCGTGACTTTCGCCGCTGGCGGCATTTTGTGGAGGCTGTACCGGACGGAATCACCGTTATCCTGCACTATGCGAACGAGAGGCGATTGATGATCCCACGGTCCCCACGATGTCATCACGATATTCTCCCTGCCGTACAGGCCGCTGCGTGCCCCTACCGGGTGCGTCCGGCCCAGAACCTCGTATTTTGGCTCTCTCACCGGCGAGGCAGCGGAATCTGAAACGTCCTTGATTATGACGGCGTCTTCTTTCTGCATTTTCGCTTCTACGCCGGTAAAAACATCGCGGCCGAGATTGACCCGGCTGTCGCCGCGAAAGTGGTACGCGAGCACATCGGCGCTGAACGTGTTGCCGGCAATAGTATTGTCGGTCGATTCGGCGCCGTTTGCTTTAGCCCAGGGTTTCGAAGCGAAATCGCCGTCGTCATCCCACCAGAGATGCACGCCGCACTTATTGCCCTTGAATATGTTGCCTAATATCCTGTTGGCTTTGCCGTGTTCGATATTGATGCCGCCGCGTTCAAGACCGTAGGCCATTTCGCCGTTTGCCTCGATATGATTGGCCGCGATCAGGGTATCCTGGGAGTAGCCGCCCCAGACTCCGCAGATTGCGTTGGCGACGAGGCGGTTGCCGTAGAATATGTTGCCGAAAGAGAAGGTCATCTCGATGCCGTGTGCGGGGGTGTACGAGAAATCGTTATTGATGAGCAGATTGCCGGTGTTTCCGCGGCGTTTGTACCATTCGAGCGGATGGCTGCCCGCTTCGCCGAGTGCCTCTCTGCCTGCGAATCCGAAGAAGCCGTCGCCGCCGTGGGTGGCGGAGTTCTCGGCGATGACGTTTTTGTTGTTCTGCTCAAACATGAGTATGCCTGCGGAGTCCTGGCCCCGGTTATAGACGCCGTGACTGTATCCTCGGACGCAGAAATCGCAGGCGTTGCGCGTGATTATATTTCTGCTGGACCGCCACATTGCGATCCCCCAGCCGGAATTGAATGAGAAATCATTGTCGTATATTTTCGAGTCATTGACGCGGTCGATGCAAAGTGCGTTCTGGCCGTGATGCACCTTGCAGCGGCGTATCGTGACATTGTTCGAATCCTCGACGTAGATTGCGGCTCCGTAGTCTTTCAGCCATTCGTTGCCGTCGTTGTTGTGAGGGAAGAGCCAGTCGCCGCCGTCTTCGGCTATGGGAGTCGATTTAAGATATGCCCGCCTGTTATCCGAAGCGTCAACCGTCTCGAGCTTGAGCCCATCGGCCCCGGCGGCCCAGAGACCGCACCAGAAGCCGCTTATCCGGGCGCCGCGAACGGCAACATTCGATTGGTCCTGGATGCAAATGCCGTAACCGGCGTACTCATCGGGCCTTCGCCCTTTGGGCGAGCCTCGCAAGAGGGAACCTTCGGCGAAATCGATTTCGATATCGGAGGCGACGACTTGTATGACGCCGTTGCCGTTTTTGTCCTCGATGACCGTGCCCGGCGGAATCACTATGCGGCAGGATTCCGATATGCGTACATCATCGGCGGTCACACGAATGACCGAAACCGCCCGAACAGGCAGCGAAGAGACAGCTATCAATACGATCATGGTCGTGAATACGGCAAGTTTGAAACGCACGGCATATACTCCTGCACAAAAATCGATCCGTTGAAAGAGTACGTTGATTCCTATTACGCTGCTCTACACAGGCTATCATACTCTTCCAACGGAAAAGACTCGAATAGTTTTTTGTGCTGATTAGTTCTCGGCAGGTAAAGGCGACGTCGAGATTTGTGCGTCGCTGTTGCACAGAGTGTTAAACTCCGGTATGATGCGCCGGGACATCGCCCGTCTGCACAAGCAGAAACGTTTAATGTTGTATTTTTCATGGACACATGAAAGGCAGGGCAACGAAGTGCATAGGATTTCCAGAAGAGGTTTCATAAGCGCCGCAATCGCCGGGGGCGTCGCAGCGTCTTTGCCGACGGAGCCGTCGCAAGCCGGAGGCGCCGGGCAGAGAAAGACACGTTACATCGCAGCCTACGACACCGAATCGGTGGGATGTCTGGCGGCATGTCGCAGGATTGTAGAAGTTCACAAGCAGTTCGAGATGCCGGCGACGTTCTTCATCCTTGGCAGGACGCTCGACGCCAATCCGGCCGAGTACCGCAAGCTGCTCGACGACCCGCTGTTCGAAATCGCCTCGCATACCTACAGTCATCAGATGCTGCGCGACAACGAATTCTGCGGTTCGGCGGTTTCGGCAGACCAGAAACGAATGGAAATCTTCAAGGGCAAGGAGACTGTCGAGCGGGTGTTCGAGCGGCCCTGTGTCGGCATCAGGCCGGGGTGCGGATTCGATAATGCCCTCAGGGGCGACGGCGAGGTGCTGGGGCTGATTCGGGAAGCGGGATTCAAGTATGTCAGCAGTCTTCTGTGGGGGCCGGACTATTCCATGCCCGCTTTGCTGCGTGAGCCGTTCAACTATGCAGCCGACGGATTCGCAAATCTGTGGGAGCTTCCGGGGCACGGCTGGCACGAGAATCTGCTCAAGAACCACAACGGCTGGGGAGCGAAAAGACTGACGCTGTGGCCGGCGCCTTTCCCCGAAGCGATACCGCGCAGCTTCTGCAAAACGCCTACCGATGAATTCGAGGTCAACAGGATCTTTCTGGACAGGGCCGGCGAGACGGAAACGACCTTTGTTTCCCTCATATGGCATCCGTGGTCACTTGTGAAGTTCGACCCGGAGATGAAGATGCTGGAACTGACATTCGCTCACGCGCGGGCATCGGAGCTTATCCCCTGCACGTACGCCCAACTGCACGAGCACGTTTCGGCCTTGCCCGGCTGAGTTGATGCGGGCAAAACGACGCCGCGGGGAGCTACGGAATCTCGACAAGACTGAGCCACCGAAGATCGCAGTAGCCCTTGTGGGAAATTGAGAGTATTGCGGGCTTTGTGACAGTAAGGTCGGTCTCGGCGAAAGCCGTTTTCTTGCTCAGGACCATCTCAGCCGATTCGGCAAGCCCTTTGAGAGTAACAACGCCGGTATCTTCGAAAGGAGCAAGACTCAGTGACAGGTGGTATTTTCCGGGCTCGACGCCAATGCGAAATTCGATGCCGTCCCGCAGCCTGCAGCCGTCGCCTTCGAGCTTCGAGCGGACCCAGGCGCGATTCTCATTCGACATGGCCGCGACGCTGAATCCGTATCCTCTGCCGGGGTCCCAGGTATCGGTCGCCAAGACGGGCGTATAAGAGAATTTGATTCCTTCGAGCAGATATTCGCCGAGACGGTCGGTCGTTCCGAAGTCGTAAAGATATTTGCGGCATGTGCGGGCGCGCTGCCGGCGCTTGTTCAACTCAATCTGCCCGCGGTCGTAGTCGTCGAGCAGCTTTCTCCAGCCGGGATTAGCATCCATTTTGCGGATATACAAAGGAAACGGCGTGATCTCCAAGTCAGCCGCATTCTCAACATCGAACTTGGCGCCGAAGGCGTCGGTGACATTGCAGGGACCCAGCTCCAGGCCCAGTTTCGCTCGGCCCTCGACGGTCCATACGGTCAACAGCGGTTTACCACCGTCATCCCATTTCAACAGCCAGATATTTTCATTCTTGTGCGGCAGTCGCACGGCGCCGCCGGCGACGTTCTTGAACTGCCGTACGAGCGTTCCGAACGTGAACCAGGAGGGCTTTTCCGTAAAATCATCCCTGAGCAAGCCGGAGCAGGCATGCATCGACGGCGTCGAGCCGGACTCGCGATATACGAAGACCTTATCGACGCCGAAGGCAAGGCAGAGCATCACCACGCGCGGCAGGCGGGCGGCCTGGATGTTTTCGGTCGTGCCGAACGGGCCTGCCGAATCGTAACCGGTTTCGGTCATCCAGATCGGCATCTTCGGCGCGTGCTTATCACGCCAGGCAACCAGCTCCTCGATATCCTGCGGGAAGGTCGTTGCGCCGGCGATTCGCGCGTTGCCGTCTTCGGTCGCGACCTCCGGCTCGGCAAGGCCGGAGTAGTAATGCACGTTGATCAGTTCGACAAAATCGAGCGGACGCTTGCCGTCCGGATATTTGTACGTCAGCAGGCGATTGAGAATATCAGGTTTTATACCCGCGTACCCGGCGGTGGTGACCGTGGCCGTAGGATCGGCCTTCTTGACGGCTTCTGCGCCGTAGCGCATCATTTTGTAGTATTCATCGAGCGGTGCCGACCAGCCTCCCCATGCAGCATCCGCCTTCGGATTGAGCCCCGGCTCGTTCCACATCTCGTAATAGTGCACCAGGCCCAGGCCGGATCTCTTATCGTTGCTGAGCAGGACGTCGGCGGGATGTTTGGTATTGCCGTAACGCGCCGCTGCCTGAAAGCAGAATTCGCCGAAGAGCGAGAGGTCCTTCGGCGGAAACGTCGTCACGCGGTCCGGCTTGGCGCCGTCCGGTGCGCTGGATGCCCACTGCGGCGTGAGAAACATGTAGCTGAGGACATTCAGGCCGTTGCGGCGATACGTTTGGAAGACTTCGTCGGTGCTGACATGCCACGGCGCGACAGAGCCGTCGAAGGCGTACTTGTGCGGCTCGGGCGAAATGAAGGGCCACTTCATGTTCTCGAAACGGACCCACCCGATGCCGAGGTCCCGCAGCTTAGGCGCGATTGGGAAATGTGCGGCGTTGAGGGCGAAACGCGAATCCGCAGAAACCAGCGACGGGTCGCTCTCCAGGGCAGTGAAGACGTGCCTGCAGGCCATCTTGCGCTTGCCGGGCCAGGCTGCGTCCACGCCGAACAGGCAGGTCCCGGCGCTAAGTTTCACCTTCGCCGGCAGCAGCACCATGCGAAACGACCGGGCAGGGACGTCGGCGGCGATGCTGCCCCGGTCCAGGACCGCTCCGACTTGCGGAAGCCCAATCGTCTCGTCGGCCAGGCCGTCGTAGAGGCCCAGCTCGCAGGGGAATCGAATCGCGTGAACCTTCTTCTGAGGATCGCCGGTATGGTAGCGGAAGCGAATCACCTTCGCCTCGAAAGGCGATTGCACGGGATAATCCTTCCAGCCCCACTGCTTGAAGTGATCGACGTTCTGCAGGCCCTCAACCGGCGTAAATATCTTGCCGTCAGGCGAAACGGCCACGTCCACGAACCAAGTGTGGTTGGCATCGCCGGACAGCCAGGTCATCTTCGTAATCCGGCGCACTTTGTCCAATTCCACATACTGAAAGGCCTCGGTGAAATGGTTCGTTTTGTAGTCGGTGCCGGCGTCGGTCCATCGCTTGCCGTCGGTGAGCGAATTATTCTCGATTTTTTCGCCGTCGGCCACTATCCAACTCCTGAGTCCCGGCGCATGGTTGGAGCCGAATACCGTATCCGGCAGAGGAGTCGAGTAAAGCGAAGAATCCCTCTGGAACGAATAGTCCAGGTTCACGGGGATCGGTTCGCCGGTGTAATTGACCATAAGCACGCTCGCGGCCACTTCTCCACCGGGCGTCACCGAATCCGGCGCGATCGTTTCGATGGTCAGGTCGTCCACGCCCTGAAGCTGTGTTTGATCTACCTTCGCAAGCATCCCATCGACAATCAGCCTGGTCGCGCCGGGGGCCTTTGCAAACCAGACGATATGCTCGCTGCGAACGGGCTGATCCACCAGGCCGTTCTTGTCCGGTTGAGGATACGACTGCTTGAAATCGCCGCAGGCAAACTCTATCCACTTCCACCCTTGCCAGTCGGTTTCGGTCAAGGCCATCAGTGCCTCGCCCTGTGCGTCATACACCTGAATGCCCGCCTTGTCGATATTGGCGTTGTCCCCGACAAATACCCAGACGCCGAGGGATTCGGCCTTGCCCGGCAGCGAACCGTGGACGGTAAAATCGCCTTTGGCCCCGGCAACTTCGGCATTAGCCCCAAAGACCAGGGCGCTTCGGCCAAGCTTCGGCGTCACATCGCCGGCGGGCGTAATCACGAAGTCTTTCATCCGCCACCCGCCGGCGGCGATATTGTCACCCGGCTCCATCGGGCCGATCAAAATCTGCTGGAGATTCTCCCGGTTCCCGCCCGGCCCGGCGGCCCGGGCCGTATTGACGATTGAGCTAACAAATAACAAGGCAAGGCATAGAATGCCGGAGATGATGCAGCTTGCTTGACGATTTGGCATTATAATAGGTATTCCTTTCTCTTCGGAGCGAAAAGCGAACACATAGTCCGGTGCTACCACGACCATGTCACTTGTCCCAACGGCCGATGGCGCGATCCTGCAATTCGATTCTGCATTCTCAGGGAAGCCGTTGAGCAGTTTGAGCAGGTTAATCCAGTTCGGTCAGGTAGATATTCCGGAAGCGGTGCTGGCCGCCGCCGGGAACCTCGGCTTGAAGAGCGATGTATCCGGCTTCCGGCCCGGCCAGGCCGTCGGCGGTCCAGGCGCCCTTGCCGTTTATCTCCAGCGAAGCCTTCGTGCCCTGGACTGTCAGCTTGAATGCGTTCCACTCGTGCGGCACGATCAGCCCTTCGCTGCGGGCCTCCTTCAAACTCGCAACATTACCCTCCATTCCCTGCAGCAGATTGGCCTGGTAGCGGTCGGGCCAGGGACGCCCCTGCGGCACGGTATCGTAGCGGAAATAGACGCCGCTGTCCCACTTGTTGTCTCGCAGGGCCTTCCACTCGAATTCCAGGATGAAATTGCCGTATTTCTTCTCGGTCTGCACCAGACCGTTGCCCTGCTGGATGAGGATGTCGCCGTCATCGATGGCGGCCTGGCAGTTGATAACGGTCCAGCCTGAGAGGGTCTTTCCGTCGAACAGCGGCACGCGTCTGCTCTGCGGCGGCTTCGCAGTCTTGCAGCCCTGAAAAACAGAACATGACGCCAGCAGCACCACCGCTGCGGCTCGGCAGAATCCATTTGGTGTCTTCATAGTGTCTCCAGAATAATTTCGATTAGTGTTCGTACAAGCAGCACCGATTTTCTGCATATCATGCGGTCATCTTGAGTCAACGCCGCCTGCCTGTTTCGAATTGCTATTTCTTGAGAGTCAGGCCGACTCCGCTTCGAACGATGGTTTCGAGTTCCGGGTTTGTCGTTATGGCTTCCA
>JAFGCD010000122.1 GCA_016932835.1 Sedimentisphaerales bacterium
CTTTTTCGCCCTCACCCCAAAGTGGGGTGGAAAAAAGAAAACATCGCTCGATTGCCAAAGAGCTAATTTATCGTACCATCTCCTTATGCCAAACGACGTATTATTACTTCACATTTCAAGGTTTGACCGGCCATCGTGGCCAAGTCGTTTTATAACAGTCTTCTCACATAGTAAGACGCGCCAAAAAGCAAAAGGTTACAGAAAGGCGTGAAAAAAACAGCGTTAAAGACCGGATATGCCAGTGAAAAGAGACGCCTAACGCAGTTTACAGGCCGTACTCCTTGATTTTTCGGTAGAGCGTTCTTTCTCCGATTCCAAGGATTTTTGCGGCCTTTTCGCGGTTATTTCCGGTTTTTGCGAGGGTCTTGGCAATCGCCTGCTTCTCGAGATCGTTCAGAGAGACATCGCCCAGAGTCCCGACGCCAGCGACAAGCCGACGCACCTGATGTATTTCGGGTGGAATATCCGGAATGTCTATCTGCTCACGTTCGCACATTACGACCATAGTCCTGATGCTGTTGCGAAGCTGGCGAATATTGCCGGGCCAATCGTAACTGGTCAGAGCAGCCATCGCCGAGTCGGTGATACCGGTCACTTTCGAGCCGGTTTCCTCGGCGGCCTCCTTTAGAAAGTGCATCGCCAGCTCCGGTATGTCCTGAACTCTGTCACGCAGGGCCGGCAGGAAGATATTCACGCCCTTGATCCTGAAATAGAGGTCCTGCCGGAATTTTTTTTCATCGATGAGTTTTGCCAGTGACTGATTGGTTGCACTGATAATTCGGACATCGACGGCGACGGACTTGCTCGATCCGACAGGTATCACAATACCGTCTTCTACGACTCGCAGAAGTTTGGCCTGCATGTTCATCGGCATATCGCCGATTTCGTCGAGGAAAAGTGTTCCCTTGTCGGCTATCTGAAACAGGCCTTTTCTGTCGGCAGCGGCCCCTGTGAAAGCTCCCTTGACATGCCCGAACAACTCGCTCTCAAGCAGGCTCTCGCTGAGCCCGGCGCAGTTGATCGGCCTGAAGGGTTTGTCTCGGCGGAGAGAGTTGTTGTGAATAGCCTTTGCCAGCAGTTCCTTGCCGGTCCCAGAGCTGCCTTCTATGAGTACGGATATATTTGTCGGCGCCACGCGACGCAGTACCTGGTAGATTCCGACCATCGTGTGATCGGCGCCGAGAACGCCGTCGAACTGAAAACCACCGTCGTCGGACTCGGATCGACGCGATCGCGAGAGCGAGATTTTTCGGGCGGCCTGGCCTACCAACGCGCGGAGCTGGTCGATATCTATGGGCTTGACGAGGTAGTCGTAGGCGCCTCTTTTCATTGCTTCCTTGCAAGTGTCAATACTCGAGAAGGCGGTTATCAGTATCACTTCGGTCTCGGCATTGTGCCGCTTAGCCTCACTAAGCACCGCCAAGCCGTCGATATCACCGCCGAGCTTCAAATCGGTAATGACTATGTCAACCTGCCGACTTGAGAGAATCTCCGCTGCATCCTTGCCGGAATATACAGCGATTGCCTTTTCGCAGGACTTCTCAAGCGCCTCGACAATCCCGTCGGCGTGGTCACGCTCGTCGTCAACAACCAGGATTATACGTACCTTCTCGCTCAAACCAGTACCTCACGCAAGATGAAGCGGCAATCTTATAGTAAACGAAGTTCCCTTGCCCAAGTCGCTTTCGACGGTTATGGAACCGTTGTGTGCGGCGATAATTTTCTTTGTGGTAGGCAGCCCCAGTCCACTGCCGCGTGGACGGGAGGAGTAGTAAGCATCAAAAATGTGCGGCAACCTGTCGCCGGCGATCCCGCTGCCGGTATCGCTTATTCGTATGACCGCATCGTGTTTCTGCCGTTCGGTCCTTATCATCAATTCTCCGCCTTTGCTCATGGCCTGCTGGGCGTTGATGAACAGATTCAATATGGCCTGTTTTAGCATATTGGCGTCGCTTTTGCAAACAAGCGGTTCATTGTGCAGAGCATGGCGAACAGTTATGAAGCTGGTATGGGCCTGCGGGGAAAAGAAATCGACCATGTCGCCGATAAGCACATTGATATCCAGCGGGGTCAGATGCAGTTCTGTACGGTCGATGTACCTCAAGAAACCCTCCAGTATCTGTTCGAGGCGATCTGTCTCTTTTTGAACAACCGCTATCTTGCGAGACGCCCTGGCCGATCCCGAGGCTGCGGCACTCACAGATGCCGAGAAGGAATTGTCACGTTCCAGGCGGGCAATGTCTTCACCGATGAGTTTGAGGTTCACCTTAATAGTCGATAAGGGATTCTTGATTTCATGGGCAAGACCTCCGGTGAGCTTGCTGAGTTCCTCGAGACTTTCGAGATAGTCGTTGCGGCTTTTTTCGATTTTCGAAACTCGTTTGCGCAGATAGGCCGCGATGACCGGTACTACGGTGAACAAAGCAACAACGAAGCCGACTGCAAAATGCTGCACTTCTCGCCCCTCTGCCTGCTAATCCCACAGAATAATGCTCAATAGACAAGAAACCGAGGCGGCATACCTCTGCATACCGCCCTTCCGGAAACGATTTCTCAATAGTCGGCCAAAATCAGTCGCCTTTGTCCGCATCTTTCTTGCCGCTGGATTCAGCCTGTTTTTTTTCCCCTGCCGCTCCCGACGATTTCGCCGTTTCGGCAAGAGCAGCTTTGCGTGAAAGCTTGAATCTGCCCTGGTCGTCGATAAGAAGAAGCTTTACAGGTATCAGATCGCCCTGCTTGCAGACCTCATCGACACTCTTGACATATCCGTCGCTGAGTTCGCTGATGTGACAAAGCCCCTCTACACCCGGCGTAATCTCGACAAAGACGCCGAAATCCTTTACGGAGACGACTTTCGCCTTTTCGTATATCCGTCCTACCTGCGGCGGGGTCGTCATCAACTCGATGATTTCTTTGGCCTTTAGATGGCCTTCGCCCCCGACACAACTGATGAATATCGTGCCGTCCTCTTCGATTTCGATTGTGGTCTCGGTTTCCTCCTGTATGCCCTTGATGACCTTCCCGCCCGGGCCAATGATCTTGCCGATGAACTCCGGGTCTATCTGCAAGCTGATAAGCTTCGGTGCATAAGTGCTCAACTCTGCTCTCGGCTCACTAATGGTTTCAGCCATAGTCTTGAGTATGTCCAAACGAGCAGCTTTCGCACGCTTCAGTGCCTCGACCATCATCTTGTGTTCAAGTCCCTCAGCCTTAATATCAAGTTGTATAGCTGCAATGCCGTTGACCGTTCCGGCGACCTTGAAGTCCATATCGCCGTAGTGATCCTCCTCACCGATGATATCTGTGAGCAGTTCGTAACGGCCGTTATCGTCGGTTACCATTCCTATCGATATGCCCGCTACAGGCCTCTTGATCGGAACCCCTGCATCCATTAAAGCGAGTGTACCGCCGCATACCGAAGCCATGGAACTCGACCCATTTGACTCGGTAATGTCGGAAATGACCCTGATAGTGTATGCGAAATCCTCCGTGTCCGGCCTGACACTCATCAGAGCCTTTTCGGCAAGCGCGCCATGCCCGATCTCTCTTCGTCCAGGCCCGCGGATTGCACGACACTCGCCCACGGAATACGGGGGGAAATTATAGTGAAGCATGAAACTTTGGGAGTACTCTTCGTGCAGGCCGTCGACTTTCTGGGCGTCGCGGATCGTTCCGAGCGTAACGCTGACCAGCGACTGAGTCTCTCCCCGTGTAAACAATGCCGAACCGTGGGTCCTGGGCAGGATGCCGACTTCGCACGCAATCGGGCGGACCTCGTCGTAGGCTCTGCCGCCGACTCTCTTGCCTTCGAGCAGGAGCCTGCGAACAACACCCTTCTCAATCTCTTCCAGAATAGCCTTCAGCGTCGCCTGATCGCATCGGGGCTCCGGCGAATCAGTTTCTCCGTCGCCGACGTATTCAGCCGCCACCGATTCCAGGAACTCGGTGACACTGGTTTGTCGCTGCTGTTTATCTTCTATCTGCTTTAACTCGTAGAGTTTGTCGCTGACCTTGGTTTTGATTTCCGCCGTGAGTTCTTCATCAATCTCGCGCAACGGTATTTCCTTCTCCACGCCTACTTTGTCCTGGAGTTCCTGGATCAACTCACAAACCTCGCGAACGGTGTTCTGCGCCGTAGCGATCGCATCGGCGATGACCTCTTCGGATAGTTCACTCGCTCCGACCTCGATCATGTTCATGGCGTCCTTTCGTCCGCCCAGAAGGAGATTCAGGTCGCTTTCTTTTAATTGAGCATGAGTGGGATTGACGATGAATTGGCCGTTGACCCGGCCTAATCTGCAGGCTCCAATTG
Source organism: Sedimentisphaerales bacterium (assembly GCA_016932835.1). Classification (GTDB taxonomy): domain Bacteria; phylum Planctomycetota; class Phycisphaerae; order Sedimentisphaerales; family Anaerobacaceae; genus JAFGCD01. The sequence goes on from JAFGCD010000122.1 coordinate 4,313, forward strand.
GACCCAGAAACGGGATTTTGCTGATACACAGGGCAGCACTGGCGCCGATCATCGCCAGTATGTCGGGGTCGTTTTCCTGGTCGGCACTGATGACGTTCACCATGACCTGCACTTCCTGGAAATAACCATCGGGGAAAAGGGGCCTGATGGGTCTGTCGATCTGTCTGGCGGTGAGGGTTTCCTTCGTACTCGGCCTTCCCTCTCGCTTTATGAATCCGCCCGGGAATTTGCCCGCGGCGCTTTGTTTCTCGCGATAATCAACAGTCAGGGGGAAAAAATCGACATCATCGAATCTGGGGGGGGCCGTCACAACAGCCACGAGTACGACTGTCTCACCATACTGAACCATGACGGCTCCGTGCGCCTGCCTGGCGATCTTTCCGGTTTCAATTGTAAGTTTTCTGCCGCCAATTTCTCTTTCTACTTTGCATACATCAAACATGCGATACCTCTTTCGTTGCTGCGAAAGCAGGTATTATGAAAGTCCCATGTGCGTTCGGATTCTCCGCGCCAAGTGCACAACAAGCAGGGAACTGCTCGTTCCTGCTTTCATGGTGCACCTGTGCCGCTCTATTTGCGCAAGCCGAGCCGGGAGATGATCTGTTGATAACGCTTGACGTCCTTCTTGCTCACATACTTGAGCAATGCGGACCTTGTCCCGACCATTTTCAGCAGACCGCGCCTCGATGCGTGGTCCTTGCTATGAGTCTTGAGATGTTCGGTGAGGTCGTTGATCCTCTTGGTCAACAGGGCAACTTGTACCTCCGGCGAGCCGGTATCGCCCTGGTGCGTTTCGAAATCGCTAATGACACTTTCTTTTTCCTGCTTCGTCAGCATCTCTTGGACAAATCCTTTCTCGAATGTCCTTCACTTATCTTTCACATTCTTACGTTTAACGAACGCGTTATTATATTGCGTAAAACAAGTGTATGCAAGTATTTTCCGGAAAACTAAATCAAAGAAATTTCGGCACGCGAATGCGGCCCAAATACTGCCAGATCAGACACTTAGAGGTGTATGATCGCAGGATAAGGTCGAGTTTTACTGCCGTGACTAACGCTCAAGAAAGGCTTCAAGGATTTGTGCCGCCGCGATGGCGTCGAGGCGTTTTTTGGCCTTTTTACGGGTAAAATCGGCGTCAGCGAGCTTTTCCTCGGCGATGAAGCTGCTCAACCGCTCATCCTGGAAATGGATGGGGATATCGATATGAGCCCCTAAATCAGCGGCGAAATCGCGGACAAACCTGGCCTGAAAACCTTCGGAATCGTCCATATTCAGCGGCAAACCGAGGACTACTGCTCCTATCTGCTCGGCCTTGACAATATCCGCAATCTTCTGCAGCAAATCCGCTCTGGTGTCCATGACAGCCAGGGGCGAAATAATCGTCTCGCTGGGATCGCAAATCGCCAATCCCGTGCGTTTAACGCCGTGATCTATCGCGAGGTATCTCATATTCTCCTGCAGCATGCCGTATCGGTGCTTAGCATGATTAGAGGAATTCATCCCCACCGTGTTTGGCGACCAATTCAAGCAGTTCCTTCAGCCTGTCAGCCTGGTCGGCACGACAAACGAGCGTGGCATCGGGGCTGTGGGCTATAATCACGTTTTCAAGCCCGATAGCAGCGATCATATGGCCCTTATCCTCGGTGACTATGATGTTATCCCGACAGCCGAGCAATTCGCTGGCGCCGGCGACTACGGTATTACCGTTCTTGTCGGCGGTGATAATCTCACCAAGAGCGGCGAAGGAGCCCAAATCGAGCCATCGGCAATCAAGCTTTATGCCGTGCACCCCTTTAGCCTTTTCCATGACGGCGTAATCGATGCTGGTTTTGGGCAATTTCGGGAACCATTCGCTGAGTGCCGCCTGGCGATTTGGGCCGTCCCAATCGGCTCTTATTCTGGCAAGCGGCTCGGTCGCATCGGGCAGGAACCTTTCCAGATTAGCCAGAATCGTCTTTGCTTTCCAGACGAACATACCCGAATTCCAGAGGTATCGCCCGCTATCGAGGTATTTTCGAGCTGTTTTCTCGTCAGGTTTCTCCACAAAGGCGTCCACGACATAGATTTCGTTGGCGCAGCCCTGCGGCCGAATCGAGTCGCCGCATCTGACGTAGCCGAGCATTGTGCTTGGAAAAGTCGGCTGAATGCCGAAAGTCACCATTATTTCAGGGGTGTCCTGCACAAACCGCAGAGCGTCTTTGAGGGCCTGCTGGAGCAATTCGGCCGGCTCTATTACCTGATCGGCGGTCACGACGGCCATTGAGGCTTCAGGATCGGTTGCGGCCAGTATTGTCGCTGCCAGGCCTATGGCTCCGGCGGTATCTCGGACAGCCGGCTCGGCAATAACGTTGTCGGCGGGTAATTCAGGCAGATTGTCACGGATGATTCCAACGTAGCGGGCATTGGTCAGAACAATGATATTCCGGGTGTCAAATATCGGGCGGAGACGGTCGAAACAACGTCGCAGCAGGGTTTGTCCGTCGAGTAATTTCAGGACCTGTTTGGGGCGGCTTTCGCGGCTCAGAGGCCATAACCTCTTTCCGGTCCCCCCGGCCATAATAACGGCATATTCCATTGTCATACCCCTTCAACAAGGCCGAGCAGAGAGACCTCTCAGACCAGGAATTGTTCGTCAGTATTCATCCTGGAACGGATTTCATCGGCGAACTGCTTATACGGCCGACCCGATTTATCGCTTCCGGGCTTACCCATAAGTGCGAAAGTGGCTTCTTTGCCCAACTCCACGGCGGGCTGGTTATAGGTGTCGATATTGAACAGTGCGCCGGCAAAAGAGGTCGTTACCTCGAAAAGGCATATGAACTGGCCTACCGTATAAGCGTTGACCTTCGGGAAATTGACGGTAAGACAGGGACGTTTGTCTTCGAGCAGGGCATATTCGGTGGCCAGTTTCTCGCTATTGAGCAGCGTGCTGAGTTTCTTGCCGGCGAGGAAATCGAGTTCAGAAGCACATCCGGGCGCAGGCCCTATAGTTATATCCCGGCCAAAATCTTCGACCTGAAGAAAGGTGAAGAGTTTGTCATTCGGGCCTTCGCGGTACAACTGGACCTGGCTGTGCTGATCGGTTGTGCCGAGCGCCTTGACAGGCGTCGGCCCGACAAAAACCTGTTTTCCGTCCAGACTGGTGGATTTGCCAAGACTTTCCGCCCAGAGCTGACGGTACCAGTCGGCCATATCCTTCAGGGCATAGCTATAGGGCATGATCACAGAGATTATTTTGCCCCGGTTGTAGAAATGGTAGTTTATCGCAGCGTTGATTGCAGCGGGATTCTTGCTGAAGTCCTCGCAGCTTGCTCTTTCATCCATCTCAGCGGCGCCGGCGAGCAGAGCATCGATGTCAATTCCGCACATTGCCGCACTGAACAGGCCTACGGCACTGAGCACGCTGAATCTACCGCCGACACCGTCAGGGACTACGAGGCTTCTGTAGCCCTCTTCTTCGACGATTGTTCGCAGAGTTCCGGCGTTTTCATCGGTCGTGGCTATGATATGCCTGCTGATGGCATCGGATCCGAGCTTGTTGAGGAGTAAATCGCGTACGTATAGAAACTGGCTGGCGGTCTCGGCTGTTCGACCCGACTTCGAGATTACATTGAAAACGGTCCTGTCGAGCTTGTCGCCGAGACCGTCAAAGAATGAAGCAAGCTGAGCCGGGTCAACATTGTCAAAGACGAACAGCCCTGGTCCGCGGCGCTGCTTATCGTCGATGTTGTACATATACGGGTTAAGAGCCGTCTGCAGCGCAATATTGCCGAGAGCCGAGCCGCCAATACCCAATACGACCAGGGTATCGCAATCGGCCTTGACCTGCTCTGCAAGCTCCTTTACGTCGCCGGCAATATCCGTTCGAAACGGAAGATTTCTGTATGGGGTCTCGCCGGCCTTTTTCTGGGCGTTCAGCCGGGTAATCAGCGGAGATGTCTGTGCGGCGACGTCCTCAAACTGGGCGCCCGTTATGCCGTGCTCGTCGCCGATTACATCCGCCAGGACATTCTTGTAGTATAGACTGATTTGTTCCTGTGGCACTTTCAGTTTCCTTTCGTATCCTTAGTTTGCATTTCCCGATGCAGGTCCCTGATTATAGTGCATCGGAGTCGTTCTGCAATCAGTTTTCAGATATGGCTGTCTTGTGATGTGCCGGCAGAACCTGTGATCGCCGCCTGCCGAGTCCACAATCGAGCGGCAAGCTGATTCAGCCAAGTCGGACCTCAATCGGCTGTTTTGCGGTCTTATCGTCAAGGGTGAAGCTGCCGTTCAGTACGCGGCCGGATACATTGGCCGATACGGCGTATTGCCCGAGGAAACCCCGAAAACCCGCCTTGCCCCCGGGAGCAGTTGACGTTTCGGTTTTGGTCCACCATTTGCCCTTAATCAGCGACTTCAACCGGTGATAGGCCGGTTTGGGCGTCATATCGGCACGCAGAAAGCCGGCAGGCGCCTGCTGCCATGCGCCCTGGTCCGTAAAATCCCACCATGTTATCGCTTCAACCGCCGGGTGCGAGAAGAGCACCGTATAGAATTCTGCAACATGCCCGGCCTGGGTAATCTCCCCTTCCGGGGTGGTCAACCAGCCTGCCTGCGACCTTGGGCCTGAGATGAGGGTCGTCTCGGTGAAGTGCAGCGGGACCTTGAACCTGGCGAAGGACTCGCAGACTTCCCATGCGCGTTTTGCGCCCCAATAGCCTCCATGCATGTGCGATTGGATACCGATGACGTCATATTGCGGCTTTGAATCGACAACGAGTTCTGAGATGACTTTGTTGACGTAATCGGGGTCGGTTCGGTAATCATTTATTAGCAGCGTGGCGTCGGGACTTGCCTGGCGGGCGGCCTTGAATGCTGCGCGAACGTAGGCTCCAATGCCCATCCGGCGGATAGCTTCGGTCAGCTTGGGCGCATTCTTCTTACACTGCTCGCGGTCATAATGCGTCGCTTCGTTGACGACGTCCCAGATATCGATGCTCCCTTTGAATTTGCGGACGCAACGATCAATCCTCTTCATTTGCAACTCCATCGCCGCAGCCGGATCGTCCGGAAGCCAGTCCTGCTCGACAAAGTTCCAGGCAAGAGGATGGCCCTTTGTCGTGATGTTATTGGCCTTACACCAGCGAACCATATCCTCGATTTGCGGATCGTTGGTGACTCCTTTTTGCCTTTCGTAATTCCACCAGTAGAACGGCAGCGTCGCAAAATTCAGCATTTCGGCGAAATGTCTCTCGTAGTCGGCATTATTCTGGGGGGTTCTACAGCGGTGAAGCTTGAAGAGATTGCAGCCGAAGAGGAACTTGTGACGCTGCTGGTCTATCTTCACCTCGACGCCCGCAGGAAGCTCTTTGCCGTCGCTGCCGAGCAGTCTGAGCACGGCGTCGGCTTTGCGGTGTTTCTCTATTCGCTCTTCGGCGCCGCCGAGGAGCTCCTCGGCCTCAGCGGCCCTTACACCGCGGATTGGAATTGTCATAGCCGCGGCGCCAATCGTGACATTCCTGAGAAAATCGCGTCGTTTCATCGGTCACCCCTTTCAATATCATTGCTGTTTTGCCCATCAGTGAAAACGAGTACCCGCCTCGCAGCTCTCTTTCGATGAGTTATACACCTGCCGCCGGTGAGGACGGGACCTATTCACACCTTCACAAGATCGGTGTATTTTAGCATGAGCGACTTTGTTTGTCCCGTGTTGAATTTGACGGTGACCGTGCTGTTTTCGCCGATATTCACAAAGTCAACGACCCTGCCGAGCCCGAACGATTGGTGTCTTACCAGTTCGCCTTTCTCAAAACGCACACCGGCGGCCTCGCTTACCGGCTCATCATCGAAATCGCAGTCCTCATCGATGCCGCTCTGCTGGTCGAAGTTGCAGCCGAGTTCGAAAAGAAATTGCGATGGTATCGTTCGGAGGGACTGGCCGCGAATGGTTCGATACTGGGCATAGCTGATGTGCAGATTCGTCTTGGCGCGGGTAACGCCGACGAAAAGAAGCCTGCGTTCTTCTTCGAGTTCATCGGCGTTCTCGTACGAGTTGGTCCTTTCGTGGGGGAGCAGCCCTTCTTCGACGCCTGCGATGAAGACGTTCTCGAATTCGAGACCTTTGGCGGCATGAAGCGTCATTAATGCGACTCGGCCGGTTGTCGGGTCGTATGCATCCGTGTCGCTGAAGAGCGAAATCTGCTGGAGGTAGTCGATAAGAGAAGGCTCCTCGGACTGGCGGTCGTAGTCGGCGGCAGCGCTTATAAGCTCGCTGACATTATCCGAGGCATCCTTGCCCTCGGCACCGGCGGCGAGCAGTGAAGCAGAAAGACCGGATACATCAAAAACCACCTCCGCCAGGGGCGCCACCGGGCCGACGTTGGCATTCGCGAAGCGTTTGAACATCTCGACGAACGCCGCGACTTTCGCCTTTGCGCCCCGGGAGAGCGAATCGATTTGTTCGGCTTTCTTCAATGCTGCGAAGAGACTGATGCGATTAGCTGAGGCGTAGGCGCCGATCCTGTCGATAGTGGTTTTCCCGATGCCACGCGTCGGCGTATTGATAATTCGCAGCAGTGCTATTTCGTCCTCGGGATTTACCAGCATTTTCAAATAAGCAAGGATATCGCGGATTTCCTTTCTATTATAAAATTCCACGCCCCGCACAACCTGGTATGGTATTTTGGTGCGTATAAGGGCCTCCTCAAAGACCCTGCTCATGGAGTTCACACGGTAGAAAACCGCAACATCTCCCAGCGAGACGCCCTGTTCGAGAAGCATCTCGATGCTGCGAACGATTCCGGCGGCCTCAGCATTTTCATCTTCGAACGCCCGTATGACAACATCGCCGCCCTGCTCTCTTGTCGGTACGAGTCTCTTGAGCTTCCGCTTCTGGTTGTGCGAAATGAGGCTGTCCGCGACGGCGAGGATGTTCGGCGTGCTGCGGAAATTTTCTTCCAGCTTCACTATTCTTGCATCCGGCCAGTCGCTCTCGAAGGCGAGGATATTGTTGATATCGGCGCCTCGCCATCGGTATATCGACTGATCCGGGTCTCCCGTCGCACAGATATTACCGTGCCGGGAGACAAGCGCCTTTGCTATTCTGTATTGGGCGTGATTTGTGTCCTGATATTCGTCGATAAGCAGGAACTTGAAGCGATTCGCTAATTCAGTGTTGACCTCGGGAGCCCCCTCAATAAGAAATGCAGCTTTCATAAGGAGGTCGTCGAAATCGAGGCCATTGTTCTCGCTGAGCAGATTCTGATAGCGAAGATAAATTTCGGCCAGTGTCTTGGAGAAGAAATCGTCTGCGTCGTTCCTGAAAGATTCGGCGTCGATGAGCCTGTTCTTGAGGGTAGAGATAGCATCAAGCATCCTGGCCGGGGGAAAGTTGCTTGTGTCGAACCGGCAATCCTTTACGGCCTGCTTGACGCATCGGGCCTGGTCTTTCTGGTCGTATATGCTGAAATTGGGCCTCAATGCCGCCCTGTCAGCGTAGCGACGAAGTATGCGAACGCACAAGGAGTGAAATGTGCTTATGTGCGCACCACCCGAGGCGCCGAGGTCACATGCCCTTTGACGCATTTCCTCTGCAGCTTTATTGGTGAAAGTGATTGCGCATATATTGTAAGGCCTGACGCCAGAATCGATTAGAGCGGCGATTCGATGCGTGATAACACGGGTCTTGCCGCTGCCTGGTCCGGCAACAACCAGAAGCGGTCCCTCAATATGACGAACGGCTTCTTCCTGTGAAGGGGTCAGTTGTTGCAAAGGTGCGTTCTCCATAACGGGGGCTGTTCGATGCGAATCCTCAGGGCTGTTCGGTTTCTTCTCTGGATTTCCGGTTTTCCTGCTCGATCCTCTGAAGCTGCTCGAAAAGATCGGGCCTTTCCACTTCTATTCTGGCCAGAAGAGAACCCTTGAGGTAAGGGGAGAATTGCCCGTCAGACAGAAAGTCGGTGAGCGAGAGATACTTCAGAAGCTTTAGATCAGGCAGGTCAATCCTCTGCTCGTCCGAATACACAGCCTGGTAATACCGATGAAGCTGGCTTGCCAACTCTTCTCTTCCGAATGCCGCATCGTCATCGTGTATCGCATAGAGATAGTAACTTTCCTTCAGAATCGCGATGACCTGCTCTTTCGCATCGGCTATTCCGATCTGATCGAACTCTTCAATCATGCGTTTTCTTGCGTACTCAACGAGCGGCACCTCAAAATCCGGACTGGGATAGAGCTCCCTTAACTGGTCGTATATCTTCTGTGCATATTCCTTATGGCCCGACTGGTAGAACGAGAGGAGGGCATTTCTGAGCATATTCCGGTGGCCGTTTCCCAAAGAACGATACGCGGCCTTGTCGTCGGCGGCCTTGTACTTTGCGATTATATCCATGATGGCCTTGTTGTAAGGACTGAACATCCTCAAATCAGGCCGCAAATACACCTCGGTGTACATACGCGTCTTCGGCGGCTCCGAGGGGTCTGAGGAGGGTACGGGAACCGGTGTGCTGTGAACAAATATTTTCCCGTTTCGAAAGAGATTCTGCAGGCTGTGTGCGACGATCCGGTCGGTATTGGTCTCATGTCCGCTGATTTCTTCGCCCTTCTCGGCGGAGGCTTTCCGCAAACCAAGAACCGCCCAGTAGATTGCATGCGTATCGGCGTGCCGCCAATCCAGGGGTAAATGCGTGTTCGGATCGGCCCAGTCGATAGGACCATGTTTCTTGTTTAATTCCCGCATAAGCACCGCATCGAGCTTCCAGATCTTCCGCAACTGGAAGGCCTGAGCCAGCAAGCTAAGTCTCTTCAGTTCCGGTTTTCCCCGAAACTCGTCTATGACCTTCGAAGCGGCAGGATCGAATCTGCGGGCATCCTGCCTGAGAGATAAATAGCTGCTGACAAATCTCTCATCGTCGGGTATCTGCTCATCGGCGGCCCGTAGCTGCTCAATGAAGGAACTGAAATTGGGGTCGGCGGCGATTTTCTCCCAGGCCTGCTTGAAGTCCGGCGTCTCGCTGTCGCCCCAGAGCCAATGACTTGCATCCACGAGGGCATCGAAGAACTTATCGTCACCGTCGCCGAGCAGCGGACTCATAGCCCGGGCCAGCTCCAGCTTGTAGTATTTGTGGGCGTTGTCCGAAACGCTGCCTATCTTGTGCTGGAATATCCTTGCAAGTTCGTGGTAGAGATGTATGTTCCTCGGATTGTATTGCAGCCCCTTGTCACGAAGCAGTTCGTAGCCGTTCTTCACCCACTGCCACCTCTGATCGGGTTTAGTCTCCGGAATGGTTACTGAGATGTTATAAGCCATGTTCCACGCATGGAAAACCCAGACATCGCCAAACCTGGGCTGCAGTGTAGTAATCCATTCAGCGAGTTGCCTCGCATCGAAAAATTGGCCTTTCTCTTTAAGCCTGTCGGCGCGTATCCAGAGAATGTCCACTACGAGACCTCTGAATGCTCCCATCGCGACGGTGGCGAAAGCCAGGGACGGTGGGGCATTTTCGAGCGGCTCATTGATAATGAGCTTCATATCGCGTCGCTGCGAGTTGATGTAGTCGAGCTGCATCCCGGCGCCCGTCAGTAGCCCGGCCGCCAATGCAATGCAAAGAAAACAGATTATAATGTCGCGCAAACGCATAGATCATGTAATGGGCGGCGCACTGAGCAACGCCTGTTAAATTCTCAGACAATAATTCTCGCCAGTTCCCTGAAACTGAAGATAATCAGTCCCAGAATCATGAGCAAAAACGCCTTGATGCAAATCAGGGACAATACGACGAATCCCAGGGCGGACCAACTCAGCAACTCTCCGGGCACGAGATACCTGGAAGGATTTACCTTGTCAAACTGAGGCAGCAGGCGAATCAACCACTTCAACGTATAAGCATAGACGATCGTCATGTCGAGGCTGTCGATATAATAGAATGATTCGACGACGAACTCATTAACGGTCGCTATTGCGAAGACAGCAACGCATCCCAGAATCGCCACCGGAAACGACAGGAACGTAGAGGCAAGTATGCCTAAAGACGCCAGGAAAATAAGGCGACAAAGAATCACAAGGTTTGCTCTTATGAAGTTTGCTGTGAAGGTATCTGCTTTGTACAGCAGTTGAATGCCTTCACCAAGGGGAAACATCACAGATGCCCCGTTCGACTGGTCGTTCAGAAATAGAACGGCAACATAGCCGTCGTCGGCCACCACACTGCCGGGAACTTCAATTTCGCGAAAAGTTTTGATGGGATCTTTGCGTTGAACAGGATACAGTCGCACATCGCCCGGTATTCCGTACTTGTACGCACGATAATCGCCAATGAGCCATCGACTGTAAATCTGGGAGTCCGCCGGTGTTACCGAGACCTGTTCGTACTTGAATCGTATGAACAGCGAGCCGTTCGGATCTTGCAGCCTGACATTCTCAAATTCCCAAAGCAGCTCCTGGCCGGCGTCGGCGCTGCGTTTTGCGGCCGTTTGCAAAACGGTAAGCTCTCTGATTATCTCCTCATTCGACATACCCCCATATACCTGGTCGATATCGCCGCTCTCAACAAGGCCCTTCAGGGCCTGTGCAACTTCTTTTGAAACGTCGGGGTCCGGCGGCGACAACGCCTTCCTCGCCGTGAAGAACTCATTCTGCGCCTGAATTATCTCCGCCTGACTCGGATTAAAATACCTCGGTGTGTAAACAACAATCGCGTATATCAAGACGGAAAAGACAACAAGAAGAACCGCGCCCAACAATACTACGCCGAGCAGTTTGCCCAGCAAAAACTCAAATCGACGAATAGGTTTCGTGATAACCGTGTATATCTGCCTGTACTTCATATCGCTCGTTAGGGTATGGACCGAGATAATCACAGTGAGCAGGCAAAGCAGCAGGCTGGTGAGGGACAGGCCGTAGCTCACGAAGGTCTGCAATTTTCCCTTCAGCGTATCGTCTCCTGTCGTTGTCAAGGCCATGACAGGCAGCAGGACTACGAGCAAAAGGATGAAAATAAAGGCGACTTTCATCCGAAGGGCCTGCCTGATAGTGTTCACTGCAACAGCCCATATCCTACGCATTATCTGATTCCCCCGCCTTGGCGCCGTCGCCGTGATTATCTTCTTCGGATTGAGGCTTTGAACGACCCGTCAATTCATCGAGGATGTCTTCCCTGACCGGTCCTTCCGCGGGCAAGGTCTCCGTTTCGACAGGTTTTGTCTCGGCTGTCTGATTTGCATCGCCGGCATCCGTTTGCACCGTCGGCTCGGAGAGCCTGCCAAGCAGTCCATCATCAGGCTTCGGTGCGATAGTCTCGTCCGGCGAACTCTCTGCACCGACAGGCGATCCGGCCGTTGTCGCCTCCGTAGTCGCAGCCGAGGTGAGTCTGTCAAGAATGTTGTCGGAAACAGTTTCTTTAGCCAGAAAATCTCCGATTTTAGTAGTGCTGACCGCCCCGCTTGTGCGTCTGGACTGCCGCTGTGCGGTCACTACCGTGTCAATGAAGAAGGTTTCGAGCTTGTGCATTGGGGAATTGATGTGGAATTCGGCCTGCTCCTCCTGGAGTATCCGCTCGATCTTCACGATCGCTTCGTCACTTATCGCATCGGTAGTAATCTGCCTCTTGTTTTCCTGCTGGAGAAGCCGGGCTACCTCGCCTTCGGCCTGAATCCTGCCCCCATATAGAATCGCGATTCTATCGCATACGTCCTCGACATCAGCGAGCAAATGGCTGCAAAGCAGAACTGTCTTGCCGCGTTTGGCCAGCTTGATGATCAGGTCCTTTATCTGACGGGTTCCGATAGGATCGAGGCCCGTCGTAGGCTCATCAAGTATCAGCAGATCGGGATCGTTAATCAGCGCCTGCGCCAGGCCTATTCTTCGGGCCATGCCCTTTGAAAAGGTTCCCACAGGCCTGTTTGCCACGGCCTTGAGCCCGACCATATCCAGCAGCGCTTCGATACGCATCCTGCGAACCTGCCGGTCCAGGCGAAACAATCTACCGTAGAAATCGAGTGTTTCCCGGGCGTTGAGGTACCTGTACAGATAAGATTCCTCCGGGAGGAAGCCCACCCGGGCGCTGATCTTGGGGTCGGTGGCATCGCCGCCGAGACATAACGATTTGCCTTTTGTGGGATGGAGCAGCCCCAGAAGCATTTTCAACGTGGTTGTCTTGCCGGAACCGTTGGGGCCCAGCAAACCGAAGACCTCGTTGTGGCAAACTTTCAGATTCAGATCGTCAACGGCATAAACCTTACCCCGGCCCCACCAGTCGGAGAAGACCTTTGTAAGAGAGAATGTCTCAACAGCATATTCCATAATCTGCATTTCCAAGTATTTTCAAGCTGCGCCTTTGCCGTCATTGTTCGGAAATCGAAATTGCTCTGCGGCTTAGTGGTCAAGCTCCTCGCCAAATCGAACGAGCCGAGCGCTGTTGAATACGACGATCAGAGAACCTGCAAAATGCAAAAAGGCCGCGAACATGGTCTCAAGCCATCCCGCAGTCGCCGCCCCGATACCCATCGTGATGAACAAGACTCCGAATCCGAGATTCTGATTGATCAGTCCTCTTGTTTTTTTCGACAGGCTCACCAAAAACGGCAGCCGTCTCAAATCATCGCTCATCAGGGCGATAGAAGCGGAGTTGATGGCGACATCGCTGCCTGCTGCACCCATGGCAATGCCAAGGTCGCCGGCGGCTAAAGCAGGCGCGTCGTTTATCCCGTCGCCGATGACAACGACTGTGTGCCCTTCTTTCTTGATCTTCTCGACGATGGCCAGCTTGTCCTGGGGCAGACACTGCGCTTTGAAATCGGTGCAGCCCAGTTCCGCAGCGACGCGGTTTGCAACCTCATTCCTGTCGCCGGTGAGCATTGTGATACGTTTTACCCCGATATCCCTGAGCCCGTCTATGGCCTTGCGGGCTTCGGGTCTGGTCTTGTCCTGAAGACCTATCCACCCGATGCACTTCGAGTCTTTCGCCACGTAAAGTGTGCTGAAACCCTGCTCTTCATGAAGGTTTGGGTCCGGAATGCCGGCTACACTGATATCGCTTTCAGTCAGAAACGTATCTCTGCCGACAAGAATTTTCGACGAATCGACAATCGCGATAACGCCCTTGCCGGGCACCTCCTCGAAATGCTCGGTCTCAGGCAAAACGAGGTTGGCCTCTTTCGCCACTTCCCGCAGCGCCCTCGCGGCGGGATGTTTGCTCATCTGTTCGGCCGAGGCGGCGGCGCCGAGGAGTACGGCGGGCTCAACACCTTCAGCAGGCGTCAGCTTCGTCACATAAAGTCGGCCCGTCGTAACGGTTCCCGTCTTGTCGAACACCAGAGCCGTTATCTTGCCGGCAATCTCAAGGTCGGCGACGTTCTTTATAAGAACCCCTAACCTCGCCGATGCCGAAATCGCCGCCACCATTGCCGTCGGCGTCGCGAGAATTAACGCACATGGACATGAGATAACGAGTATTGTGATAGCTCTGCTGACATCCTGTGTGAAAAACCAGACGATCACGGCGATCATCAGAATCGTGGGGGTGTACCATCTGACGTAAGTGTCGATTATCCGCATAATCGGTATTTTGGTCTGCTCGGCCTGCATAATCAGCGACTGGACCTTCCCGAGGGTCGTATCCCCGCCGGCCTTGGTTACCGTGATGTCCAGCACACCTGTAAGATTGCTCGTGCCTGCGAAGGCCTTCATCCCGGGAACCTTGTCCACGGGCAACGATTCACCTGTGATTGTCGCCTCGTTCACCGAACTGAGCCCATTGACGACCTCCCCGTCAGCGGCGATGTTATCACCCGGCCGAACCCGAATAGTATCGCCGGGCTTGAGACTGGAGACTTTTACTTCCCGCTCACTTCCGTCGGCCCCAAGCAGGTTGGCCCTGGTCGGCGTAAGCTTTATCAGTGATTCGATGGACGCCCGGGCGCCGAGAGCTGTGCGTGACTCGATAAGTTCGCTGAGGAGCATGAAGAACGCCACTGTCCCCGCTGCGACATATTCCTTGCTGGCGAAGGCCGCGAGTATCGCCAGTGCCGCCAACTCGTCCATGTGCATTTCTTTTCTTATAAACCCCTTAATCGCGTGCAGCACAATCGGGGCGCCGAGGAGCATTGCGCCGATCATTGCCAGAAGATTCGTCTGGAAGCTGTCTCTGCCGTAAAGAAATTCGCGTCCGGCTATGCCGCTGCTGATCAGCAACATGCCTCCGGCCAATGTCGCCAGCAGGGCCAGGCTGACGCGGACCTGCTTGCCGTGCGTATGTTCGGCACTAAGATCTTCCTTAAGGTGTAAATGCTCGTGAGCCATAATCTCTTACATCGAATTCAGGGTATCATCACGTTTCTATTTGTTCGTGCTCTGTGTATCGCCGCTTTTCACAGTCTTCTTTTTTGGCTTAGGGTTCCTATTCATCAGAATACGTAACTCTTCGTCTTCGCTGGGCTCAACGATAAACTTCTCGTCCACGTTAGAGAAGATCAATTCCACAGCATCTCTATATATACTCTGAAGCACGATTTCAGGATGCTTGCGGTACTCAGGCAGCAAACTTAGCAGGTAGTCAGCGTTGGCTTTCGCATCCGATATGACTTTTGCCCTGTAGCCCCTGGCCTCGAAGATTTTCTCCTGCGTAGTCCCGGCCAACTCAGACCAAAGAAGCTTCATGGTCCGCTCATCACTTTTCTCGGCATGGAGTGCGGCGTATAACTCCTCAGCAACGGGTCCGGCCACTTCAATCAACGTATTCTGCGCATACGTCCGAGCTTCAGTGATGACCTTCTGGCTGTCCTGACTCGCCCTCAGCGCGTTCTGAAAGGCTTCGTCAACCTGCCTGGGCCAGGTGATATCCGTCAGATAAACGGAGACAATCTCAACGCCGCACATGTTGCCAATATCGCCGGCCCCCATTCGGTCGAGTTTCTCCTGAAGAAGAGACATCACATCCCGCGGGATTCTGTCTTTGCTCTTAATCGCTTCGTCAATAGTGAATTTCACCATCGTGGAGACGATGGCGTCCTCGAAAAGGCTCTTGAGCAGCGGCGTTATGCTCTCGGTCATTACGTCGAAATACACCTCGCCCGGTATTGTATCCCTGACATAAACATTCCGGAAGAACTGCTCCGGGTCTTTGATCTGGTATCTGAGTTGCCATTTTGAATGTATGATATTGTAGTCACTTCCCTCATAACCGGCCACCGGACCGTCCTGCTGTTCACTGCCGGTCAGACAGTATCCGTCGGCAATCGGGTCAAGCGTCCTATTGACCCGCATCTTCCTGCCCTGGCTTTCCGCAAGCAGGTCCGCCTCCGTCTGGTAGTACCAGAACGACCGAATTCCCAAATCGATGTTTTTCTCTACAGGAATCTTAACGATCTCCTCGATAGGATAGGGGAATATCCAATAAGGAAGGGCTCTTGGCTTCAAAATCTTGCCCTCTCCGACTCCGCGGATTTTCCCGAACCGCAGAACGATCGCCTGCTCGTCAGAGCCCACTGTCTTAAAACCAGAGACGAGAAAAAGCACTATCAGGACCAGCATTATCATCTTTAGAATAACGAAGCTGATTCTCAGGGCATCAGACAGGCTTTTGTTCGCCGGGTCAAGCTCGACATGCGGACCATGCTCCACATGGCCGTCGTCTGAATGATGATGGTGATGGTGGCTATGATCGAACATAATAATAGTGATCTCGGAGCTGTTAGCTTGGGTTATTCGGATCGCCTGCGTCTTTGGGCGCCAACAGCGGCATTTGTCGTAACAAGTCGAAAGGCTCGGTATCGGCCTTTATGACAATAGTAGCGTTCTCGGCGAGTGTATTCTTAACAGCCTCGATATCCCGTAAGAACATTGCGAATTCCGGGTCTTCTTCCAGCATCTTGTAGTATTTTGCTGCTTCGGCATCACCCTGCCCGCGTATAGCTTTTGCCCTTGCCTCTGCGGCGGCCAGCAATTCGGTCCGCTTGAGGTCTGCATCCTTGCGTATCTTGGCAGCCTCGGCGTTGCCCTGTGAAATGGTCTTTTCCGTCCTGCGGTTCCTTTCGCTCTTCATCCGCTCAAAGACTTTTGCCGTATTCTCCTTGTCGATCTTGAGCTGCTTAATGCCGAGCGTTTCGACAGAAATCCCATAGTTCTTCAGGACGGGCTTTTTCAGATCAGCCAGCATCGCAGCCTGGATCTCTTCAAACTTGATCTTGCTCCGATCGCTGTTTACAAACTGACCAAACGAATACTGCCCCACTATCCTGTTCTGAGTATCCTTGAGTTGGTCGTTCAGAGTGCTCTCGGCTTTTTGGACGGTCTCGACTGCATTATGAAACCGCAACGGATCAGCAATTCTCCAGATAACGTAGGTATTCACAATTATAGGAACGTCACCGCTGGTTGTCGTCTCAATCGGCTTGGCGTCAAGCACCCTCAGTCGTGAATCGAACTTATAGACCCATTGAATTGGGGGGGGCCATTTGAAATACCAGCCAGGTTCGGTAATCGGAGTATCCGGAGGTTTTTGAAAGGTCATTACGAGGGCGCATTCGGTTTCTCTTACTTGAAAAGAAGTGAAAACCAGGCCCAAAATGACCAGTACGATTACTACGCAGATTATCACAGCAAAATTTTTCATTTTGGGCTGATCTCCTCAACGCCAGGAATATCATACAGGTCCGGCATCTGCTTCTCCTGGAAATCGACTATGAATATAATTTTGTCCTTCGGATCGGCAACGACGACGTATTTTCTTGTTCCCTTAAGGCCTTCTTCGAATACCCGCAGTCGCTGTTCTTGCTTGTATATTTCTCTGGCGGCATTATAGGCCTTCAATTGGTCCGCGAAGCGCAGCCCCGTTGCTCGCCCGAGCACAACCTTCTCAAACGCATAGCTCTGAGCCTCCCTCAGTTCGATGCAAATATCCCCGCCGGCGGCCGCGAACGCCTTGTCAAGCTTGTCCGCCAGTTCTGCGACATTGGCGGCCTTGTCGGCCTCGGCGCGCTGAAATCCCTGAGCAAGGTCGTAAAGCTCGTCGGCATCTTTCACCGAACCTGCCAGCGTACTTAAATTCTTGTTTCGAGCCGCCTCGGCATCGAGGATTATCTTCTGCTTTTCCTGAACTGCCCCGGCGACAGCCTGATAGTCCGCAGCAACATCCACCGGGGGATGAATCCCCTGCAGCCCGAGGAACACAATCTCAATCCCCAGTTTCGCCGCATCGGCACATTTCTGGATATTATCTGTCAGTGCCTTCTTGGCGTGCAACCGACCGGCTCCGAACAAACTCGCCTCGCGCCCGGCGCCACCCGAACCCTGATCCTTAACATCTATTGTGGCACCGGCGGCAAATCTCGTGAGTTCCTCGTAGCAAATCGCTTCGAGTACTGTCTCCGGGTCGTCGTAGTTGTATATATACGAGTAAAGATCCTTCACTCTGTATTGGACCGGCACAGCGGCGTTGATCAGACTCACCGGAACCGCTCCGTCGGAAATATCCCGTCCGGTATATTCGGTTGCCACAAGGATTGGGTATTCTTCTTCGTAATGGGCGGCGCCCCAGAGCAGATGCGTTTCCGGTATTACTTCGCCTGTATCCGGATTCGTCTTTGGGATGTACCCGATGTATAGTTCCGATATCCTCTGAGTAGGAAACTTGCGGGCCTTGTCAATGGGCCATGGCCACTTGAAGGCCAGGCCCGGGCCTACGAGTCTGACTTGGCCGGCACTGTCTCGCGGGTTGCCGAGATGCTCTATTATCGCCTCCTCGTTCGGAGCAACGACAACGACGCAACTCATTAAATACAATGTAACCGCTGCAAAGAGCACAAGGGGTAGAATCGCCCTTTCCAGCAGCCTGTAGAACCACGTCTGGGACACCTGGAAGCCAAACTGGTAGTCCATTGCGCTTGCGGCACTACGGAATATCCCGCCCGGCTCGTTGATTATTCCGAGCAATCTGCTGTCGAAGGCGCTTCTGCTGTACTGTCCCTTCAGCCTCGGGCGATAAATATCCAGCACAACGTTAAGCGCCGTCTCAGAGCCGAGAACAACAAGCAAAATAGCAGAGACATAGTTTAGCACTCTGACGACAACGAATATCTGGAAGTTCGCCAGCGCAAGCCCAACCGCGAGGACGAAGCATAAAACGGCTATTCCGAGTATAAAGCTCCCGCCGGCCCTCAGCGGTTTCCAGGTCGGCTCTGCCGACATTCCCGTCGCGTATCGAGACATCAGGAAATTGACAAACGCAATGGCTGTCATACACACCGCACACAGCAGGAAAGGCGGGCTCTGCCTGAACTCGAGAATCGTCGGTATGCCTCTAAGAAGGAGAATTCCGACAATAATTTCATAGCACGCAATGGCCGTCGAGGCTATTGGTATAAACCATTTTTCAAGCACCCTAAGTCGCCGCTGCGCTACTGCGAACATCGCCGCCCGTTCGCCCTTGCCCTCAAAAATCGTGGATGAACCGTCATCGCCGGCCAATTGGCTCAAATCGAGCTTTTCCCGCTCTGCGAGCACCCGCTGATGAAATTGGATCGCAAGGACCAGCCAGATAACGACGGCAGAAAGGCTGAGCCAGCTAATCACGGAAACTGCAAAAAAACCGCTCCAACGCCCTAAAAAAAAGGTAACAGCGAAGAAAACGACACTCATTACCAAGGATGCCCACGCCACCTGTTCAGGGCGTTTTGAGGATACCATCATTGCTTACCTCGGCTGCAGCATTGTGAACAAATAAGTGCGAAAACAGTATTCACTCAGTGTATCTTAAGAACTTTACAGGTTATAAGCCATGTACTATAACAAAGTAACGTTTTTCGTACAGGGACAAATGCAAAATTTTAGCCGGGGCCGGCGGAGTGAATCTGAAAGATGAATAAGCTATTTACGATTGCAAAGAATACTTTCATAGAAACACTCAGACAGCCTATTTACGGCATTATCGTCGTCATAGCTCTGCTGCTGTTCTTCCTAAGCCCTTCCCTGGCAATGTACACTATGGACGACGACAACAAACTCCTGCGAGAATTAGGGTTATCTACGCTCTTTCTCACAAGCTTGTTCATTGCAATTTTCTCGGCATCAGGCGCCGTCGCCGACGAACTTGAGAATAAGACGATACTCACCGTCCTGACAAAGCCCGTCCAACGTCCGATATTCGTCCTGGCGAAGTTTTTGGGGGTTTTTGCCGCCGTAGCACTGGCCCACTACATCTGCACTGTGGCATTGCTGATGTGCATAAGAAACGGAGTACTTGAAAACGCCGGCGATACGCATGACAGAACCGTATTGGTGTCCGCCGGCGTTATCGTGTTCGGCGTAATTATTCTAAGTGCTTTTTTCAATTACACTTATGACTGGAAATTCTCCTCTACAGCTATGGTGCTCACCGCGATATTCGCAACGCTGGCGATTGTATTTCTGGCCTTCATCGACAACCAGTGGACTTTCAATCCCGCCGAAAATCGCATAAACACCGTGGACGTCTATGGGGCGATATTGCTCTTGTTCGCTGCAATGATAATCGTTGCACTGGCAGTAGCGCTCTCGGCGAGGTTCAACATAGTGGTAACCCTTGCAGGCTGTATCGGGATATTTCTTCTCGGGCTTATCAGTGCTTATGTCTTCGCCAGGTCGGAGGACAAGTATTTATGGGCGAAAATCGGTAAGTACCTCGTGCCGGATCTCCAGGTCTTCTGGATAAGTGATGCCATCTACGAGGGCAGCCCCGTGCCGCTGATTTACGTCGGTTTGGGGGCTTCTTATGCCATATGCTACACTGCCGCTATACTCTGCCTGGCGATTGCGGTGTTTCAGAGGCGACAGGTAGGCTGAGCGGCATCTATGTATTGAAAATCGGCATCGATCAAGACGTAAGCCTCAAAACCGCAACTTCGTCGCAATGGTCCTGCTTAGGGCAACGGGCGCAGTCGCTCCAGACCTTCATAGGCAGCGTCTTCTTCTCAACGGCGTGAAATCCCAGTTTCCCGAAGAAATCAGGCTCTAATGTCAGCGCCAAGACCCTGGGCACTCCGAGGCGGCCAGCTTGCTCGATGGCCGCGGTCACAATCTGCCGCCCGATACCCTTTTTCTTGTAGGCCTGCTCAATGGCTAAGGATTTAATTTCCGCCAGATCGGCCCAGATAACCTCCAATGCGCAGCAGCCGACGACGGCTCCATCTATCTCGGCCACGATGAAGGTCTGCAGATTTTCGAAGACATCCGCCTTAGAGCGAAAAAGCATCCTGTCCCGCTCGGCATAGGAATTGATAAGCCGGCAAATAGCTTCAACGTCAGATGTTTTGGCGGTGCGAATATTCATTTGCCAGAGTATAGCTCCACCGAAACAAACACACAAAGAAAATCTCAATATACCGCCGGTATCTTATATTCCCCGTCCTACTCAGAAACAACCGCCGGTACGGCTCCATCGCATGTCCTGGCCCGGCAGTAAAACCCTAAGGCCCTTTGAACCGGTCCTTGAGTTCCTGCTCCCAGGCCCCGTATAGATCCAGTATTGCCGTAGCTTCGTATCCGGAACTGACCCCCTGCCGAACCGGGTTATGAGGATCAGCAAGTAAATTGTAAGTTTCTCTGGTAAACAAACCGGTCTTGAAATTGCCGCCCTGTTTCGCCTCGACGAAACGAATTGCAGAAACAACATTGCTCTTCTCTTCATTGCGCATCAGGGCGTATGCAGGGACATTCTCTGGCTCGGTAACTCCGGTTCGCATACTCTTTGTACACAATTTGTATTGCTTTCGCGGCTCCAGATCGGCCGTTACAATATTCACCCAACTGTAGTACCTCCTCTGCTGCGTTTGCGGCTGGTCGGCCCGGGCCAAGGGAGAAGACGCCACCGGTGCCGAAGCGGCTCTGGAGTGGTAGTTGAATACGATCAGACGAGTATTTCCGACCGGGACGCGATAGACGCACCTGGTGACAAACAGGTCTTTTCCATTTGCAGCATTGGTGAGCATGCCCCAGGGGGTAAGTGCGTAAAGCATCTTGCCGGTAGCGCCGGCGGTGGAACTGTTTGACTGTATTTTATCCCAGCTTCCGGAGGCCTGTGTGGATGTAGCCATGATGATGCCGCAATTTTCGCTTTCGGTCTGTAAGATAATCTCGGCGTAGGAATCGCCCTTCTTCAGGGCCCCGGATGTATGGATCAAGTCCGTCGATGACGAACATCCCGCAATCAAGCATATCGCAGCCAGTAACAAACAAACGAAGGTCTCTCTTGCCATAGCTGTACTCCCCTTGACGAATCGGCTCCTGACTCAGACAGCATCTGCACCCGATGTCACGACACCGGACCGGGAGAAAATAACATTTTCGACCAGATCGTGCAACCGTATAGTCTAATCATCGACACGGCCTACGGAGTGACTCTCTGCGTTCGGAAGGTTCTTTGCTCTTTTGGCAGGTATTTGTTCTGGACGGGTCCTTCGGGGGTCTCTATCAGCAACGTACCGTCGTCGCTGAGCAGATATATATCGTTGCTGTCGGGAAACTGGAACATGGCTTCTGGCGTAATGATTGGGAAATCATGTATCCTCGTCAATAAACCGCTCGGCAGGTCATAAGAGTAGAGTATCTGAAGGGGCGCATCATCACCGGACAGGTGTGAGCCTGCGATTATCAGGTATTTCCCCAGAGTGTGCGAATACTCGATGCTGCGGATGCCGAGTCCCCCGAGGTCAAGGAGCATGGGCGGCTCAAACTCGGCTGCTGCGCCGTCCAGCACTACTTCTTCGGGATTCTTGAGTTCGATTATCAGCGCGTTATTGACGCCATTGACATCCGGCCTGGGGTTTCTGAAAGCGATAAAGACCGAGTTTCCATCGGCGGCAGTGCACAAACCCTCTATGTTCAGGCCCTCGATTTTCGGTGCAAGGTTGGTTATCTCATTCGAGTCGATATGCCCCTCGAACAGCCCGATCGCATCTGCAAGGCCGAGGTTGTATATCGAATCGTAGGCGATCAAATCGTCTATGAAGTGGAAATTGTTCCCATCCACCGAGATATTTACGTCCGGGATGACCTGGTGAACGGTTGTTGCGAAGAACTGGTATCGGCTGTACCAGTACTTGCCAAGTCTGTTTCTGCCGTGTGATGTGATCCAGAAGATTCTGCCGTTGAGCCAGGTCGCCCCTTCGATGTCACTTTCAGGAAACTCCGCTTCGATATTGAGATACTCCGTGATATTGACTTCGGCGATAGGTATAGACTCGGGATTGTTCGAATCATAGATGCGAAGGAGGTTGTTCTCATCATCTGCCACGATAAAGAGATTCGCGTCGAGTGCTGCCGCCGCAGAGGCATCGGCGACATGGCGGAATCGCTCGAAAGTCCTTGCGGTCAGAGCGACGGACCATTCGGTCTGATTGAGATGGCTTGAGGTATCGCGTGCCGAGACCCTGTAGGTGTATTCTGTTCCCGGAGTCAGTGTATTCGGCTCGAATGACCTGTCGTATTGCCAGCCGCTGTCAGGGGCGTTATCCGAAACGCATTGGAAATAGTACTCGATTCCATTCTGGGCATCTGATGCAGCAGTCGCAGCCATGTAGATTGATGTTGTGGCCGTGGCCATAGGTTCGACTTCCCAGGTCATAGGATCCGGCTGCGGAGGCGTACTATCGGCGCCGTCAAGCCAGCAGGCGGCAAATTCCGCCAAATCGTCGGCGAGCACATTGGCGTCCTCGGTGAAGTCCGCCTGCGCACACGGCATCGGCGTGACACACTCTGAGTCGCCCCAAAAGCCCCCAAAGACAGCGAAATCGTTGAAATCAACGTCACGGTCATCGTCGAGATCGGCGAGAGGCCTGTATATGGGAACAAGCGAGAGGATCGCATTTTTCAGCATCAGCCTGGCAGTATCGGTCGCGTTATCGAAAAACTCCGATGTATCTTTGGGCATCGCGAAGAACACTCTTGGACCGCCCGGTGCGAAATCTGAATCAGGATAATAGAGCGGCTCATCTCCGAACCAGCGTGCTATGGCGAGATTGCCTTCGATCGACGCAATGCGCCTGCCGTAGCCCGCCGATTCCTGGTCGGAATGGTCGATAACCGTAGGGACAGTGAGTATCTCCACAAGGCCCGTCGAAATATCGACACCGTCGAACACCGGATCGTTGGGGTCGGCCACTTCCATCTGCGTAAGCGGGTCGTCGGGAGTATCATCGCCGTCGAGCCAGTCCCAGTAATCGTGCCCGTCACGCCGAGCGAGCTTGATATTGTGGTTGAGGATCGGAACGCTCAGACCGTTCCAGAAATCTGTGTCGGCGTTGTAATCTTTGCAGTCCATGTTCCGCGAAACTATAATCAGGTCGGCGGATTCAAGTTCGGATTTCCTTGCGGAATCAAGATCCTCTTCGTACCTGTCCGGCTCTATCAGGACATTGACGTTTCCGCGGTAGGTTTCCTGGAGAAACCCGGTGTAGCCGTGTTCGGAATCGTTGGAATCGGCCGTTACGATGATGACCGTTAACGGCTCACAGCACGCATCGGGCGCCATAATCGCAACAAGAGCCATGAATATTATCAACGACCGCATCTTCATATCTCTTCCAGAAACGATATCACACCACCGACCCCTTACTTGCGAGTATTATATCAGAATCGCGGTAGAAAATCAAGCTGTCATTTGCAGTTTGCACCATACCGGCCCAAAAAACCACTCTATATGATGCACTTGTGCCCATTTTTTAGGACGATAATTCTGCGTATCGCCTGGACACTGCAGGTAGCCTTTGTTCCGGTGATAAACGCAGCATTTGGGGCTCAGGCAGCAAAAAAGCGAAAATAAGGTTGGAAAATATCCCCTCCACCACTACAATACACCATTCTTCTGGATTCTGTGGTGCAGACAGTAAGGTATTTGATGAGATTTATCCTTATAGACAAAGTTATTTCTTATGAGCCCGGCAGTTGGCTCAAGGCTGTCAAGAGCGTTTCGCTGGCCGAGGAGTACCTCGGGGATCACTTCCCGACGTTTCCCGTACTGCCCGGTGTCCTGCTGCTGGAAGGACTGATCGAATCGGCGTCCTGGCTCGTGCGACAGACCGAGGGCTTTGCACACAGCATGGTATTGCTTGAAAAAACCGGAAATATCAAGTATAAGAGTTTCCTAGCGCCCGGCGCCCAGATAGAATACTCAGTTGAGGCCAAGACCATTGATGAGAATTCCAGCAGCTTTATCGGTGTCGGCGTCTCACAAGACGAAAGGACAGTCGAGGGAAGATTCTCGCTGAGACACTTCAATCTGGCCGATAATGATTCGACAAAGGCGTTCGTTGACGCAGCAGTGGTCGAGAATATGAAGAACCGTTGGAAATTATTGTGGCAAGGGAATCCCTGACTCGACAGTCACAGCATCGCGGCTGGCCGGCTCATTATGCAGCCTTGAGTATTGTGGTGGTTCTACAAGTCGATACTTGGAATATTAGCTGTTTAATTTGAAATATTGGAGGTAAAAGAATATGGCAGTGAGTCGGGAAGAAATTCTGCAGCAAGTCCAGGAGATTCTGGTAGATGCACTCGGAGTGGATGACGACGAAGTAACCGCCGATGCAACATTGATGGGTGATCTGGGCGCAGAAAGTATAGATTTTCTCGATATAGTCTTTCGCCTTGAGAAAGCGTTCTCGATTAAGATTCCCCGCGAAGAGTTGTTCCCTGCGGAGAGCCTTATGAACAATCCTGACCTCGTCAGCAACGGCAAGCTTACGGAAAAGGGGCTGGCCGAACTGCGAGAGAAGCTGCCTCACGGTGAACTGGCCGGTTTCGAGAAAGACCCCGATATCAACAAGCTCGGCGATTTGTTCACGGTCAAAGCGATTGTCAACTTCATTGACAGCAAGCTGAACGAGGGCTGAGAGCACCAGCTTCTTCGGGTTTTCGGGCGACGCGGCTGTCGCCCTTTGATGTATGGTTGAAGAATGCGTTGGATTTGGATAGACAAGTTTATCGAGTTCGAGAGCGGCCGGCGCGCAGTGGCCGTTAAGAACGTTACTCTTGCCGAGGAGCACATCCACGATCATTTCCCCGGATTTCCGGTAATGCCGGAGTGTCTGATGATCGAAGGAATGGCGCAGACAGCCGGGATTCTCGTCGGCGAAGCGGGCGGTTTCGCCGAAAAAGTAATCCTTGCAAAGGTGAAAAAAGCCAGGTTCCTCGACTACGTCCAGGCAGGCGACAGCCTGAGACTCGAAACCCTGATAGAATCGATCGCGCCTGAGGCCGCGAGCACTACCGGAAAAATCACACGGGGGAGCGATTTGATCGCCGAGATTGACCTGATGTTCAGCCATGTGGACCAGAACCTGGCAGGGAAAGAATTTCCCGAGGAAAATTTTGTCTTCGGAAATACTTCGGTATTTAATTCACTTTTGCAGGATGTGGCCTCCAAGACAGCCGATTCCGGCGCCGCCGAGGCGGAGCGGAAATAATGGATTCAACTCGCGTAGTAATAACAGGCCTTGGCGCGATTACCCCCCTTGGATTGACCTCAAAGGATATGTGGTCTGGTCTTTGCGCGGGTTCGTGCGGGATCGGGCCTGTTACCGCTTTTGACCCGGTTGGGTTCACCTGCAAGATTGCCGGCGAAGTCCCGGACTACAGGATTCGCGACTATGTTCCGAAGAGTCACCGCAAGGCGACAAAGCTGATGTCGAGAGACATCGAATTATCGGTTATAGCCGCACACGAAGCTATCTCCGACAGCGGACTCGTAACGAAGGGCATCGACCCCGAAAGCATTAACATCGATCCGACGCGTATGGCTATTAACCTCGGGGCCGGGCTGATAAGCTGCGATTTAGTGGAGTTGGCCCCTGCTGTCGCGGCGAGTACGGTCAACGGCACATTCGATATCCGCAAGTGGGGCAAGGACGGCCTTGAGTCGGTTACACCCCTGTGGCTTCTGAAGTATCTGCCGAATATGCTGCCCTGCCATATAGGAATCATTCACGACATCCAGGGTCCGAGCAATACGATTACCTGCGCTGAAGCAGGGTCACATCTTGCAATGAGCGAAGCTCTCTCGGTAATTGCCAGAGGCGCTGCCGATGTTGCCCTTGCCGGGGGAGCCGAGGCAAAAGTTAATCCGATAGTCTTCATTCGACAGTGCCTGATCGGCAGGGCCACCAGCGAGAATAACGACGACCCCGCAACGGCATGCAGGCCTTTCGACGCCGACGCGCACGGCTCGGTCTTCGGCGAAGGCGCGGGCATTGTAATACTTGAGAATATCGAAAATGCTCGAAGGCGACAGGCCGGAATTTACGCGGAAGTCGTCGGTTTTGGCCAGAGCAACAGTATTAACCCTCGATTTGAGCATATCGAGCCGGACGGCAAGGGTATCCGGATCGCCATAGAAAAAGCGATTGCCCGGGCACAAATTTCCCCTGCGGAGCTGGACCTGGTGATTCCGCACGGCACAGGGATCCCGCAGGACGATCTTGCCGAGGCCCGGGGTATCGAGGCGGCACTGGGCGAGGCGGCAAGCGACGTTGCGGTATGGCCGACTAAGAGTATGCTAAGCAATACCGGCGCAGCGAGCGGCGCTATCGACGTCATCGCCGCAACGGTCGCTATGAACGAAGATAACATCCCGGCAGCAAAGAACTGCGACAGAATAGCCGACGGCTGCAATTTGAACATAGTCCGCAAGCCTATGAAGAAGAAGATTCGCTACGCTCTGTGCTGCAGCTATACCTACGGCGGGCAGACCGCAGCGATAGTGCTGAAGAATACCAGCGACGAGACGGCAGGCTAAATGGCTCAACCAGATACAAGACAACGAGTTGTAATAACCGGTATGGGTATCGTTTGCCCCATGGGACACGATGTGGAGACATTGTGGAAGGGCCTGTTGACGGGCAAGAGCGGTATCGACAAAACCACGATATTCGATGCCTCGACTTTCCCAAGCACGTTCGACGCCGAGGTCAAGGACTACAATCTTGCGGACCATATAAAGACAGTTGCTCTGCATAAAGACAGTAACCGGGGCAGCGGATTCGTTCTTGGGGCTGCCGCCCAGGCCTGCCGGCAGGCCGGCATTGACATCGAAACAAACGAGCCGAAGGATGGAATTGACAGACAGAGACTCGGCATTTACCTTGGCGCAGGAGAAGGCTCCGTCGATAATGACGTTTTCTTCGCAGCGATAGCCGAGGCATGGAACACAGACAACAGCGAGATGGACTGGGAACAATGGGCCAAAGTAGCATTCGGCCGAATGGATCCCATGTACGAATTCGAGCAGGAACCCGGTATGCCCGCCGCCCATATCGCCCTGCTTACCGGCGCACGCGGGCCGACGAGAAGTTGCCTTACGGCCTGTGCGGCCAGCACTCAGGCGACAGGCGAAGCCAGCATGATAATCCGCGCCGGGGATGCGGACATTATGATCGCAGGCGGAGCACACTCGATGATTCATCCGTTGGGAGTTACCGGGTTTAATCGCCTCACCGCCCTATCGACGAGGAACGACAGCCCGCAGACCGCATCGAGGCCGTTCAGTGCAAGCAGAGATGGATTTATTATTGGTGAAGGGGCTGCGGTGCTGATACTCGAATCGTTGAGTTCGGCAGAGAAACGAGGGGCGAACATCCTCGCTGAAGTAATCGGCTACGGTTCGAGCGCCGATGCATTCAGGGTCACGGACATGCACGAAGAAGGAAGAGGCGCCGTTCAGGCCATCAATGCGGCCCTTGCCGACGCCGGTGTAGGCTATGAAGATATTGACTATATCAGCGCTCACGGCACGAGCACGATGGAGAATGATTCGGTGGAAACCAAGGCCATCAAGGCGGCCTTCAAAGACCGGGCAAAGTTGACTCCGGTCAGTAGTGTCAAGAGTATGCTGGGTCACCTGATCGGGGCCGCCGGTGCTGCGGAGTTGATAACATGCGTGCTGGCGATACGCGACAATATTATTCCGGCGACAATGAACCTCAACGACCCCGACCCAGACCTCGACCTCGACTACGTCCCTAATGAGCCGCGAAAGGTGCCTGTCAACATCGCCATGAACGAGTCTTTCGGCTTCGGCGGACAGAACAACGTCGTCATTGTTAAGAAATATGAGCCGTAGCAGGGGATGCCGGGCGGCCGTATGTCCGGACTGCCCGACGGGATTGCCGCCTGATATACTGATAACCTGCCCGGAGATATGGTTGACGCCGATTCGGCGCAGCAGTACGCTCTGTCATGCTCCGGCTACGGAAAGTTCGGGCTGTTTTCACGGGACAGATTGATAGACTCTTAAGGAGAAAGACCATGAACAAAGCTGTAATCTTAACGCTCGTTCTGTCTATGGCTGGTGGGTTTCTGCTGAGCGGATGCCATAGCGGCCCGTCAGACGAGGAGTTGATCGGTATGACAATGGCCGAGTGGAAAACGGCTGTGGCCGCAAAAGATATCGATAAGGTCATGGCGGAGTACTCTGAGAGCTACTCATCCGAAAGAGGTGACGGTAAGGAGCAGGTGCGCCAGTTTATGACCACGGTATTCGAGAGGGGATGGATGGATAGCGCAACGATAGAGCTTGAAGAGGCCCAGGCAGCGATCGAAGGCGACAAGGCCACGTTCGGTCCCGTCAAGTTCAAGTCAGACCGCGGGGAATTCGCAATCAACTATGACCTGAAAAAGGAAGACGGCGTCTGGCTTATAGCGGGCTCAAGACGCCAGGAACAGTAGCATTACGACTATTACCGAGTATCGAACAGCATGATTGACATAAAAGAAATACGCGAAGATCCGCAGCGGTACAAAGAGGCCGGTCTGGCAAAACATTTCGACGTCGATATCGACAGGCTCCTTGAGATCGATTCGATTCTAAGGAAAGCGAAGAACCATCTGCAGGAAATTTCGACTTCGAAAAACCGTATCGGCAAATCAATCCCAAACCTCTCCGGTGACCAGAAAGAAGCAGCCTTGTCACAGCTTGCAGAATTAAAGACGCAGGAAGCGGAATACGACAAGCAGATCAAGAGTCTTGAGCCTGAGTTTGACGAGCTTATGCAGCAGGTTGCTCAGCCGGCCGATAAGGACGTGCCCCTGGGCAAAGACGATACCGAAAATATCGAAATACGGACCGAGGGCGAGATCAGGCAGTTCGACTTCAAACCTAAGGACCACGTCCAGTTGGGGCAAATACTCGATATTATCGACATCGAGCGTGGAGTGAAGCTCGCAGGGACGAGGAACTACATGCTCAAAGGCGACGGCGCACTGCTGCATTGGGCGGTGCTGCGGTTCGCTATGGATTACATGACGGAAAGGGGTTATGTGCCGATGTCGGTGCCCCTGCTGATGAAGGACGAGGCGATGAGAGGAACGGGATACTATCCCGGCGCCGAAGAGCAAACCTACCGAATGGAGAAAGACCAGTTAAATCTGGCAGGCACTGCTGAAGTGCCTCTGACGGCATATCGGATGGGCGAGATAGTCAAAGCCGAAGAACTCCCGATGAAGTTCGTTGCGATGTCGAGCTGCTTTCGCAGAGAGGCCGGGGCCGCCGGCAAAGATACTTACGGGCTCTACCGGATTCATCAATTCGATAAGGTCGAGCAGGTAATCGTCTGCGAAAACGATGCCGAGCAGAGCCGTGCATTCCACGATGAGATACTCGCCAATTCAGAAGCCGTAATGCAAGCCCTGGAACTGCCCTACCGCGTGGTCAATGTCTGCACGGGTGACCTTGGCAGAGGCCAGGCGAAAAAGTATGATATCGAGGCATGGATGCCGTCGAGAGAGAACTACTGCGAGACCCACAGCGCCAGCAAGTTCTACGATTTCCAGGCACGGCGCATGAACCTCCGCTACAAGGACCCCGAAACGACGAAGAATCTGTTCTGTCACACGCTGAACAACACCGTGATTGCCAGTCCTCGAATCTTGATACCGCTTCTTGAGCTTCACCAGAACGCCGACGGATCCGTAAATGTGCCGCAGGTGCTTCGACCGTATATGAACGGCATGGAGCTGATAAAGAAGAAATAACACGGAGGTTTTCTTGTGCGGCTGGTTAACGTTCTGATTATTTCAATACTCGTTGGCGCAGGTATCGGCAGCGTGCATGGCCGACAAAACGATATTCAGGACCTGGCGGCGTATTACGGCTTTGAGGAAATCGAAATAGTCAAACTGGATTGGGGCATAATGGCCCTTCAGGTCGCCGATTTCAATGGCGACGGTCGAAATGATATTGCCGTCGTTAATAATCGAAAGGCCAGAATAGAGCTTTTACTTCAGAAAGAGGCCGTGGGCCCGGGTCAAAAGACCGTTGCCGTTGATCCCAATGACATCGATATTAACGAAGTCATACCTCTTACACGTTTCGATAACCAGCCTATCGCGGTTTCCCAAAAGATTTACAGTCTTGTCGGGGGAGATTTCGATTCCGATGGTCTCAAGGACCTCGCTTTCTACGGCGAACCCAAGGGACTTTACGTGATATTGCAGAAGCCGGCCGACGTAAAAACCGACAAGACCACACAGTTGAACTGGCGAACACACAGGAAAATCAATATCGACGACGGCCTTGTGAGCAGACGTTCTATAGCATGCGCCGACTTGAATAATGACGGCGCCGACGACCTGGCCCTGGCCGGTCGCGACGGTGTCTATATTATCCTGCAGAAAGATGACGGCTCATTGGCCCAGCCAATCAACTACCCCGTCTCTGCCCAGACGCTCAGCATCGACGCAAGCGACCTCGACGGCGACGGAATAAACGATCTCGTCCTTGTCACCAATGACGCCGAAAAGCCCCTGCATGTGCGATTCGGCCTTGAGACAGGCAAGCTTGGCCCCGAGCTGCAGTTCTTCATCGAAAGACCCTTCGCGCTCGAACTGGTCGAGTTGGATTGCGAACCCGGAAATGAAGTGCTCACAATCGAAGGAACGAGCGGCAGGCTGGTCTGTTATAAATACGCCAGGGGAAAAACCCAACAGGCCGATTGGCCTATTCTCTACTATCCTCTGCCCGCAGGCGAGGGTGGGGCCAAACGCGACCTTGCCCTCGGCGATTTCGACGGCGACGGCCTGGCGGACGTTGCGATCAGCGATCCCGGCGCCGCCGAGCTTATCTTCTATAAGCAGTCGAAAGGAATCGGGTTGGCTGAACCCGTCAGATTTCCGGCTTTTTCCGACATTACGAGTCTCTCGGCGGCCGACATCGATAACGACGGCAAAACCGAGTTGGGCATACTGAGCATTAAAGAAAAGGTGATCGGGCTGAGCGGCTTCGAGGATGACAGGCTGTCGTTCCCGAAACCTCTGAACCTGGCGGGCGAACCGCTGGCAATGCAGCTTGCCGATATAGACAACGATGGAGCCGGAGACTGTGTCTATGTCTCAAAGGATTCCGACGACCTGAGATCGCTGAGAACTGCGTACGACCTCGCAGGCAAGTCGCATGACAAACTCGCCCTGGAACTGACGAAGCTGACCGCCAATCCCGATGGGCTTAAGGTGCTCGATGTTGACCAGGATGGACTGCAGGATGTCCTGATATTTGTCAGTTATGAGTTGCCCATATTGGCCCGGCAGACGGAGAAAGGCAAATTCCAGGCAGTCGAATCGGCAGCGGCACAGGGGAGCCTGCTGAAGAGTGCGAATCTGCGTTCTATTGATGTTGCCGATGTCGATGGCAAAGCGGGAAAGGAGTTGTTGCTGGCACAGCAAAACTTCGCAAGGAGCCTTGTCTTCACCGAGAACGGAAGTTGGCAGGTTGTTGATCAATATAACGCCAGAGGCCGGGAGAACGAGGTCTCGGCTGTTGCCGCTTTTGAAATCGACGGCCTTTCCGAGCAGGACCGCACTGCTATTGTTTTGCTCGACGGGCAGAAAGGCCGGCTTCAAATACTCACGGCGCAAAACGATAAGACATATCGATTCGAGAGGGAATTGGAGGTCGGCAAGTGGAATTCCGTTGCACATCTGAAAATGCTGCCGGCACCGCTGACCGGCGGCGAGACGAAGAGCATTCTGCTCTTTGACAGCGAAAAGTTCGCTCTCTTGACGCCGCCCGGCGGTGATGCGCCGGCACAGCACCTCGAACAGCAGTTCAGCTACGAAACGGAGATAAAAGACGGCAGATACGGAAACCTTACAGCCGGAGATATCAACTCCGACGGCATGGCGGACCTCGTAATGGTCGAATTCAAGCGAAACCACTTCGAAATCCTTGCCCTCGGTTCGGCTTCTATCCCAACCCCGGCGATGCGATTCAAGATTTTCGAGGAGAAAAGCTACGCCCAGAGCAAGCTCGCCGCAGCCGCCGTAGAGCCGCGAGAATTGTACATCGCAGACATAACCGGCGACGGCAGAGATGATCTGGTAACCGTAATCCACGACCGGATAATCCTCTATCCGCAGGATTAACCCGCACATCACATTACCCGCGGAACCAGAACACGTCATTCATTCCCTTCTTGGGCTTATCCGGATAACGCGTAGGTGCCTAAGGTCCGTTGCCCGCCACAGCGGCCTCACCGTCACTCAAAATGGGAGGGAGACAACAGGTACGGACAGTTGGGCATGATGTAGCAGTGCCCTTAATTAATGCGCACTTCTATGCTACATCGGGAAAAATCGAGGAACTGAGGGAACAGTTTGAGGATTTATCACATCCTAACAGCATAGGGATATGCTATAATAGAGCAGGAGCGATGTTGCGGCGGAGCACGCATCA
>JAFGCD010000123.1 GCA_016932835.1 Sedimentisphaerales bacterium
CTTTTTCGCCCTCACCCCAAAGTGGGGTGGAAAAAAGAAAACATCGCTCGATTGCCAAAGAGCTAATTTATCGTACCATCTCCTTAGTATTGACCGACTGCCGGCCGACAGTCTAACAGATTAACTCCCGCCTAACAAAAGATTCTTGTCCGCCCCCGTCACCGCGCATATACTAACCATAAATTGTCCTCCAGTGATCAAAGAGGTGTCGTTCCAATGAAACAGCATTTAACAGACCTGATAGCAGCGCCTCATACGCCAATGCTCCCCGACGGCAGGGTGAATCTCGAAATCGTCGAGAAACAGGCCCAGTGCCTCATCGAAAACGGCGTAAAGGCCGCATTCGTGTGCGGCTCCACCGGAGAAGGTATCTCCCTGACCACCGCAGAGAGAATGCAGCTTGTAGAAAGGTGGAAGGATGTTGTCGGCCAGACAATACCGATAATCGTCCAGGTAGGGCATCACAGTCTTGCCGACGCAAGAATCCTCGCCGAGCATGCCCAGAACAAAGCGGCCGCATGGGCAATTGCATCCCTGGCGCCGAGTTACTTCAAACCCAAACGTATCGAAGACCTCGTAGCCTTCTGCGCCGAGATCGCAGCCGCCGTGCCGCACACCCCCTTCTATTATTACCACCAGCCGACATACAGCGGCGTATCTTTCCCCATGCCCCGGTTCATCAGCATCGCAGCCGAGAAGATACCGACCTTCGCGGGATTGAAATACTCCGACGGTGACATGATGGACTTCGGCCGATGCCTCGATTTCTCCGCCGGAAGATTCGACGTGCTCTTCGGAATCGACGAGATGCTGCTCGCCGCCTTTGCGCTCGGCGCCAGAGGCGCTATCGGCAGTACGTATAACTTCGCCGCACCCCTGTATCATGGTATCATCGATGCATTCGAGGCCGGCGACATGGCCGCAGCTCAAGCCGGCCAGGCCAGAGCAAGGGAGCTTGTCACCGTCCTCAAAGAATTCGGCAGCATCCCGGCAATCAAGGCCGCAATGAAAGCCGTCGGGATCGACTGCGGACCCTGCAGGCTCCCACTCCGCACCCTCTCCGACAGCCAATACGAAGACTTCCGCGACAGGCTCGACAAAATAGGATTTTTCACATACTGCTCGAAACTCAGTTCGTAACCCGCTCTATGAACGCCAGGCAGGTACAACAAAAATTTGCCCGTAATCCCGTGCGGTGCGCTTGCCAGTTCGCCGTTGCCTTTCTGTTGTTCTCACATCCAGCCCTCGGCGCAGCAACGCAAGACCCAAACACCGGCAGGCTCTACAAGTGGCGACACCTGCCCGACCTGCCCCAGCCTCTCGGCGTCGCAGGACCTTATGCCGGCATCAGCAACAACGCCCTCATAATCGCCGGGGGAGCAAATTTCCCCGTTCCGCTCTTCGATGGCGGCGAAAAAGTCTGGGCCGACGATGTATATGTTCTGCAAAAGGACTCCGCAGGAAACTACTCCTGGCGAACCGGATACAAACTCGATAAGCCAATGGCCTACGGCGCTTCGGTCACGACCGATCAGGGCGTGATTTGCATAGGAGGCTGCGATGCGAACAACTGCTATCCGGACGTATTCGCCCTGACATGGATTAACGGCAAAATCGAACGTCGTACCCTGCCCGCACTGCCGAAACCCTGTGCATTCGGCGCCGCGGCAAAACTCGGCGATACCATCTATGTTGCCGGCGGGCAGCCGTCACCTTCCGCTGCCTCGGCCATGAACAACTTCTGGTCCCTCGATCTCGCCGATACCCGGCCGCAATGGCACCAAATCGAGCCTTGGCCGGGCCCGGCCAGAATCCTACCGGTTGCCGCCGCTCTCGATGGAGCCTTCTATCTAATTAGCGGATGCGAAATTCAATCCGACGACCAAGGCGGCGCGACGCGAAGATACCTCAAAGATGCCTATCGGTTCGACCCCAGCCGCCGCTGGCGACGAATCGCAGATGTGCCCGCCCCGGTAACAGCCGCCCCCAGCCCGGCCCCGGCATACGGACCGTCCCATCTGCTCGTGTTCGGCGGCGACGACGGAACATACAGTAGCAGAATCTGGGAATTGAAAGAAAAGCACCCCGGCTTCAGCACAAACATCCTTGCATATCACACCATCACCGATACATGGGCCAAAATGGCAGCCCTGCCCGCAGGCCATGTCACGACCGTAGCAGTTTCATGGGGAGATTCCGTCGTCGTTCCAAGCGGCGAGATTCGCCCCGGAACCAGAACCCCGGTAATCCTCCAGGCAATACCGATAAAACCGAAACCGAATTTCGGCCTAATCAATTACTCGATCCTCGGCGCCTATCTGCTCGCGCTCGTAGCTATGGGCCTCTATTTCTCAAAACGAGAGAAAACTACCGACGATTTCTTCCTCGCAGGAAGAAGAATACCTTGGTGGGCCGCCGGTATCAGCATCTTCGGAACCCAACTCAGCGCAATTACCTTCATGGCCATCCCCGCAAGAACGTATGCAACCGACTGGGCGTACTTCCTCGCGAATATGTGCATCGTCCTGACGGCCCCGGTAGTCGTCTTCATCTATCTGCCGTTCTTCCGCAGGCTCAACGTCACCACAGCATACGAATACCTTGAAAAACGCTTCAATCCGGCCGTCAGGTTCTTCGGAAGCGCAGCATACATCATCATGCAGTTGGGCAGAATGGCAATCGTCATATTCCTCCCGGCCATCGCACTGTCAACCGTCACAGGCATCGGCATCCATACCTGCATCATCCTGATGGGCCTGCTCTGCACCTTCTACACCGTCCTCGGCGGAATAGAAGCAGTAATATGGTCGGATGTATTGCAGGTCGTCGTCCTGTTCGGAGGCGCCGTCCTCAGCTTCGTAATAATCGCCTTCAAAACCGAAAACGGCCTTGCCGGAATGATCACAGCCGCCGCCGCAGATGGCAAATTCCACATCGCAAACCTCACTTGGGATCACACCACAGCCGCACTCTGGGTCGTCATCCTCGGAAATCTCTTCTCTCAGCTCATCCCATACACCGCAGACCAGACCGTCGTCCAGCGATACCTCACAACCAGCGACCAGAAGCAGGCCGCCGGATCGATCTGGACAAATGCCGTCCTGACCATCCCGGCCTCCCTGATATTCTTCGGCCTCGGAACAGCACTGTTTGTCTTCTACAAGGCTAATCCAGACGCCCTCGAACCCGCCTTGAATACCGATGCGATCTTCCCTCTGTTCATCGTCCAGCAGCTCCCCGCGGGAATCTCCGGACTGCTCGTCGCAGGGGTCTTCGCAGCCGCAATGTCCAGCCTCGACAGCGCGATGAACTCCGTCGCAACGGCTATAGTCACCGACTTCTACCGCCCGCTAAAACCACATTCCTCCGATGCCGCCAGACTAAAGCTCGCCAGACTGCTCACCGTAATCCTCGGAGCAACCGCAACAATAGTCGGCCTGCTGATGGCTTCCTATGAAATCAAATCGTTCTACGAATTGTTTATGGCCGTTCTCGGCCTCTTCGGCGGAAGCCTCGCAGGACTCTTTGCACTCGGCATCTTCACCCGGCGAGCCCACGGACGGGGCGCATTGGTCGGAGCCGTCGCAAGCGCATTGATCCTCCTCGCCGTCCAGCGACTCACCAAAATCCACTTCTTCCTCTACGGTGCTATCGGTATCTCCGCCTGCTTCGGCATCGGCTATCTCGCTTCTGTCATAATGCCCGCAAAGCCCCGGAACACCCGGGGCCTCACAATCCGCTGATCGCCATTTTTGCTTTGACGACAACCACGGGAACCTCTATCCTTATCCTACGAACACTAAAAACTGCACTCTCAGGCAGAAAGGGGTAACTGCAATGTTCAATGATATCCTCTACGTGGCCGTGTTGGCAGCCGTGGGATTCCTCGCTTTCGTACTGGGAAGAAAGCTCGCCCGCAAGCCCGACGTAAAATCCAAAACCACAACCTTTCTCGTTAAATCAATCCGGGCAATCGCAGAACTCGCAATCCTCGAATACCGAACCGAGGGAGTCACAGAAATAAAGCAGCTCAGCAAAGGACTCATCACCGCACGCTGGAAAAGGGGTCTGCTGCGATATACCGCCAAGCTCAAAGTGGGCTACAACCTCGACCACATCGATTGCTCCGTCAGCGATTCGCAGAAACTCATAAAAATCGCCCTGCCATGCCCGAAAGTCCTCAGTTGCGAAATTTACAATCGAAAATTCTACAAGCTCCCCCTCGAAAAGGCTGAAAACGTACCCTGGAAATACGACATCATAGAGGATTTCAGTTCCGAAGAGGTCCTCGCACTCGACGACGAGGCCCGCGAAAACGCACTCAGCAACGTAAACGACCTCTACGTCCTCGACATGCTCCAGGACAAAACAAAAATGGCCTTCAAGAGAATCGTCTCCCTCTCATATCCCGACTATTCGACCGACATATCGATCGCCGCAGCACAAGCCGCACCGCCGCCGGCCCAACTGCCCCCCGCAGAGAATCACACGGAAGAAGATGTCCGCTGAAGCGCTCCGCTACTTCAGATTCTCCTTGATCTTGTTGTAGATCATAGTCGATTTGGTCTCGTCCCCGAAAGTCCCAACCCTGATCGAGATTTCCGTCGATGCTTCGCTGACAGCCGCCAGCTTCACCGTAATCTTTTTGTCCTGCGAATCACGCGCCACAACCATCGCAGACATCGCATCCTTGTTGTCCTGGACTATGCTCAGCTCGAGCTCTGTCAGGGCCTTCGTTGTCGCCCCGTGAACAGCATCGATACTCTTCGCCTCGATTACCTCCAGGTCGCCCTTGACATAAGCCACCGTACCCGCCGCCCCGGCCCCAACCGCCGCGAGCACGCAGCCCGAAACCAAAACCGCACCAGCAGTAAGCAGAATTGCCAGCATCACTTGTTGCTTCTTCATCGTCGTTCTCCTTCTTGAGACAAACTTCTGATTGTTCTCGTGCCCACAAGTCTAATCGAACGCCGCCCGTTCGTCAATCACAACATCCACGCGATTACCCGTTTTGGCACGGGATGTGCATAGAGCCTCCTTGAGTGTGTTTTGAACGGTTTTTCCAACAGAACTCAAGGA
>JAFGCD010000124.1 GCA_016932835.1 Sedimentisphaerales bacterium
CTTTTTCGCCCTCACCCCAAAGTGGGGTGGAAAAAAGAAAACATCGCTCGATTGCCAAAGAGCTAATTTATCGTACCATCTCCTTAGATAACGTATTGCGGTAGTGACATTATCATTGCTGGTCGAGAATAATTGACGTCCGTGAATGGTTTGTTATCGGCGGGCCGTCGGCTGTGATGCGGTTTTTGCGGATTATGTTGTAGTCTGCGTCGGCAGCGACGGTGATGCCGGCTGGGCCGTCGTAGATATTGTTTGCCTCGATGATATTCCAGTCTTTCAGGGGCGCGGTCGGCGGCAGGGAGGATATCTTGTGTTCTGCCTTGGTCAGTTCGACAGCGGCCCTTTCGGCCGGGTCGAATCCCTGCAGCCAGGTTGGCTGGATGTGCATGCTGGGGCGATACCTGAAATCGACCACTTCTGAGAATCGAACCGTGTTACCGAAGACGAGCGGGCCGGCGAACCTGATGTTGCCCCTGCCGATTGTGCGGGAGCCGATCAAGTCGCAAAAGGCCACCGGCGAAGGTGAATCGGCGTTCCATGCCCAGAAGTAATATCCCTCTCCGTCGCGCAGGACGTGGCCGTCGATTACGTTTCCGAAGTTGCTTCCCCACAGGCCGGTCCAGTTTGCGGTGTGCTCTTCGTTATTGTCGATCCAGAGTGTTTCGACGTATGCCCTTACGAGCATTACGTAAGAGGTTCGGTCGGGAGGGACAAGCCAGGGCGTTTCGACGGCGAGGGTATTTTCGGTATTCGATTTGATACGGCGATACTGTCCGAGGCCGGGGCCGTCGAGTACGAGGATGAAGTAATCGCCATACTTTTTGTCTTTGAACGGCTGCCCGCCTGCGGTCAGGGAGGCCGGGCCTGCCGAGACTACTTTGCCGTGCCATTCGGCCTGGCCTGCTTCGTACATGTTTTCGCCGGAGTTGTGGCGGCGGGGGATGTTGTTCCTCCAAATGTTGCCCTGCAGGATGCTGTGATACGAGCTTGCGAAAGTTAACTGTGAGACCCAGTTTCTGTCTGCGTCGGCGATTATGTTGTCTTCGATGACGGAGTCGATGAAGGAGCGCACGAAAAGGTTGTTTGCGGTTCCGGGGCGAATGTTGCGGATTTGGTTGCGGGCGATGCAGGCCTGCTTTTGGGGGCCGTGTACGAGGAATACGGCTCCATTAGCCGCCTCTATCGTGCAGTCGGCGAGAACGAAGCCGTAGGAACCCCACTCGACCATTACGGCAGGTTGGGCGGCGTGAGCCATGTACATGCGGCATCTCT
Source organism: Sedimentisphaerales bacterium (assembly GCA_016932835.1). Classification (GTDB taxonomy): domain Bacteria; phylum Planctomycetota; class Phycisphaerae; order Sedimentisphaerales; family Anaerobacaceae; genus JAFGCD01. Next base: position 1,273 of record JAFGCD010000124.1, read on the forward strand.
CGATTCGGCAAGAGTCGCGGGAGCCGAAAATCGCGTGGAGTACGCCCGGGCCGTCAACGAAGCCGACGTCTTTTACGGCGCTGTCGTCTCGCATCCAGACCATGGCTCCGAGGTTGTCCTTTCTCATTCTCTCCTTGAAGTGGCCCGGCATGGCGGAAGCTATGTCGCCGGGGACATCGAAGGTCATGGGTTTACGGTCGTTGACACAGATTACGCTGCCTTCGGGTCCGGCTCCGGCGAGGGTGACACCGGATGGAATCCACAGGGTTTTGCTGATTGCGTATCTGCCGGGAGGCAGATAGACGGTTGTCCCGGGGACTGCGGCGGCGAGTACCAGAGCCCTTCGGAGAGTATCGGTGTCGTCGTCGAGGCCGTTGGCTTTTGCGCCGAGCCGAACCGCATCTATAATCTTGCCCGAATGGATTTGCGGTTTTTCAACGGTGAGCTTGAGGGGGCCGCCCCAAGCATCTGGTCCGCCCGCGCCATTATGGACGAATAATTCATATTCGCCCGGCTGGATGTCCTGAGGCAGTTGGGCGGCGACTTCATAAAGACTGTTGCGTCCCGGCTGGAGCCGGTCGAGGAACAGCGGTTCTCCGCCGGCAGGGCGAAGCGCTACAAGTTTGGCGTCGATGTTACGCCCGAAGATTCTTATTCTCCGGCCCGGCTCGGCCCTTTCGGGATAGACCCACCAGGGCTGTGCCGAGTGAACGAGGGAGGGCTTTGAATATCCGTCGCTGTTTTTGACCCAGCAGATGTCTGCGCCGGCGCGGGCGTCGTAGAAACCTCCGGCGTTGTAGTGGCTGTAGAAATCGACTGCCATGACAAGTCCTCGCGGTTCGACGGCGAGAACTTTGAGTTCTTTCGCCCCCGACGGAGGCGAGAGGGGCATGGTCGAGAGCAATGCGCCTTTTTTCAGGGCGTCGCGAGCGGCCTGCTCGTCGAAGGCGATGTCAGCGACATAGACTTTGGTCGAGGCTGAGTCGAATCCTGTGCCCCAGATGGTCTTGGTGTTGCCGCCCTGGACTCGACATATCGCGGGCGGCTCAGCGAAGACTGCGGCGCAGAAAACAGATAAGCAACCGAGGAGAAGAGACGACAGCAGTTGTCGTTTCATATCGTACTCCGAATTCAGTTTTCAATGGGGCCGTCAGGCGCTGAGATTTTCCCAGGCTATTCCGACTCTCTTGAGTGCGTATCCAAGCTCTTTTGTGTAGTCTCCGTATCCCAGCATCCAATGGAATCCCGGCATTTTCTCGGCGAGAAGCAGGTCGTCACACTCGTAGCGGATATCGACCTGTGCGCGGCAGATATCCATGAACGGCGTTTCGATGGTTTCAGCGAGCAGTCCGACCCATCTTTCAGACTTGAAGTCGGGAATTATAACGTTGACGGTGTGTCCCTTTCGCATTTCGACTTTCGGCGCGGCGCCGTAATCGGATTCGAAATGCGTCATAATCCTGGCGGGTTCGAGCTTGTCCCCGCTCAACCGCCTCGGCCCGGTACAGTGAGCGCAGCTTATTACGCCGTCGTGGGGGTATGTCGGATCGTTGAGGAATACGGGCTTGCCGGAGATATTCGCGAGGAGGATGCCTGACGGTATTACGACGAAATCAGACTCGCAGAACGCGAGGTACCCGGCGTCGTTCAGCAGGCTCAGGGTCAGACAGGCTGAGGTCTCGGCCATCGGCATGATAGTCCCCATACAGCCGTTGATGGTAATTGCGCCGCACCCGACCTCGTTCATCATGCCCCGGAAAACCTGTTCGAGGAGGAAGCAGTTATCGACAAACTCGCGCTTGGTCTCGAGCTTTGTCCCCTTCGATTTAAGATATTTGCCGGCGCGCTGCGTGGCTCTTTCTACGGCGGCCTTGTCGGCCCTGGCCTTTTTGATGAGCTCTCCGAGGTCCTTGTAGTCGAAGTTTCTGATATCGAATCGCCATTTTTCCCTGACGAGATTCGGGACGACATCGGCAGGCTGTGCCCAGGCTCCGGCTCCGCCGACAGCTATAATCCTTGTGCCCATTGTATTTCGGAGCCCGCAGAGCGAACGAAGTCGCCAGAGAATTTCATCCTGGTTGTCCACAACGACATCCTGGTCGTCCATTCCCGTCGCGGCAAGGGTGTCGGTATGCTTTCTGAGATATCGCGGGCTTATGATCTCGTACCACAGATATACCGGGCCTGATTTATGCCTGCAGAAGACAATCATATCCTTTTTCTTCTCCGCAAGTGCGTCGAAGGTATCCATCCATCCGCCGGCGGCATAGACGATGAAGACGTCGGCCTTGTCGAGGTCTGCGATTTTGGCCAGGCCGGCTGCGTTCTGTGTTTTGCCGACCGGCAGGAAATTCACGGGGAAATCGGCTTTTTTTCGGAGAGCTGCGAGTTCACCTTCGATGCGTGCGGCTTCTTCTGCGGTCTGCTGCTCGGTCTGTATTCCTCCCCAGTTGCGCCAGCTTGTCTGCTCCCTTCGTTGCGGGATGCTGTAGAGGAGGATGGGCTTTACGACAAGGGGCTTGCGTTTCGGCGCGGTTTCTGCGGCGTTTTCAGCCATTGCGACGGCTGACCAGGTCAGCCCTGTCAGGGCCGCTCCGACGAGGGTGGCTCCGCCTGCGCCTTGAAGGAATGTTCGCCGGGATATGTCGCTGCCTGTATGATGCCCGCCGCACGGGCAGCACGTTCGCCGTTGGATTGGGTTGTGGGATGATTCTCCAGCCATCGATTCGTCTCCTTTCAATTCCGTTCAATTTATCGAGACACGGTTATTTTCCTACAGTATGTCGCCGCGTTTGCAGGGTACTTTCCCTGTAGTCGGCGCTCCAAGTATAGCCCAAATCAATTCCGGCACAAAGCGAAAAAATACGCGTTTAATCACCGGCAGAATAGCCGCCCGTCGGTTATCGCGGTGCTTTTTTTGTGGTGTTCAGCTCTTGCGAGGGGTGTGATTTTTAAGCTCGTCGGTTTTGAGTTTCTGGAACACGACCAACAGGATAAGGCCGAGGGCGACAAGATATATGCTGATATTCTGCGAGACGGTTCCTCCCCTGTAAATGACATACAGGATGTTCATTACCCACGGGCCGTATTCGAAGGGGTTATCGTCGCGGATGAATTCGAGGGCAAATCGCGTAACGCCGTAGAGTATGAACATCAGGGCGAAGCACTGTCCCGGCTTGGCGAGTATTGCGTTTGGTTTACCTGTCTTTTGCAGTTTGTTCGCCCTTCGCCACAACAGATATAGCAAGAGGCCCGATATTCCGCCGGCAAGCGAGGCATAGAGCTGTGTCGGGTGGACCGGGAGGCATCGGTATTTACCCTTTGTAACTTCATATTTCTGCCCATTGGTCAATTCGTCGAATGATTTCGGGTACCACTTTCCGTTTTCGGCGAGGAATCCGAGATATTCATCCTTAGGCAGCTTAAGATACGGCTCGCTTCTGTGGCGCTGGGGGTCCGGATTTATCTGGCTGTTGAAGGCGAGGGAATTGTACGGGAATCGCACGCCCCAGGGCAGGGTAGTTGGTTTGCCCCAGCAGCATCCGTTCAGGAAGCATCCGACCCTGCCCGGCAGCAGTGCGAACAGAAGGCCTATTGCCAGGACATCGAGATAGCGCCTGATCGGCAGCTTATGGTACCAGAGGTAGAAGAGGATTATGCTTATCGCCAGGATAACTCCTCCCAGCAGTTCGAGCCCTCCGTACCATATCTTGAAGAAGCCAAGCCAATCGCCCCGGAACTGTTCGGGGTAGTGAATGACATAGAATATTCTTGCGCCCACGACGCCTCCGATCAGCGAGTAGAGGGCTGCGTTGGTGATAAGCTGGGGGTCGGGCGTGAAGGATCGGCTGAGTCGCCTTATGATCGTGACGGCGAGCATGAAACCGATGACCATCATCATTCCGTAGCCTTTAACGGTCACATCATCGACCCAGGGCAGCGGTATTGTAAAGAGTTCCGGGCGCACTGGCTTGACCTCCGGCAATCAGGGGATTTTCGGCATGGCTTCTTTATGGTTATAAGTTGCAATAGTATCCATACAATTGTTCCGCGGCGTCACGGCAAGTTTTTGATAATGTTATTGTTCTCGTCGAGGACTATGACTTTGGGCTTGTGCCCGGCGGCCTCTTCGGGAGTGAATCCGGCAAAGCCCATAATTATCACGCGATCTTTTTTCTTGATAAGGCGCGCCGCGGCGCCGAGTATTTCGATCTGCTTCGAACCTGGGTCGGCAGGAATCGCGTATGTCTCCAGGCGGCTGCCGTTTTCAAGATCGACGACCAGCACCTTTTCGTATGTGACAATTCCCGCCGCGGCCATCAATTCGGCGTCTATTCCGATACTGCCCGGATAGTCCACTTTCGCGCTGGTTACCCGCCCGCGATGCAGCTTGCTCTTTAATAAACTCACAAACATGATAAATACCCGTTCAACTCGAGCACTGAACCATAAAGGGCGGATTGTACTACATCCGCAGTTCGCTGTCAAAGGCGAAGTGCGCCAATTTCCCTCCGAAGCGCAGCTTATAGGTTCTTGGAGTGTTGTGGATTGGGTTGACGAGCGGTGTTTGAGCGGTTAGAATCTCCCGCTGCTGTAACGAGAATCGAGAATCGAGGTATCTTAATGGTCAATATCAATGAGAATTTTCAGAAGCTTCAGGCGGGGTATCTGTTTCCGGAGATCGGACGTCGTCGGCGCGCCTTCGAGGCGGCCAATCCCGATGCGCGTGTAATCAGCATGGGTATCGGGGACGTTACTCAGCCTTTGGCCGGTGCTGTTGTCGAGGCGATGAAAGCGGCAGCCGAGCAGATGGGCAAAGCCGAGACGTTTCGGGGATACGACGACGGCGGAGTAGGTTATGATTTTCTCCGAGAGGCTATTGCCAAAAACGACTTCGGCTCTCGCGGCGTGGAGATAAAACCTGATGAGATATTTGTAAGCGACGGGGCCAAGTGCGATACTGGAAATATTCAGGAGATATTCGGGCTGAGCAACGTCGTAGCGGTTACGGACCCGGTGTATCCGGTGTACGTCGATACGAATGTCATGGCGGGGCGCACCGGCGGGGCCGCTGAGAATGGGCGGTATGACGGCATCGTGTATCTTGCGTGCACGGAGGAGAACGGTTTCGTAGCCGAGCCGCCGAACGATAAGGTCGATATCATATACCTGTGCTTCCCGAATAATCCGACCGGCGCGGTGGCGAAGAAGGAGCAATTGGCCGGGTGGGTCGCTTATGCGAAAGAGAATAAGGCGGTAATCCTGTTCGACGCGGCATACGAAGCGTTCATAAGCGATCCGGCTATTCCGCATTCTATCTACGAGATCCCCGGCGCCAGGGATGTGGCGATCGAGTTTCGCAGCTATTCGAAGACAGCGGGGTTTACAGGGGTTCGCTGCGCATTTACGGTCGTGCCTGACGGGCTGACGGCTTATACCAAGTCCGGCGATGCCGTGGCTGTCGCTCCGATATGGAAGAGGCGTCAATGCACGAAATTCAACGGTGTATCGTATATCACTCAGTCCGGCGCCGCGGCGATTTACAGCGATGCCGGCAAAAGGCAGACGCAGGAAATAATCGATATCTATATGAGCAATGCCAAGGTGATTCGCGAGGCACTGGGCAAATTCGGCTATACGGTTTATGGGGGCGTGAACGCGCCTTACATCTGGCTCAAAACGCCCGACGGCGTCGGCTCCTGGGAGTTCTTCGATTTGCTGCTGAACAAGGCTCATGTCGTGGGTACTCCCGGCGCGGGGTTCGGTTCGGCCGGTGAAGGGTATTTTCGGCTTACAGCCTTCGGTACGGTTGACAACGTAGCCGAGGCCCTGGATCGGATTTCAAAGATATGAGTGCGATAAGGAAAGGTACGCTAATCGGGGCGGTCTTATCTGCGTGTCTGCTGGCAAGTTCGGTGGGGTTGTGTGCGTCGGCAGGGCGGACAGCCGGCAGGGATCTTCCTAAAGAGTGGTCTTCGGACTGGAACTCGCCGCCTGCGGAACTGCGTCCGCTGCAAATAGTGCACGGCCTGCCGGCATCCGAGACCGGACCTGAAGCAATGACGAAAATCAAGAATCTGGGCTTGGGCGGAATAGTCTGCAACGTAGCCTTCAATGACTACTTGAAGTCGGAGCAAAACTGGCGGACGCTTATCAAGGCCGTCGAGAGCTGTCGTGACGCGGGTCTTATCGTCTGGATATACGATGAAGACGGCTACCCGAGCGGTGCGGCGGGCGGGGTGGTGCTGGAGAAGAATCCGAAATTCGAAGCGCTTGCCCTGGCATACGACGCCTCGGCACCGGCACCGTTTACCGTTCGGCGCTCATACGAGCACACCCACGCAAGCAACAATTACTATGCCGCCAGACGTTATCCGAACCTTATCGACGCCGAGGCGGTTGACTGTTTTGTGCAGGTCACGCACGAGGCTTACCGGCAACGACTGCAGGAGCACTTCGGAAAGACGATCAAGGCATTTTTCACCGACGAACCATCGTTCATGGCGGTCAATATCGGGCAGTTGGACGAAGCGGTTCGCAAGAATGTGCGAGTGGCCGATGCGCCGGACGAAAATATCAAGCCGCTGCCGTCGGTTCCATGGGTTGCCGATCTGCCCGCGAAATACCGGCAGCGTTACGGCGAAGAACTTCTCAAAGTTCGAAGCAGCCTTTTTTCCGGCGAGGCTGCGAGCGACCGGAAGGTGCGCACGCAATTCTGGGAATTACTGACGGACCTTTTCGCGGAGCGTTATTACGGCAAGATCGGCGCCTGGTGCAGGGGGCACAACGTCGCTTCTTCGGGGCATATACTGTGGGAGGAGCAGTTGGTGCAGAGCGTTCCTCTGGAGGGCAATCCTTTGAAGATGCTCATGGCGATGAGTATTCCCGGTCTGGATATGCTGACGTCGGATCCGGAAGCGGCTATCCATACCGGCTGGCTGACCGCATCGCTGCCTGGTTCGGCGGCCCTGTTCAACGGCGGACGCCGGGTGATGACGGAAGTGAGCGATTTTTCGCAGACTATGGCCAAGCAGGGTGCGGCCTCGGTGGAGCAGATGTGCACGACGGCGGCCTGGCAGGCGGCCTTCGGGGTAACGGAGTTTGCGCTCTATTACAACAGGGCTGCCCGCCCGCCGGAGGATTACCGTGCGTACTGTGATTTCGTCGGACGGCTTAACAGCGTGCTGCGCGATGCGGCGATGCGGCCTCGTGTAGTGTTGTATTACCCGATTCGCGATATCTGGGGCGAATACAAGCCTGTCGCTTCTCGGCTTTCTCTGGATTCGCAAAGCGAGCGAGCGAAGACCATCGTTAATTCGTTTATGTCATCAGGACAGCGTCTGACTCGCCGACAGATTTCTTTTGCCCTGGCGGACCACGAACTTCTTGGCTCTGCGGACATTCTGGATTCTCAGCTTGTCATTAAGGGTCGGCGTTTCGATTCGATTGTCGTTCCGGCCGGCGTCGAATTGCCCGATGCGGCTGCCGTAAGAATCGAGAGATTCAAGGCGGCCGGCGGTCAGGTTCTGACACATAACGATTTGAACAATCTCGACAGCGGTTTGAGGGGCGCCGGCGAGAGTATCGTAGCCGGTCGCTTCATCCGTAACGGCAGGGAGATTATGCTAATAGTGAACGTCGGCGACAAGGCGTGCAATATGAAAGTGCCGGCGAACAAGGCGAGCGAGTGGCTCCTGGCAAATCCAGCCACCGGAGAAATCACAACCACCCAGGCAAATCGCGCCGAAGAAACAGGTATTTCTATTTCGCCTCGTTCGGCAGTTGTGCTGGTCGGCCCTATGGAGAAGTAAAATCAGCCGGTGCGGTAATCCGTCTTCCAGGTAAATAGTGCTTGAGAAGAACTGCGTTTGTGCTAAATAATGTTTCCGGCAAGCCCGTCATATTGAGATTTTGGTTCTATGGCTAAGACAACAACGGCATATATCGGTATCGGCAGCAATCTTGGCGACCGGCGTCAGTATATTGCGAGCAGCGTCAAGCTGCTGGCAGGCGTTCCGGAGTTGGATCTTGTTCGTGTCAGCGGGGCGGTTGAAACGCCTCCGCTGCTCGATGCGGGGCAAGAACGTTACCTTAACGCCGTTGCCGAAGTGCAGACACAGTTGGATGCTCATGGAGTTCTCAAGACTTTAGGCGAAATCGAGATTCTGCTGGGTCGAACTCGGCGCCAGAGATGGGGTCCTCGTACAATCGACCTTGACCTTCTTCTGTTCGGCGACGAGATTATTGACACGCCCAGCCTGGCCGTTCCACATCCTCAGATGCATCTTCGCTGGTTCGTTTTGCAGGGGCTGTGTGAATTGCGAAGCGATCTTGTGCATCCTGTTCTCGGGGAAACCGCGGGCGTTCTGGCGGCTCGGCTGAACGGGAGCAGTTTCTTCCTCGATTCGGCAAGGCCTCAACTGATATCCATCGCAGGGGTGATCGGGGCAGGCAAGACGACGCTTGCCGAAAGACTTTCCGAGGAACTCGGCTGCCGAGTTCTGCGCGAGCCTTACGATACGAATCCGTTTATGCCGAAGGTCTATGCCGGCAGGACGGAATTGGCGCTGGATTCGCAATTGTATTTCCTCAATGGCCGCGTAGAGCAGTTGAATCGCGGGGATTTGCCGGCCGGGCAGGCGGTGCTGAGTGACTATATCTTCGAGAAGGAACTGATCTATGCTCGGCTGCTGCTGAATGACGAGCAACTATCGCTTTACAGTAAACAGTATGAAGCGTTGCGGGACGCGCCTGCGACGCCGGTTCTTGTAATATACGTCCGGGATTCGGCGGACAATTGCCTGGAGCGAATTCACAGTCGGAACCGGCCTTACGAGCAACAGATACGTAAAGATTTTATCGACGCCCTGATCGATGACTACGAGAGGCTGTTTGGCGAGTGGAAGGCGTGCCCGGTGATTCGAATTCACACATCGGAACTCGATTATTCCAAGCCGACAACTATCGAGAGAATCGCCAGTCAGGTTCGGCATTACACGGTAATGCAGGGCGTCGGCGCAGTCGGAAGGAGTTGATTATGGAGGTTTGCCGGACAATCGAGTCTGTCCGGGACATGGTCGGTAAGGCTCGCGGAGAAGGCAAGAGGATCGGCCTGGCGCCGACTATGGGCGCGCTGCACATCGGGCATGTGTCACTGCTAAGACGAGCGGCCGAAGAGTGCGATTTTGTCGTCGTGAGCATTTTCGTAAATCCGACCCAGTTCGGTCCCGGCGAAGATTTCGACAATTATCCCCGTCCGTTCGACAGGGACCTCGATATATGCAGAAAGAGTGGCGTCGATATTGTTTTCGCACCGACTGCCGGGATCATGTACCCGGACGAGAACCTGACGTGGGTGGAGGTGGAGAAGCTGACGGAGCCTCTTTGCGGGATGTCACGGACTGGGCATTTTCGAGGAGTGACAACGGTCTGCGCCAAGCTCTTCAATATCGTTCTTCCGGATGCTGCGTATTTCGGTCTGAAGGATGCTCAGCAGGCCGCGGTAATCAAGAAAATGGTCGCGGACCTGAACATGGCTTTGGAAATTGTGGTATGCCCCACGGTTCGTGAAGCCAACGGTCTTGCTGTGAGCAGCAGAAACAAGTACCTCAGTGAAACTCAGCGAGAAGAGGCGTCGAAGATATATGCATCGCTTTTGAAATGCGAAGAACTCATCGCAGGGGGCGAAACCAACAGCAGTAAAATCGTCAGGCAGATGCGTGAAATACTGGACGAAATCGCCGGCGGCGAGGTAGAATATGTTGAAATTGTCGATGCCGGGACACTGGCAAAGGTAGAAACAGTCAAGGGCAGTGTGCTTGCAGCGGTAGCCTTGAAACTCGGACGAGCAAGACTGATTGACAATATCGTTTGCCGGATAATACAGCCAGAGGCGCAGTGAGTTTGCGTTCTGCAAAATTGGGAGACAGATGAAAATGGATCGATTCACTAAAGACGGCAGATTGATTATTCCACTGGCGCAGCGCAAGACAGGCACAGATACTGCCGCTGAGGACAAAGTGCGGTACGTCATAACAGAAGCCTATTGCCCGGCAGGCTGCAATATCATCGACAGCAAGCACAAGATCGGCGGCCAGCCCGGACTGCGAATGAAGTTCAGGCGTCCGGGCGTTGAAGGCGAATTTGTTCTCTCGGCAATAGAAGGCGACTTCGAGAAGATTGTGCTCTCCGGCGAACTGGCCGAGGGCGTTAAAGATGATTTGTACTGCCCCCATTGCGACGTCATGTTCAAGAAACTGGTCAACTGCCCGTGCAAAGCCGACGCCGACATGGTCGTAATCGGGCTGACGCCCAAGCTCGATTTCAATAACGCAATTGCATTCTGCAACGTCACGGGGTGCCCTAACGGGAGCTTCATCAAGTCGGGCGAAGTCATAAGGCACATCCGCCTATAGGGACCGGCCTCCGGAGCCGACTATCGGGTGCGTATAACTTTCACTTTGCCCCGGTGGCGATGTTTGGTAAGATTCAATCCCACTTGAATTTTGGAATGCCTTTTAGCAGGTAATCCATGCGGCTGCGAACGTTATCGTCCCTGAATTTTTCCTCTCTCCACTTCTTGATTTCGTCGTTTTGGTCTTCAATCTGCTTCTGGAGGTCGGCCAGTCGCTTTAGCAACTCCTCGTATGCGATTTGTTTGCGTCGGACTATGAGGTCGAAGCGGTCATTGACGACGTTTTTCAACTGGCCGGCAAGCTCTTTCCTCTTGTTGTCGTCTTTCTCGCCCTTTATCTTCGCGATCAGCTCATCGCGTCTGAACTTCAAGTGCAGGTCCTGCTTGAGAACCTTGACGAGTTCCTCGTTCCACCTGGCTTCGTATATTCTCCTGTACGTGATCCATATGCTCTCGTATCTTTTGTTGTAGCTATTTGGGTCGTTGGTCTTGATGTTCTTGAGTTCTTCGGCTCTGTCATGGTAGTTCTTGTCGAACCATTCGAGGAACTCATCTCGGCGTCTCTGCCTGTAATTTTCGATCTTCTCGTTGATTATCTTGCCGAATTCCTCGCCGCCATGGTCTTTCAATTCCGTCAGGAACTTCTCTTGGTCTGTCTTTCGCAGTTCTTCGAGTTCTTCTGCCTTCTTCGGGTTGCTTTCGCTTATGCGTTTGAGGATCCTGGCGATTTCTTCGTCGTTGAGATCGAATGGTCTTCTTCCGGTGTATCGCTGCTCGTTGCCGTCCCAGATTACGTCTTCGGCGTTTTCAGCGCCTACAGCGGCACCGATCGCCGTTAACAACCCGACCCAAACCAACAATATCGCACGACGCAGCGTCATAGCGTCCTTACCCTTTCCAGAACTCGCGTTTTATATCGAGAAGCTCCATCTCGGCCTGGTCAACTTGCGACTCGCGACTGCCGTTTTCACCGAGCAACAGAGCCTTCATTTCATTCTCAATTCGTTCTACTTCCGTAGTAAAAGCTGCAAGATCCAGATCGTCAACAGAAATATCGTCCCCCTCCCATATTGCCATTGGGATAATCTCCGAGGCGACGGCGACGCCCGGCGCTCCGTCAGGGTGCAGCGGCCTCCATGTCCAGATCGAGGCGATTATGAGAAAAGCCGCGGCAATACCCGCCGCTCTCGATGCGAACCACCTGAAATGGCGTCGTCCGCTATGCACAAAGGTGTTGAGCATATCGCTCTTGATTCGGCTCAGAAGCTCCGGGTTCGGCTGAGGCGCCGGCCAGGCCCGAAGAAGCTCGTCACCTCGCTCGATATCATCCACGGCATTTTCAGCCTGCGCCGAATCGCCAAATCGCTCGAATAAGTCCCGAAGGTTTTCCCGGCTGTTGTCGTTCATAAGTCACTGCCTTTCAGCACAATCCGTTGCGCCTACACCACAAAAATTCACCTCTTACATCTTCCTAATCAACCAGTCATTCGCTTTTATGCAGTCGAATATTATTTTAATTATTCCAAATCATTCGGGCCTCTGGCCCATCATTTCACGAAGCCGCTTCAGACCCCGATGCAATCGTGAAAGCGTCGTACCTATCGGCTCGGACCTCACTTCGGCAATTTCTTTAAGGCTCATCTGGGAATAGAACCGCAACATTATAAGTTCGCGAGTTTCGGAATCGAGCTTGCCCAACTGAATCTGGAGCCGGTCGCCCCGATCGCTTTCGGAACGTTTTTGCTCTGTAACCTCCGACTCAAGATCACGCCGGCGGGCATCGAGCAGCTTCATCCGGCGTTGCCTGGCGCGAAGATGGTCGTGAAAGATATTGGCGGCGATTTTAAAAAGCCAGCCTTCGAATGCGCCGCCCTTATAGGTCTTAACCTTCTGAACCAATTTGACAAAGAGCTCGCTGAGCAATTCATCGCTGAGTTCCCTGTTGCCGGTCAGGCGATAGAAATATCCGTAACACCGCCCGGCGTACATATCAACGATTTCGCTGAAGCACTCAGCATCACCGTCCTGACAACCGCTCACTATACGGGCTAAATCGTCGTTGTGTGTCATAGCAAAGCGCTTCTTATAAACTAACAGACGGTTTCCGATGTCGATTTATTGCAAAAAAATCCACTTATCGGTCCTTACTCGAAACAACACCACCAACACCGTCTCAACGCTCCCTCGATCACAACCAACGCAATCAAGACCAATCCATAGATCCTCAACCCAGATAAGGCTCAAAAACACGGTAAAGTAACTCATTGAAGCCTTGTTCTAACAGGATAATAGCAGATTTTCGCCGATTTGCAAGGATTTTGCCTGCCTGCGGCGTTTCGAGGATTGGGCTTACAGTGTGCCATTTCGGCTGGTGTTGTCTGGGTCGTGACAACTTCAAGGTCCTCGATAGCTTTCGGTTAAGGCGGCTCTAAAGCTCCCAGCCATTGCGATATGGCCGGCGAATGTATGCATCGGCGTCGGGACAGCCGACGGCCTTGAGGTTTTTCGCGTCCCATGCCAGCTTGCTGCCTGTCCGAAGCGCAACATTGCACAGCAGGGCGGCTTCTGTCAGAGCACCGGAATAGTCGAAATTGCATGTCGTCGGCCCGCCCGTCTTGCAGGCCTCGACCCATTCGGCGTGATGGCCTATCGAATCGGCGATGAACGGTTCGGGAGGCTTGAAGCCGGCAAATTTGTCCTCCGGGAGGAGTTGATGTCGCCCGTAATCGGCGATCAGCATCCCATCGGCGCCTATGAAGAGGACAGCGCTTCCCCATTGGGGAATGCCCTTTTCTTTGAGAAAGGCAGGGTAAGGGCCTCCATTATACCATGTGAGGGTGACGGCAGGCAGGTCGGCTCGTGCGGGGTATTGCTGCTTTGCGATGGTCCAGCGAGCAGCGCTTTCCGGGTGCACCGGCCCCCTTGCCTCGACGGTAACCGGATGCCTCAATTTCAATGCCCAGAAAGCCAGGTCGCAGTAGTGGCAGAAGAAATCGCCGAGCTGACCGTTGGCGAAATTCCACCAGTATCGCCATCCGAAGGGCGCGTAGGCCCTGTTGTAAGGCCGATACGGCGCCGGTCCGAGCCAGAGGTCCCAATCGAGCGATTCGGGCACGGCGGGGCGGTCGGCGGGGGCATCGGGCTGAGTCATGTCAGTCGGAGTGGCAGGGCCGTTGAAATCGGCGCCCATCCATACGTGAACCTCGCGGACGGGCCCGATAGCCCCGCTTTGAACGAGTTCGACTGCCCGGCGGTAGTTGGCGCCGGCGTGAATCTGGGTTCCCATCTGCGTGACCAGTTTCCTGTCGCGGGCAATATCCGACATCAGGCGAGCCTCGTAAACGCTATGCGTCAGAGGCTTTTCGCAGTAGCAGTGCTTGCCGAGCTTCATAGCCATCATGCCTGCAGCGGCATGGGTATGATCGGGCGTGCCGATGACTACAGCGTCGATTTTGTCGTGTATTTCTTCGAGCATTATGCGGAAGTCTTTGTATCGCTTTGCCTGGGTAAATCGCTCGAAGGTCTTAGCTGAGTGCACGTGATCGACGTCGCACAGCGCAACGATATTCTCGCTCGCAACACCATCGATATCCGCGGCGCCGCGTCCGCCGACGCCTATACCGGCTATATTGAGCCTGCTGTTGGCCTGGGTTCCGCGAACCAGTTTGCTGTTGGACAGGACGACCAACCCGGAACCCAAGTAAGCTGTCCGGCGCAGAAATTCGCGACGATTCAATCCGGCACTCATACGTTTGCACCCCTTCATTTCGAATTTGACACTGTTTGCGGTATATATTCAGGGGACGCCAACGCACATCGTATTAAAGCCTCGGTCCCCATCGGCGGCAGTCCTCACACATTCAGGTATCAACGTATCGGGACGGCAATGTCAGAAGTCCTGCTTTTCCTCGTCCTCGTCGTCCGGGAGCTTCCACTTCTCGGACTCGTCGATATCCTCAATTTCTTTCTCCATGTAGCGGAAAAGTTTGTCCTGAATGGGGGCGAGCTTGCCGTACCACTGGAGCATTCCCTGCTGTGCGGCGACGAGCATGTTGAGTTGTATGAACTGCCATTTCGCGATGCATTCGGGCTCCTTAATGTTGGAGAACGGGTCGCATTTGAATGCTCTTTTGCCGTCTTCTCCGGCCTCGTAGAGTTCGCAGTCTTTGCATTGGATCATAATACTACCGCCCTGGACTGTGGCCTAAAAGCGGTGATTCATCCCCAAAAACAAAAAAACGGAAGAATTGCTTGCTTTCGGCCGTTAGTTCTTATATATTCAACCGTTACTATACACTTGTAACGAGTTGAAGTACACTTGCAATAAAGATTTTTGGGTTTCGATCCGGAGAGTTAGATGGCAAAATCGAGGCGAAGACGCAAAATAGGCAGCAAAAAACGCCGCGCGAAGTGGAAAATACGGCATAAAATAAGCTGATTGTTCGCTGCAGACCGCGTTTATCGAGCAGAAGCTCAAAAATCATCCTGCCGGTTTGCGGCAGGGCGATTCGATAGATGAAGCACCACACAATTATTTTCCAGCCTGAGGGGAGGGAGATATCAATTCACTCCGGGGCTACCCTGGTCGAAGCGGCGGGGCAGGCCGGGATTGTACTCAATACCACCTGCGGAGGAACGGGCACCTGCAAAAAGTGCATGGTTATAGTTGAACCGGGCGGGGAGGCGGTTCTGGCGTGCCAGTACCGGGTTGAGTCGGATCTTACGGTTACGGTTCCTGTTGAATCTCGTTTCTTCGAGCAAAAAATTCTCAAGCACGGGGTTGAATCCGAAATCGATGTTCGGCCGAACGTCTTTCGGAAATATACCGCCGGCAATGCGGATAAGCGGATATTCGGCGTGGCTGTCGATATCGGCACGACTACGGTGGTCGCCAAACTCGTTGATATGGCCGAAGGCGATACAGTGAGCACAGCGGCGATGCTGAATCCGCAAACGAAGTACGGCGACGACGTTATCAGCAGAATCACGCACGGCTCGACGCCGGAAGGCCTGGCAGAGCTTAACAAGACCATTATCGACTGCATAAACTCCCTGACGAGCGAACTGTGCGAGCAAGCGAGTATCCAGCCGAGTGACATTTACGAGATGTGTATCGTCGGCAATACGACGATGAACCATATCCTGCTGAAGCTGCCGGTCGAGCAGTTGGGCCGCGCCCCGTACGAGGCCTGGTCGGTGGATGCTCGCGATGTCGAGCCAAAGAGCCTCGGCCTTAATATGAATGGGGGGGGCAATGCGCACACGGTCGAGAATATAGCGGGATTCGTCGGCTCCGATACGGTGGCGGTGGGGCTTTCGGTGGATATCGCTTCGGCGGTCGAGATGACGCTCGTGGTGGATATCGGGACCAACGGCGAGCTTATCTTGGGGACGAAAGATAAGCTGTATTCTGCGAGCTGCGCGGCGGGGCCGGCGCTGGAAGGCGCGCGAATCAGGCAGGGGGGCAGGGCTGGCGCCGGGGCGATCGAAGCGGTTGTAATCAGCGGTGACGATATCGATGTCGATGTCATCGGCGGCGGCCCTGCCCCTGCGCGGTCGATATGCGGGTCGGGCTTGATTGACGCGATAGCGGTAATGCTTGAATTGGGCGTTATCGACGGAACGGGACGATTCGCAGAGGCCGGGAAGCTCTCAGGCGGTATCGCGGCGCGCTTGACAGAAATCGACGGCCAGCCGGCTTTTGTGCTTACCGAGGGCGATAGGCCGGTTGCAATAACACAGAAAGATGTCCGCGAGGCACAGTTGGCCAAGGCGGCGATTCGCGCGGGGATAAAGCTGCTGCAGAAGAAGCTCGGGATCGAAGACGGCGACATTCGGCGGATTTACCTGGCAGGGGCGTTCGGCAACTATATCAAGCCGGGCAACGCCGCGAGGATCGGGCTGCTTCCCGATGTTCCCGTCGATAGAATCCGCTCGATAGGCAACGCGGCGGCTATCGGGGCACAGATGGCGCTGATAAGCAACCAGAGCAGGGCAGCCGCGGCCAAACTCGCAAAGGCAATCGAGTACGTAGAAATCGCCCATGAGGCCGATTTCCAGGATGTTTACGCCGACTGCATCTGCTTTTGAACCAGGCAAGATCAAGTGGTTGGAAGTTATCCTTCGCGGTTTTTAGATGTTGTAAATGAAGAAAGAAATACAGTCACCGGAGACTTTCTTATGTCGAAGAAAAGGGGTTTTACATTGTTCACTTTCTGGCTGGCGTTCGTTCTGGTCATGCCCGTGGGGCCGGTGGTCGGCGGGCCCAATCGGATTCAGAAGGGAGAGATGGCCGGATACCTGCTCGTTCCTCACGGCAGGGTCGCAGAGACGTATAACGCCGGTTTCTCGATGTATGTAGCAGCGTGGCCTTTGTTGCAGGAATATCCGGGGAATCGTTTTCAAACAGGTCTGTTCGGTACCTGGATGCACGCTCAGTATGACGGGCCTGCGCCTAAGAAAGCGTATTCCGATATCGAGGGCGGGCTGGGGTGGTGGCGTGACACGCGGTTTGCCACGGAAACGCCGAAGTTTATTATGGGCGGTGTTGCGCGGGACTTCGTGGCATGGGCCAACGGCCCCGGGGCCGGAAAGGGAAGGGACTGGAATAAACCAAGCGGCAAATACGGCGTGGCACAACTCAGTCCGTGGCTGCTGTGGCCGCCCGACGGGCTGAATTTGAAACAAGGCACCTGCGGCGAACTGTTCGGCTACGGGTATCTGTCGCTTCCGCTGACCACATCCAAATCGAGTACGTCAGGGAAAAATGTTCCTACCGGAAATAACTGCTGGACCTTGTTTGTGAACTCTGGCAACTTCAAAGGCCCGGTTGCTTTCTTCACCCCTTATTTCTGGTCCCGCGCGACGGTGGACGATCCTAACCTGGCCGGCATGTTTCTGGATAGCCGTCCGGGCGGGCCAAACAGGGCTTTGCAAATGGAAACGCAGTATATCCCCAGCGTCCAGTCCGTTGACGAGAAGGGCCGGACCTACGCCCGAATAGCCCCAACCTCTTTCCCCCAAGGGCCTCATGGTGATTCGGCGGTAGTTCACCGCGTTACCGCCTATAACAAGAAGGCGCTCTGGAATGCCGTACAGGTCTGGTTTGAGGGAGGGGTCCCGGCCACCGGAGCGATCAATCCTATCGGGGCCGCTGTGCATAGCTTTCCCGGACGAGGCGGGGCAACCTGGAAAATCTACACGCCTTCAGTACCCAAAGATGAAAAGGCGCCTGTTGCCTGGGATTTATTTGCGAGTTCCATGGCGATCGATTCGATTACCTACGGGTTCCGATGGAACGATCAACTGGTTATGAAAAAAGACACCAAGGGCGGCTCGCTGGTGACGCTCCCCGAATACTATCGTCTGGTGAATGAGAATGGAGTAAAGCCGCAGTGGGTTGCGGTACAGCCCGAAGACGTTCCGACCGAGACAGGACTGGCGGATGTTCGCTTTAGTCGGCCCACCGGGAGCCCCTCCGAACCCTACGTTACTCCCGATGATCCGGATAGCTGTTGGAAGAAACCAGGTCCTGTGGCGGGACCTTTTCAGGCGCATCCGGGAGACGGCAGCGTGGTGACGTACTACTGGTATCGATTCGCCGACCAGCCTGCATTGCTCAACGCGGATTTAACGGATAAAGAGCGCCAGCGTCTGCAGTCGCGGGTGGAAAAACTGCATCGCAACTGGACAAAAGACCGCGACTATCTGCCGCCGCCGACGATTGGAAAACTGGCGGATATTGACCCTGCCTTGATTGTAAGGCCGCCGCGTGGCCTGGAAGTCGGGTATGTCCCCATCGCAACACGACAGGCAGCGGAAGAATAGGTCAGGTTCGGTGCAATGTCGCCGGCAGCGGCGGCTACGTAGGGTTAGGCTGTAGAGGGAAATCTGGTAGCCTGCTCCGGCAATTATGGCTTTTGGGCTGAGAAAGCCGGGATGTTTTCGGCAGTTTGTGCTTGACAACGGGGGATTTGTCGCTTAGGCTATTGCTGTGATTCGAGGCATGGTGATGAAGATGCCCGATATTGTGCATTTTTCGGCATTTTTCCCGCCATGCATTGATACTCGCTAAAGGACTATTCGTAAGGACGGTTTCGCAGGACTGTGCGAGGCTATCGACAGGAGGTCGGCGAGATGAAAAGGTTCAGGGTCAAAGAGCTACTGGTCATAATAGCCGTTATTACCGTTGTTACGGCGGCGGGGGCGTCGCTGCTTCGGAGCAATATCGATGCGGCGAAGTGGTCGGAGGGCAGGGCTATCGCAGGTACGCTGGCGCGGGCGATGCGAACTTACGTAGCAGCCAACGGCATTTCCTCAGAAACTAACCCAACTCTCGCGGAACTCGGTATCGAAGCCGACGAACTGGACGGCACATATTTCACGGGCGGAGAGTCCGGCAGGGGTGATTTTTCATGGGTAGTAATAAGCTGCGATCCGCTGGACTACCTCATCACCGTCAAGGCCCCGCCCGAAATCCGAACGCCATCAAGAATGACGCTCAATGCTTCCGGAAACTGGGGCGTGATACACTGAAATTTCCTTGGGTAAAAACGATCGAGAGAGAGCTGCTCTCGCGTGGGACATATCTTCAGGCAGTACAGGTGAAAAGATATACGATGTAGGCGACGTAGGCAGCAACAAGAACGGCTCCTGCGATCCTGCCTATTGTCTTTCGGCCTGCTACTGCGAGGATAGCGAAGGCTGCGGAGACACCTATCATAATCCAGTAATCCGCTCCGCCTGCAAATCTCCGGTCCACGGTGAATGGGCGAACGGCGCCGGCCGCTCCTGTTACCAGGAGGGTGTTGAAGATATTCGAGCCGACAAGATTGCCGACTGATATATCGTGCTGGCCCTTGAGGGTGGCCACAACGCAGGTCACCAATTCAGGCAACGAGGTGCCGAATGCAATTACGGTCAGAGCGATTACACCTTCGCTGATCCCTATTGCTCTGCCGATGAATACGGCCCCTTCTACGGTAATCTTGGCGCCGCCGGCGAGCCCGACAAGGCCAATGGCGGCGAGGATAATACTCCTTGGAAGAGTTTGCGGGGCGCTGCCGGGATCGGCCTGGGGCACCTCGATGCCGGCGTCCGGTCCTTCGCGCCGCGCTATGCGAATCGTAATTATTATCAGGCCTGCAAAGACAGCGAGCAGAGCGACACTCTCGATCCTTGACAGGCATGCGTTGCGCATCATGGGCCATAGCAGCAGGGCAACGAGGAGCATGGCGGGCACCTCACGCATGAGTGTTTTTTTCCTGACGACCAAAGGCCGAATTATGGCAATGAGCCCGCCTACAAGGGCAAGGTTGGCGATATTCGAGCCAAAGACGTTACCTACGGCCAAATCGCCGCCCCCTGTTCCTTGCAGTACTCCGGCGATGCTGGCTGCGGCCTCAGGGGCACTTGTGCCCATTGCAACGACTGTCAGGCCTATGATCAGGGGGCTGATTCCAAGACGGCGAGCCAAACCAACGGCTCCGGCAACGAGCAGCTCGGCACATTTCCAGAGTATGACCAAACCGGCTGCGAGGTATGTCAGATGAAGGGCTAAATCCATATCGGTCCGACGTCAGAATCAAATACACTGCGAACAACGCTGGGGAGATTATAACGTCGGCGCTCGGTATTGCTAACGAAAAAAACCGACTCATAAACGGCTGTTTTGTAGATGTTTTCATGTTTTTCAGGAAATGCCACGGCGAATGTGCCGGCGAGTTATTGAAATTCAGACGTAGTTGTGCTATTATATAAGCAGGATTTCTTGTGTTGGATGGAAGGGATTATGTCTTTTAGGCATGTAGTTGGGAAATCTCAGCGTATGTCACTTCCGCTGTTTTGGATTAATTCCCGAGTTTTCTCACACACGCTGATGATTTGGTACATATGAAATCGCACCGGATACTATATGCTCTGGCATTTCTTTCGGCCATCGGCGGCATGGCAAGAGCCGAAAGTTTTTGTTTCGTAGTGGCCGGTGACACCCAAAGCGGACAGACGTATGTCGATGAGATCGTCCAGGCAACAATTGACGAAGGGGCGGATTTCATACTCATCTGCGGCGATCTGACCAATTCAGGCTCTGTGTATGAATTACAGCAATGGCTCGACAAAATGCAGCCGCTTTACGATGCCGGTATCGGAGTATATCCGGTTCGCGGCAATCATGAAAGTTTCGAATTCAACGTACCCAAGTCCAATTGGGACAGTGTTTTTTCCGGCATCTATGCTCTTCCCGGCAACGGTCCGAACGGCGAGGAGAATGTGACCTATTCATTCACACACAAGACCGCTCTTGTTGTAGGATTAGACCAGTTTGTCAAGCCATATCGCAATAATATAGACTGGCTCGAAGAGCAATTCGCCCTGAACGAGCAGCCTCACGTTTTTGTGTTCGGGCATACCTCGGCATTTAATATTTATCACGCCGACGCTATTGCGCTCTTTGCGGAAGAGCGAAACATTTTCATAAATGATATTCTGGCGGAAAACGGGCGTGTGTATTTCTGCGGTCATGATCATTTTTATGACCATATCCGGCTCGACAACGGTGACGGCGAGACAAATAACGATCTGCATCAGTTTCTTCTCAACAGCGATTCAAAGACGTACGAAGACTGGCAGTATTACGGCGACATGGGCATATGGGAGCCTGTACGCATAGATCATCAGAAATGCGCAGGTTATATGTTAGTAGAGATCAACGACCTCGATGTAACGCTTACATGGAAATATAGAACAAGTATGTCTCCACTGGAGGACGGCCTTTACGAAGCAAGCGATATTTTCGAATACACGGCGATCGATACAAATGCACCCAGGGTAAATATTCCGGATCCTAATTTGGAATCAGCCGTTAACGAAACGCTGGGAATCACAGATGCCGACATGGACAACATCCTCGGTTTAACATATCTTGACGCAAACTCACTGGGGATATCCGACCTTACCGGCCTGGAGTACGCAAATAATTTGAAGTTTTTATATCTAAGTAATAATTTCATCAGCAGGGCTTCCAGCCTGACACACCTTACAAACCTTGAAGAGCTGGACCTGAACAACAACCCATTGGACCGTAAATTCCATTGCCTGGATAAACCGGTGATAATTCAGAAGAATCCGGGGATCGATATTCGATGTGCAGCCGTGCCCGATTATAATGATTATTGTGTGGCGGATTTTCCGGATCCGAACCTCAGGATCGCAGTCGAGAATGATCTCGGCAAATCTCCTGTTACTCTGCGTGATATGCAGGAATTGTTTGATCTTAGAAGCTCGGTCCGCGCAGGAATCACAAATCTCAGCGGTCTTGAGAATGCGACGCATGGTCTCTCCTACAACCTATTCGGCAATTCGATAGAAGATATATCCGTACTGTCGAATACTCCCACACTTGTAAGCCTCAACCTCTATGGCAACCGAATCACGGATATTTCCGCATTGTATAATTGTACGAATTTAATGACCCTCGGTCTGGGGAACAACCAAATAAGCAATATCTCCTCCTTGTCAAATATGGCCAACTTGGAATATGTAGAGTTACGGGGCAATCCTTTGAACACTCAATGTTATTGTACGGATATTCCGACGGTCTTCTCCAATAACATCGATACCCTCGTTATTCTATACGATCCGAATCCAAATTCTCTGACTCAGGATTGCTCTACAAATTTTTGTGATTTTGCGGCGTTTGCATCGCATTGGCTCGAAGTCGGCTGTGACCAGGCCAACAACTGGTGCGTCGGTGCGGATATTGATCATATTGACGATGTGGATATCAGCGATTTGCAGGTATTAGCCGAGTATTGGCTGAATTAGATTGTTTTACCAGTCGGCGCATTTCCCCGGCCGGGCGATACATTAAAGGCTGTGAGTCACGGAAGGCAGCGGTTGTTTAGTCTTTCATTTCTGCGACTATTAGTGTTGCGTTGTGGCCGCCGAAGCCGAGGGAGTTGCTCAGTGCTACTTTTACCTTTCGCTCCTGAGCGGTCAGGGGTACGTAATTCATCTTGAGGCCGCATTCGGGGTCCTGATTCTCAAGATTGATCGTGGGGGGGATTATTGAATTGTTTATGGTCTTGGTGCATACAATCAACTCAATAGCGCCGGTGGCTCCGAGGGAATGTCCGAGACAGCTTTTTGTCGAACTGACGGCCAATTCGTATGCGTGGTCGCCGAAAACGGTTCTTATGGCGGCGCTTTCGGCGACGTCGTTGAGTGCGGTTCCTGTTCCGTGGGCGTTGATGTAATCGACCTGTTCAAGATTAAGGCCTGCGTCGGCGATTGCAAATTCCATCGCCTTGGCGGCGCCCAAGCCGTCCGGCGCGGGGGCTGTAATGTGACATGCATCGTCGGTAGCGGCGTATCCGAGGATTTCGGCGTATATTCTCGCTCGGCGTTTCTTTGCGTGTTCGAGCTCCTCGATTACGAGTATCCCGGCCCCCTCTGCGAGCACGAATCCGTCTCTATCCTTGTCGAAGGGTCGTGAAGCGGCCTTCGGGTCTTCGTTTCGGAGACTGAGCGATTTTGCCGAGCAGAACGATGCCAGGCCGATATGCGTAAGTGCGGCCTCGGTTCCGCCGGTCACCATTACGTCGCTTCTTCCGGCGACGATATTACTGAAGGCCTCGCCGATAGCATGGTTTCCGGATGCACAGGCGCTGACTACGCCGATATTGGGCCCGCACAGGCCGAACTGTATGGCGATATTGCCGCTGGCGGCATTGCCCATGAGCCTCGGCACACAGAAGGGCGAGACTTTCGGCGGAGTCCGGCTAAGGAGCTTCAGGTGCTGGTCCTCTATTTCTTTTATGCCGCCGATACCGCTTCCTACGATTGAACCGACTCTGAAAGGGTCCTCTTTGGCCATATCGAGTCCGCTGTCCCGGACGGCCTGTATGGCTGCGGCGATTGCGAACTGGGTGAATCGGTCCATGCGTTTGCTGTCGCGATGGTCGATATACCGCGCCACATCGAAGTCCTTTATCTCACCCCCGAAGTGTACGGGGTAGAGGCTGGGGTCGAAGGCTTCGATGTTGGAAATGCCGCTGACACCGTTGCAGAGCGCAGAGAATACTCCGTCTGCGGACTCCCCCAAGGCGGTGATACAGCCCAGACCGGTTATGACAACTCGGCGTTTACTCATGGGATATGTTCGCTACTCTTTGCCCTGAGACTTTGCTACTTTCGTGATATAGTCAATAGCTGCGCCGACGGTTTGAATTTTCTCAGCCTCCTCGTCCGGAATGCTCATGTCGAATTCATCTTCGAATTCCATTACGAGCTCGACGGTGTCAAGCGAATCCGCGTTGAGGTCGTTGATAAACGATGTTTCGCGGGAGATTTCTGCTTTATCCACGCCCATCTGCTCGCTGATAATATCAATGACTTTGTCTTTTATTGCCTGAATGTCAACTTCATCAGCACTCACTTATTAGCCTCCTAATATAGAAATAGGATTAGTTTTTCTGCTCTGTTCCCGCCGGCAACCGCCGGTGAGAGTCTCGATTATACAATCGTACCTGCTATCAATTTAGGCGGGTTATGATAGCGGTTCGCGGAGTCGGCTACAAACCTTTTTTTATTTTTTTTGGCTGAAAACGCGGATTGGCGGTGAAAAAGGTGAAATCCGGGTGGTTACAGGGCCGGGCACGGCATGAGAATGAGTATTGAAAACGGGTAACCTACAAGGACAATGCGCTTATTAAGGGTTTTGATGCAAATCCCGACTGACAGAGACCGGATGCACAAGAGCTATCCTCGCGCATCCGGTTTCGCCGGTTTTGGGGTTCCCGTGTATCAAAGGTTTTCTGACATGAGGAATGGTTTGCGGTAAGAACATGTGACGAATTTGTTGGCTTTATCAGCATTCGGGCCGACAAAACATTCGGTTTTACGGTCGTATGTCAGGGCTGGGCCGAGGATGAATTTGTCTTTGGCGGGGTCTATTCCGTTGCCGTCCAATTGTTCAAGCATGTCGTTAAGGGTATTTATGGCGTCTTCGTGTTTCTTGAAGCTGTCCCGTATTTCCTCGACTGATGCCTCCGCCCCCGCCCGCCAGGCGATATTAGCCTGATGGCAGACGGCTGTTCCGAGGTGCCCGATTTCGATCTCCGCGGCGAGGTCCTGACGACGGTTATTCCTGATCGCATCGATGAAATTCTGGGCGTGGTTTGACCCGGCATTGCCCTTGTACTGCTTAATTCGCTCGCCGTCGTTATCGTATGCCCAGCCTCCGCCTCGTGAGATTCGAATCGAGCCTTCCTCGCATTGTATCCAGTTTCCACCCCTGGAAGAGAGATATACTGCTCCGCTTTTACCGCCTTTTCTTTTTGGGTCGGGCAGGTTGCGGATATCGACGACGATAGGCAGGCCATTGTAATAGAAGAGCGCGAAATGCATGTTTGGGGTTTGGCCGTTGTCGTCCCAGGCGAAACGATTTCCGGCGGCGATTACTTTTGTGGGAACGTCATCATGACCAAGTATGTGGCGGAAATCGTCGATGTAGTGGATACCCCAGTTTGCCATTTCTCCGTCGCCCCAGTTCCATTGCCAGTGCCAGTCGTAGTGGAACTGCTTTCGCATAACGGGCGTCATGGGGGCCGGCCCCGCCCAAAGGTTGTAGTCTATGTTCTCGGGAACGGGCTGGGGCGATGTTACTTTTCCGATGGAGTCTCTGGCGCCGAGCTTGGAGCAATGCACCCATTTTACTTTGCCGTACTTGCCTGCCTGAACATCGCCGGCGGCCTCGATGACTGCGGGGCATGAACGGTGCTGTGTGCCTGCTTGGACAATTCGGTCGTACTTTCTGGCGGCTTTGACCATCATTCGGCCTTCGGCTATGGAATGGCTGACGGGCTTCTCGACGTAAACGTGTTTTCCGGCCTGGCAGGCGTAAATGGTCATCAGGGAGTGCCAGTGGTTGGGGGCCGCGATTACGAGGGCGTCGATGTTTTTGTCGTCGAGCAGCTTGCGGATATCGACGTAAGGAGTTACGTCCGAGCCGTGCTTGTCCTTGAACTGTTTTGTCTTGTCGGCAAGGACCTTCTTATCGGGGTCGCAAATTGCCACAACGGTGACGTCTTTGAGACTCTGGAAATGGTCAATGTGTGCTCCGCCCCGTCCTCGGATGCCTGCTACGGCGACACGAATCTGCTCGTTGGCGCCTCGTGCATTGCTTGTAAAACCGGGGTATGCAGATAATGCGAGAGTTGAGCCGGCGACGGCGGAGATGCTGCGGCCGAGGAATCTTCGACGTGTGATTCTATTCATGATTCTATTCCTTTTCTGAAATCAAATGCGCAATCACTATGCTCATACTTGGCGGTCGGCGGCGAACAGAACGTCCCCGGATGTCCGACCTGATTATCCTAACAAACGAGGAGGCTCAGTCAAGGGCCTATTATTTAGAACCTATAGACATGGAATCAAATGGTGGTTAGATAGATTAATCAGGAAACAATAAAGGACTGCGAGCCTCCCTGCTCACAGCCTTCCCGTAGCGAATTAAGGCTATGATCGGAGTATTGTACCTGCCGGCCGGAGCCGAAAAGCTTTTCCGAGCATGCCATTCAAACTGTTCTAATCTTAAAGGCATGTTGCCGAAAGTCAAGGAAAAAGAGGAAAAATATTGGTGGTTGATTCAAAACAGTGTATTGTGGTTCAAGTTGCGGACAGTTATACTTTGCAGATAGGTACGATCAGGCTGCCTGGGGCCGGCTCCGCCCAGCGGAGCGGCTTAGCAGAGTAGGCGAAAATTTGAAAGGGCATGACGATGCGTGTATTTTGTGCTGCTGTTCTATTGATTCTGGGATGCATTCTTTCGGGCTGCGGGAGCTACTATTACCAGGATGGCAAGACGCTGACGGAGTGCAAGGCGGATTTCCAAGAATGCCATGCCGAACTCCAGAAGTACCAGGACCCCGATGAACTCGAGGACCCTGCGAGGTTCAATGCGGCTTACGATTACGAACATAAGTTCATGGACACCTGCATGGAAGAAAGAGGCTATAAGGCTGTATCGAAACGCAAGCTGCCCTTGCGGGTTAAACGGGAAGATGTCGATCCGTGGGTGCTTACCGAGCGTGGTCTCGCCGGAGAACTCGATTAGAGTATTCGATCGCAGATAAACCGAATTACATTGCCATGCCGCCGTCTATGCAGAGAATCTGGCCTGTGATGTAGCCCGCATCATCGGAGGCGAAGAAAGCCGCAGCCTTTGCGACATCTTCTACGGTTCCGAATTTTCTCATTGGGATAAGCTGTTTTGCGCCTTCCTTGACCGGTTCGGGGAGTTTGTCTGTCATATCTGAAATAATGAAGCCCGGAGCCAGGCAGTTTGCGGTGATGTTCTTTTTGGCGAGTTCCCTTGCGACCGTTTTGGACAGGCCGATGAGCCCGGCCTTGCTTGCGGAGTAGTTTGCCTGGCCTGCGTTTCCCATTACGCCGGAGACCGAGCTTAGGGAGATGATTCTGCCGAACTTGTTGCGAACCATTGACTTTGCGGCGGTTCTGGTGGCGACGAATGCGGCCTTGAGGTTGACCTCGATTACCTTGTCGAAGTCCTCGTCCGGCATTCTCATCATTAGACCGTCTCGTGTAATTCCGGCGTTGTTTACGAGGATACCGATACCGCCGTGCTCTTCTGCGAGGGCTTCGAGGGTTTTGGCGAACTTCTCGGTGTCGGTTATGTCAACGACTTTTGTAATTACGGTGAAGCCTGTTTGCTTGACTACTGATTCAAGTTCAGCGAGCTGGTCCGCATTGATATCGAGTCCGGCTACGATTCGGCCCTGCTTGAGGAGTTCGAGGACTATGGCGCGGCCTATGCCTCTGGCTGCTCCGGTTACTACTGCGAGTCTTTTTTCTGACATTCTATGACCTCCATGTATTTCGTATGTAGCTCAAAGAAGCTTATTAATTGCTTCAGCCGTACTGAGGTTGGTTACTCTTGCCTTTCTGTCTATTCTTCGCATCAGTCCTGTCAGGACTCTTGACGGCCCGATTTCGTAGAAGCTCTCTACTCCTTCGTCGATGAGCCGCTGCATACACTTCTGCCATAGTATGGGGCTTGTCAACTGGAGCGTCAGGCCTTGTGCGACGGCGTCGGCGGTCTGGTAGTATTCGGCGTCGATATTGGCGATGGTCTTGATGGTCGCGGGCTCTGCGATATGTGCATCTGCGAGGGCCTTTTTCAGGGATTCGGCGGCGGACGCCATCATCTCGGTGTGAAAGGCGCCTGCTACGGCTAACGGCACGGCTTTTATTGCTCCGTATTCGGCGGCAAGTTTTTCGGCTCTTCGGCAGGGTTCTATTGCACCGCTGAGTACGATCTGGCCGGGGCAGTTGAAGTTTACCGGTTCGAGCAGTTCACCCTGTCGCGCTTCCTGACAAAGCTGGGCGATCTTTTCATCGTCGAGTCCGATGACGCTTACCATTGCACCTTGTGTTTCGTCGGCGGCGGCCTGCATTGCGCGGCCTCGTTTGTGGACGAGCGTAAGGGCGTCCTCGAAGGTCAAGAGTCCTGCGGCATACAAAGCGGTGTATTCTCCGAGGCTGAGGCCAGCGGTGACATCCGGTTTCAGTTCGGCTGTGGCCTGTTGGGTGTTTATGACTTCGAGAATAGCGGCAGAGGTTGCGAAGATAGCGGGCTGTGAGATAGTGGTGGTGTTCAATTCCTCTTCGGGCCCTTCGAAGCAAAGCTTCGTCAGGTCAAATCCGAGGGTTTCATTTGCCTTTTCGAACACATCGGCAGCGACGGGAAAGGCCTGCGCGATGTCGGCGCCCATTCCTACGATTTGAGCACCCTGGCCGGGAAAGAGATATGCGGTTTTCATCTTCTTCTCTTATGTCGGATGTAATATATCGTTGTCGAAACCGGAGTCAACTCGGTTAGAACTCAATTACGTTTGCTCCCCAGGTAAGGCCCGCTCCGAAGGCAACGAGCAGAATTATATCGCCTCGCTCGATTTTGCCTGTCCTTGCACATTCGTCGAGCGCGATCGGTATCGATGCTGCGGAGGTGTTGCCATATTCGCTGATATTAAGAAACGCTTTTTCTTCCGTAATATTCAGTCTCTTCGCGGCGGATTCGATGATCCTTGCGTTCATCTGATGGGAAATGACCATCTTGATGTCATCCATTGTAAGGCCGCATTTGTCGAGACACTCGTTGACGGTCTCGACTATTCTCCTGATAGCCTGCTGGTAAACTTCTCTGCCCTTTATGTCCATATAGATTTTGTCGGGGTCTTCGAGTTTCTTGTCCGCGGGGTACCGCGAGCCGTATGCCTGGCAGTTCAGGGCCTCCCACCTGTCTCCTTCCGAATAATGGGTGCTGTATATTATTCCCCTTCGATTATCGCGAGCGTTTTGTATTACTACCGCTCCGGCCCCATCTCCGAAGAGTATGCAACTGGATCGGTCTTTGAAGTTGGTTATTTTTGTGAGTGTTTCGGCGCCTATTACGAGGGCATTTTTCATTCGTCCGGTTTCGATGAACTGCTGGACAATAGAGAGCGCGTAAACGAAACCGCTACATGCGGCCGAGAGGTCAAATACCCACGCGTTCTTTGCTCCGATGGCCCTCTGGACGAAAGATGCCGTCGAAGGGAATACCATCTCCGGGGTTATTGTTGCGACGATAATCATTTCGATTTCGCCGGGTTTGATTTTTGCGATTTGCATCGCTTTTTTTGCGGCCTGCGTTGCAAACATCGCAGTTGTTTCGTTTTCGGTGCTGATGTGTCGCGTCTTTATTCCGGTTCGGGTAGTTATCCACTCGTCGGTGGTATCCACCATCTGTGCAAGGTCCTGGTTCGTTAGTATTTTCTCAGGCACTGATGCGCCGTAACCGGCGATGACGGCATGGTATGGTGAAGTGTAAGGATCAGTCGGTCTGTCCATTCGTTGTCCTTACATTGGTCTGCGAGAGGTATTCTACGATCTTGTCGTTGATGTTCTCATTGTTGCATCTCTTGGCGGCAATGATTGCGTTCTTTATTGTTCTTGCCTTGCTTGATCCGTGACATATAAGTCCGGTCCCGTTGACTCCGAGCAGCGGCGCTCCGCCGTACTCGTTGTAATCGTACTTTTTGTAGATTCTCTTCATAACCGGCTTGAACTTCATTGCGAGCCGAAGCTTCTCTTCAAGCAACTCGTGTTTTATGGCCTTGAAGAGGCCGTCAACAAGTCCCTCGGTAAGTTTGAGTATCACGTTTCCGACAAAACCGTCGCAGACGGCAACGTCGCATATTCCATTGAAGATGTCTCTTCCTTCGATGTTGCCCACGAAGTTCATTTTGTTATCTGATTTGATAAGCTCTCGTGCTTTCTTTACGACTTCGTTGCCCTTTGCATCTTCCTGTCCTATGCTCATAAGACCGACGCGCGGATTTTCGATTCCGAGCAGATGTTTGGAATAGACGCTGGCCATGACTGCGTACTGATAGATATTGATTGGCTTGCAGGCGATATTTGCTCCGACGTCACATATCGTAACAGGTCCTTCGAAGGTCGGGAAGATGACTGCGATTCCGGGGCGATTAACACCGGGCAACGTTCTAATTCTCATCTGTAGAGCGGCGACACATGCTCCGGTGTTGCCTGCAGATATTACGGCGTCTGCGAGAGACCTCTTGGCAAGTTTGGCGGCGACAGCGATAGAACTCTTGGGCTTTTTGCGCAAAGACTCGACAGGAGGCTCGTCCATACCGATCTGGTCCGGAGCGTGCTCCACAGTGATAGTAGTTCCACGAGATTTTTGCGAAGGCAAGCGAGGCTCGATGACATCCTGGGGGCCTACGAGAATCAACTGGTCGTCTTCAGCAAGGAACTCTATGGATTCAATCGCTCCTGCGATAATCTCGTCGGGGGCGTTGTCTCCGCCCATTGCATCAATAGCGATACGCATGGGTTGTCAGCTTTCCTCCTTTGCGAGATCCAGTGTGAGGTTTGGATTCACATATCCACAGTTTTCGCAGGCGGCATGAGGAAGTTTGGCCTGGCTGCACTTGGGACAGACGGAATAATTAACAGCCTTGAGCCGATGGTGGCTTCGCCTGGTTCTGGTTCTTGTCTTACTCATCTTTTTCGCTGGCAGCATTATCAACTACTCCAAATATATCTTCCAAAAGATCAAAGGGAATACCCAGAAAGTAGGATAGCATAGTGAGTCCAGATTTTACTGTCAAGGGAAATATACGCCAATTTACCGGTGGTTGTCTTGTTAAAAGCCGATTTGGCAACAATAAGGGCGGATTTGCATTGCGAGGGCGGTTTTAGAGACTTGTAGCCAGAATTATATAAAAGGCCCCCACCCAGTGGCGGGGGCCAGACGAAAGGGATTCCCCTTATACGGGGATTTGCCTGATTTCTTGGTTTTTCGCATCAAAAACAGTGCCGGCGAAGATGGTGAGACGAATTAGTTCTCCCACCATCTGGTAATTCCGAAATACATTTTGCCCAGTTTTCTCAAAGAAACGTCATAATAAACGGTTCCTGAGTTCTTCATCTCAAATGAGTTCGCAGTAACAGAGCCGTAAGTGTCGCTCTCTGCTCGAACGATTACGGCTGCATTTGGGGCGTAAATGACGCCGTAGAGGTTGGTTTTAGCCTTTAGGTCTATTGTCTGTGTTGCGTTTGCCGTTCCGTAGAGTCTAAATGCGGCGGGAATTTCAGTTTCGTTGTTTATACCAGTTGAATTTCTCGATATCAGGTCTCCGCCGAGATATAAGGTCAGGGAAGAACCCTTTTTTATTACGAGTTCCGCGCCCTGGCCGAGATTAATGCTTCCAGTAACGTGCATTATTACGTTTCCGCCGTCTATTTCGATGATACCGGGTATGCCTGCCGAGTCAGCGACGTTAATTGCCGGGTATGTGCCACTATCCGCCGGCAGGATTGTTCGTGTGGCGCCTTTGACGACAATAGCAGGCTTTGGCGGAAATATCGGCGCAACAATGTCCATAAAGTCGTAGTCGCAGTCGATGAGGACATCGCCGTTAACGACGGCACCGGGACTGAGAGTTATGTTGCGTGGGTCAGGACTGGTCGAGCCTATATCGACTTCAAGGTCGGTAGAGGTTGGCGCGGAAGAGTCGTATCCGGTGACCAATGTTCCGCTTTTGAGATTGATTGTTTCTTTGACCATGATGGCGTAGTCGTACGGCGATTGTTTCTGGATAAGTGCGTTGACAGTCCTTACTGCGTTTATGGATTTGCCGACGGATTCTATGGTGTAGCCGGCGTCTATGGTTCCGGAGAGGCTGTAGCTGAAGGCTGCATTACAGTTGGGCAGAAAATGATCCGTGGCTACGGGTAAATAGGATGCGTCCCACGGGATACTTTTAAGCTTCTCATTCATCCGAAAGACGGCATTTGTAATCCCCGCATCGGCTGCGGTTCGGGCTGCTATTTCCGTGGCCGTTCTTATGGAAAGCAACTGGCTATGAACGCTGAGGCTCATGAAACCAAGGCCGGTTATGAGAAGAATAACGAGCACCAGTAAAGCAAACGCCAGGACCGAGCCGTTGTTCCTGTTGTAGGCAATATTCATTTTGTGTCACTCCTTGACGGTTATTTCCAGTTCCAGCGATGAGCAATCAGTTGTGCATTAGCGCCGACGAGACGACGGTGGCGATACGAGCGCCGTTGTCTATTTGAAGCACCATCTGCACCGATTCGTTTTCCCTGGCGAAGCCGCAGGACGAGACGTTCGAGCAGATGGTAGCGGTAGTGAGACAGGATTTTGGGTTTGTCTCGGCGGCGTTCCAGATTCCCTGTTCGAGCTTCAATTCTGTTCCGGCGAGATAGAATTTGGCGTAGCGGTCCGGCATTTTTGCGGCGATGTTACTGAAGTATCGCAGTTCGAGCTGGTCGCCTGTTTCATCAAGCAGTATGTTCTTGGCTCTTGACTTGCGGACAACCTCGTCAAAGGTTCTCCTTGCTACATGACCGTCGATTACAGCGTCCGAGTAAACGCGGCTGTACATTTTCTGCCAGCCCCGGTGATTGTCCATGATTGTGACGCCGATACCGAGTATTACAATGGCTGCAATTGCCGCGGTTACGAGCAATTCAACGAGGCCAAATCCTTTTCGCCCGGCGATTCCATTCTTCATTTTGCACAACATTCCTTTGTGTAATTATTTCTTATAGTTGATCAATCGAGAGCATAGGTTGTTAATCTGAAGAGTTTATAACCGCTCTGGTATTCGGTGGCTGTCGCATCTTGCGGCTGCCATGCAACGACGATATTCAGCGCCCGCATTGGCAGGGCGGCGAGGTCGTATCCCCAAGAAAGCGTGGCGAAACAGTTGAGATCTTGCGCGAAAATTGCGTATTTCCCCAGGGAAACGGATCCTGCAGGCGCCGGTGGTCCTTGCGCAGCAGGGGTGATTAGCAGTCCCGGTGCGTCGGAAAGGCTTGTGGGGTCGAATGCATTGGGTTCCGGAGCAGCTAGCCAGGCCTCCGAGAGAAGCAGGGCGGTACGTGCGGCAGCGATGTGCAGATCAGCCTTTCTGGCTCCGAGTGCTGCATTGTATCTGAATGCAGCGGCTCCGAGCACCACTATCATGAGAATAACGCTTGCAATCAAGACCTCAACGAGCGTTACACCCATTCTGTATCTGGGTCGCCTAACAGTCACCCCTTGTCTCCATTCTTACTCTTAAGCGTGTCAGGGGGGCCATCCATGGGTCGGCCGCCTCCTTGGCCACCTCTACAAACAGCAGAGGTCGTCCTATAATCTGTCGATTCATATAACATATTCCCTGCCAAATGTAAAGAATAATCTTTTGGGTAATGTAGGAAAAGATGTCGTTGCAATAGCAGTATTCCCATATTAACGGGCCAGCAGGCGGTTCCGGGTACGGCCACACGGCTGGAAAGGGGGTTGCCTTGTTGTTGCTTAATCCTTTGGAAACAGAGGTTTAGGGTGTTTCGTGGAAGGCTGTCCGGGTGATTTTGGTGCGGCGGTGAATTAAGAAGGGGTGGTAAGATTGCGGCATGTTTTGGCAGTATTCAAACCGTAAATGGGCCTGTGAAGATGGAAAAATTGCGTGGAAATTCGTGAGAATCACACTTGGGTATTGCAATTGGCGGGAAAATATTGTAAAAGCATTTGTGTTAATTTGGAATGGGAGGGTGGTTTGCTATTTGAAATTTTGAAGATATTGCTGTTGATTTGTTTAACGGATTGGCGGATGCAATTATGGCACGTTATCGACGCGGTAGAATGGCTCTTTACGAGGTGATGAGCAAGGCCCGGCAGAAACCCGGTTACGGGCGGACGCTTGATAAGATCAGAACAGACGTTCCTGAGAAGGATTCGGATGTAGTGAAAGATGCGGGCGTTGTCGAGAAGGAGGAAGTCGGGATTGCCGGCGCCGTTGCCGGGGTGGAGACTGCGGCGTCGGATGACGGCGACCGTATCGAACAGGCCGTCACGTCAACGCCTGTCAAATGGCGTCGCAAACCGAGACCGGTGCAGTATAACGGCGGGCGGATCGAGTTCTCGGTGCCTTATCAGCTTGCGATTGCAGTTGCTCTGGGGCTGATTGTGGTTGTTCTGCTTGCATTCCAGGCCGGACAGAGGTCTGTTGCGGCCGGCGTTGCCGAAAAGAGCATTCCGGAACCTAAAGCAGGCGGTAATATCGTGAATCGTTCGAGACCGCGCCCCGTAGTCCCGCCGGTCGATAACAGGACCGTCGCAGAGCCAAGCACATCTGATGGAACTACGGTTGCTGATGCAGCGGCGACGGCCGGCGACAATGTGATAGTGCTTGTCCAGCACAAGACAGAGCGTGACCTTGTGCCTGTTCGAGCACACTTTGCGAATAACGGTATTGCCACGGATATTGTGCCGTCGGGCGGCACATACTTTCTGGTCACGCAGGACAGATATAAGAGTTTCGGGCGCGGCGGCGACGGCAGCCTTGCCTTACAACGGATAAAGGAAGTAGGAGCAGCGTACAAGGGCAAGGCTCCGGAAGGGTATGAGACTTTTGCGCCGCACTATTTCAGTGACGCTTACGGTAAGAAGATAGAATAATATTAGGAGTAGTTTTGGATGTCTATTGATCGTTCATTAAAGGTAACCGGCGCTTTGGAGCGGCATCGTAATGTTCTGTCTCGCGCGGAGCGAATAGAGAAACTCCAGGAGGAAGACCGCTGGGAGGATAACGAATCCGTACTGGGCCTGCCGAAGGTTGCTCATCGCAAGAGCCACGCAGGCCGCAAGGCCAAGGAAGAGACTGTCGAGAAGGTGGCTGAAGGAGCCAGCGAGGCTGCAGCAGTAAAGGCCGAAGAGCCTTCGACGGGGAGTTAGTATCAGGAGAATGTTTGTTCAAGGCCGCTTTACCCGGTTGTGGGTAAGGCGGTTTTTTACGCGCCTGCAAAACGTCTTTCGCAAGCATGATGATGTGTTGCCAAGGCCGATTTTTCGTGTTGATTGTGGGTTTCCGGGTGGTTACCATTTCCGGGGGACAGTGAAGAACCATACCTCAAATATGGAAGAACAGGCTTAGAATCTATAAATGCTGAAACAGAATAGATATTATGTGATGTACGATCCTCTGACGTTCAAACTCATGGACAAGATCGGAGAAGAAGACTTTGGTCCAGTGGACATTGCCGCGTATCTCAGCGGCATGGCAGCGGGGGATTTGAATGAGGAGACATACATTGACTATCTTCGATTCGACATCGGCAAAGAACGACACGGCGTTCTCGACCACTGGGCGATGGACAGCTACAGTTGCCATTATGTCGGAAACCAGATAGCGATGGCGGATCCGGCGTCGCGGGTGATCCTTGCGGACGGCAAGAGGCGTCGTCTTGCGGAAGTTATCGAGAGTGAGGGCGTCAAGCCTGCGGGGGTGTTCATAACGAGTATCACATCGAATTTTCCGACGGCTGTTGCGGCGAGTATCGCTCTTAATCACGGGGGCATTCCTGTAATAATAGGCGGCGTTCATGTGTCATCGTGCCCGGAAGACGTAGAGACGTACATTCGCAAGCATGTCCCGCATCCGGAATTGGTGAGTCTGGTTCGCGGTCCCGGTGATTCGACGGTCATCAAGGAGATTTTGAACGACTTACAGGAATCCCGCTTGAAGAAGGAGTATGTCGGCAGGGTCACGATCGAGGACGGGGTCTGGGGGGCAAAGAACCTGCGAGAGATGCCGAAACTGAAGCCTGATTTCTTCAAGAAGCTGCCTTTGATAGGTTCGTGGCTTGCCGAAATTACGCGGGTGAATGTCATTGCGCCCTATTTAGGGTGCCCTTATTCATGCAAGTTCTGCTCGATGTCGTCACTGCCGCGTGACCAGAGGCGGTTCACGGCTCGAAGCGAGGAGGATTTTGTAGCTGAACTGCGAAGCCAGCAAGAAACGGGGGCAAAGCTGAGCAATCGCTTTTACCTTTTTCTTCCTGAGAACCTGATACTGGGCGGCAAACGCCTGGAAGAGACCCTGGATTTGATTATCGAGAGCGATCTGAAGATCAGCTATGCGACTCAAATATCGATTGAGATCGCAGAAAAGGATCGGCTGCTGGCGAAACTGAGGCGGTCCGGGGCAACACATTTCTTCATCGGTCTGGAGTCTCTGGATATCAGGAACCTGGAGTGGATCAACAAACATGCGGTGGGCGATATCAAGAAAAGCGGGCTGAGCGTTCGGGAATACTATTCAAGGCAACTGAAGAAGATCGCAAGTTACGGGATATCGGTCAACGGGGCTTTTATTCTTGGGCTTCCTTATGACTACTTCAATTCGCCGGCGGACCATTCGGGTCGTGACATAGCCGAGTTCTGCATCGAGGAGAAGGTGGGACTGCAGGCGACCTGCCTGAATGACCTGCCCGGTTCGGAGAATTTCACGGAAAGCCAGGCCGGCGGAGCGTATCTTTACGGCAAGCAGGGCAGTATGGATTACCTTCTGGGCTTGTGCACGGGTGATTTGGCCGAGACAAACCGTGTTCCTCCGGATTCTCTCAAGAGCAGCCCTCTGATTGTCTCATATATGGTATGGGATGCTATTCACCGTGTCTGCTCGAAGCTCGGCAGGATATCTCTTCGTGCAGCGAGAGATGGCTGGCGGTCGCCAACGAAAAACGGCGAACTGGGGATTGGTGAGAGGCTTCGGGATTCTTTCGGGGCTATCGCCTTTCAAATGGGAATAGCAACTTTTCGAGATATTGCCAAATCATTGGCTCGGTCGCAAAACGGCTGTCGCGGGTATTTCGAGCGATTATACGACCAAGAAAAGAATGCTGATGTTCGGGCGATGCTGAAGGATTGGGTTCAGAAGGTCGGGTAGGTCCGGCGATATGTTGCGGATGCGCAATTGCACAGCAGGGTCTGATCTGACAGGTGGCCAGGCAATAGCGGAAAATTGGCAGGCAAGGGACATGAGAGATTATCGTTGTTTGTTTGCTCGATACTGTGATATTATATCTTTTCGATGAAGCAGTTACTGGCAGACAGGACGAAACTTATCGATGCGAGCGGGATACGCAAGGTGTTTGCGCTGGCGGCGGAATTAGACGATCCGGTGAATTTTTCTATCGGCCAGCCGGGATTTGACGTTCCGGAGGTCATTAAAGAAGCGGCCATTCGGGCTATCCGTGACGGCGAAAACAAATATTCCCAGACAGCAGGTGATGAGGAACTGCGGGCAAAGATCGCCGAACAAATGCGGGCTGAATTCGGATGGGCCGAGCCTTCGGTACTGGTCTGCAGCGGACTTAGCGGCGGGCTGCTGCTGGCTTTTATGACTCTGGTCAATCCGGGTGACGAGGTTATCATACCTGATCCGTACTTCGTAATCTACAAACACATCATCCGCGTGTTAGGGGGGCGGTGTGTTTTCGTGGACAGTTATCCTGATTTTCGGCTGCCTGTGGATGGTATTGCGGCGGCCATTACGGAAAATACGAAGCTGATAATCGTTAATTCGCCGGCGAATCCGACGGGCGCAGTTTATTCTGCCGAGGAGCTTAAGGCGCTGGTGAAGGTGGCGGAGGAGCGTGGTATCGTCGTTCTGAGCGACGAGATATATGAGAAATTCTGCTATGACGGGCCTTGCGCGAGTATTGCGCAGTACTACGACAAGACACTGATGATGCGTGGTTTCAGCAAGAGTTACGGAATGCCCGGGTGGCGGATGGGATATGTCTCGGCGGGGGGGGCGCTGCGGGAAGTAATTGAGGAGATGACGAAATTTCAGCAGTACACTTTTGTCTGCGCCCCGACGCCGTTCCAGAAAGCCGCGATTGCCGCTATGGACTGCGACGTAAGCGGGCTGGTGGCCGATTATCGCAGGAAACGCGATCTTGTTTATGAGGGCCTTCGGGAGAAGTTCGAGCTTGTCCGTCCGGGCGGGTCATTCTATGCGTTTGTCACGGCGCCGGGCGGTGAGGCGACGAAGTTTGTCGAGAAGGCAATCAAAAATAACGTTCTGGTGATACCGGGCAGTGTTTTCAGCGAGCGAGATACGCATTTTAGAATCAGTTATACGACCAGTGACGAGAAGATTCAAGAGGGGGTGGAGATACTGCGGGGGCTTGTATGAGTATTTCGGGCCTTGGGGACGTCTGTTCCGCATGTCCGGACGAGGGGTCTATTTGATGCTTTGACTATCCCGGTGGAATCGGGTAGAATACTTTTCCGGCTGCATATCCGCCATTAAGTTCTTTACGCAGTCAATACCAAGTTGAGCGGATTCAACTCATAAGTGCAACTGAGTCGCGAAAATTGTGGTGAGTTGTTATACTTTCTCACTCCAATTTGGTTGCCTC
>JAFGCD010000125.1 GCA_016932835.1 Sedimentisphaerales bacterium
CGCCGACTGAAGGAAATAACGGCTGAAGCCGACGGCTTCGACCGATTCCGCCATCCGGCGGACTGAAGTATATTTTGGAAAGTGAATAAGCCTGTGGTATGGGGATGAAGATGTCTAAAATGCCGTTTTCGGCCTTTGCAGAACGTTTCGGCAGAAAAGTCTTGACATTTTCGGCTATGGACGGTTAGTATATTGTGGTCAAACAATCTCAGTCGCCTCACAAGGAACAAGTATGGCTTCTGTAATTATTACGACCGGCAAACAGAAAGGTGATTATTACCCGCTGGGTCAGCGAACGAATGTTATCGGCAGAGCCGAAAATGTGCCGATCCAGATCCTCGATGACCTTGTATCTCGCAAGCATGTTCAGATTCGTTTTGTCAAGGAGGAACGTAAGTACTACGCATTGGATATGAAAAGCAAGCACGGCGTGTTTATCAACGGCGGCAGGATCGCCGGCGAAACAGCCCTGGTGGATGGTGATGAGATTCTGGTCGGAGAGACTATTCTGCTATTCACGGAAAAAGACTTCGATAACCGCGAGAGTGCGTTGTCGCACTTCAAGAAAGCCGGGGAGAGAGCACGTCCCACCCATATTCAATAGTCCAGATGGCGATTACCGTGTTGGCAGACAGTCGTACTGGCCGTCTGTGGTATCGTACGAGTTGATTTTAAGTTAGGTTTTTTCAGGAGGCTATTGCGCTGAGAAGTGACTATGTTAAGGCATTTTCCCAGCGAAAGGAATTACAATACAGATAGGTCGTCGCGGTCCGGCTCAGGGCGGCGGAACGGCCGATTAGGGAATGGGTAAAAGGATTGGTAAAGGACTGATACGATACCCATAAACGGAATTCGAACAGGAGGTGTTCATATGGAGATGAAAAGACTGAGCACGGTTTTTGTATTGGGGTTTTTTCTGACGGCGGCCTTGTCGCCTTTCGCATCGGCGCAGCGGATGAAGCCGTTAGTAGTCAGCGAGAACGGTCGATTCCTGGCGGAGAAAGGGGGTGAGCCTTTCTTTATCATGGCTGATACTGCGTGGGAGCTATTCAGCGGATTGAGCCGGGAAGATGTGAAGTTCTACCTCGACAACAGGAAGGAAAAGGGATTCAATACGATCGTATGCAGCCTGCTTCACTTCGGAACTGCGGGAGCGAGCGAACGCGGTCCGAAACATCGAGTCTATGGATTCTGGGCATTCGACGGCAACCACTACGACGTAAAGCGTCCGAACAAGCAGTACTGGAATCATGTTGACTGGGTTATACAGCAGGCCCTGCTTCGAGATCTTCGGCTGGCGATTTCTCCCTGCCGTTTTGGCCGCAGCGGGCAGTTACTGAGGGATGGGCAACGTGATTCGTCTGCTTCGCAGTTCGGGGAATACCTGGGCCTTCGGTGCTGCAATTACAACAATATTCTGTGGCTTTTCGGCGGTGATTCTCCGGCGGGCCAGAATCGACGAAAGCTGCGTCTTATGGCTGAAGGGATTCGGTTTTATGCTCCTCACCATTTGATCAGCTATAATGCGGATATTTCTTCTCCAATCGCGGCTGAGCAACATGCGGATCGCTGGCTTTCGTTCAATTCGGTGCGTTCCCCAGGTCGAGAGGATGCGGCTGAGTATGCGCTCGTCGAGGCGAACTGGCACCGTGTTCCTGCGAAGCCTACGTGGCTGGCCGAGCCTTGCTACGAACGGCCGGGCGGTCGATTCGCGATTCGTCAGGCGGCATGGCGTTCGGTTTTGAGTGGCGGGACGGGATTCGGGTACGGAGTTGAGGACCTGTTCAATCCGATGGACGACGATAACTGGAAAAAGATGCTGGACCTTCCGGGCAGCAGCGATGTTCTTCATATGCTGGAATTGCTCGAATCTCAGCCCTGGGAGAAGCTGGTCCCAGACCATGCGGCAAAGGATAAACTCCTGGCTGCGGTTGACGTCTATACCGAGGGCTACCTTCCGGCGGCATGTTCCGTTGACGGTGATTTCGGCGTCGTCTATCTGCCTGAGAGGGCAACTATCGCGGTCGATATGGGTAAATTCCGCAGCAGCGTCAGCGGTCAATGGTTCGATCCTGCGAGCATGGAGTCAGTCGAGGCGACAGGCTCTCCGTTTATCAATGCCGGCGTACACACAGTAAGGCCCCCGGAACTGAACTCGACATTCGACTCGGATCTGGTTCTGGTTTTAATGGCCAACGCAGCGGGTCCCGTCGAACGAAACGGAACGACGGTACTCGGTATCGATAACGGCAAATTCACAATCGACGGCAAGCAGACGTTTCTTTTCGGGATCAGCTATTACGGCGCCCTGGGGAGCGAGCCGCGATTTATAATGAGTGATCTGGACGATATGGAATCGCTCGGCATCAATTTTATCCGTGTCTGGGCGACGTGGGGCGCATTCGAGAACGACGTTTCAGCTGTCGATGCGGAGGGCAATGCGAGAGAACCCTATATTTCGAGACTCAAAAAGCTTGTGGCGGAATGTAATCGTCGGGGCGTAATCGTCGATGTAACGCTCAGCAGGGGCAACGGGGTAACAGGGCCGGCGAGATTGCAGGAGCTGGACGTTCACAGGCAGGCGATCAGGACAGTTTCGGGCGAACTGAAGGAGTATCGAAACTGGTATCTGGACCTCGGAAATGAACGAAACATAACCGACGAGAGGTTCGTCAGCATCGAGGAATTGAGGAAGCTGCGCAATACCGCCAAGGCCGTGAATTCCGGTCTTCTGGTGACGGCATCGCGTGCAGGGGACATTCCGGAACTGGAACTGCGGGAGTATATGGACAGGGTCGGTATCGATTTTGTGAGCCCGCACCGCCCCCGAAGCAGCATTTCCGCCGGTCAGACGAAGTCGAAATCCCGGCAGTACCTGACATGGATGCGACAGGCGGGCGGCCTGGCGCCGCTTCATTACCAGGAGCCGTTTCGGCGTGGTTTCACTGCTGGCTGGGAGCCGACGGTCGAAGATTTCGTGACGGATGCCAAAGCAGCGATTGAGGGCGGGGCGTCGGGGTGGTGTTTTCATAACGGCGACCAAAAAGACGCTCCGGAGAGCAAGCCTCGACGGTGCTTCGATATGCGTGAGGCACGACTATTCGAGCAACTCGACGAGGTCGAGAAGGAGGCCCTCAAGCAAATCTCGGACTTCATCAAGTCTCGCTGAGACAGCCGGCTGATTCTGCGGGACTTTCTATAGTGTCCAGCCGTTGTGGAATTCGGGTTTAATGTATTGATCGGCGTTTGGGCAGTTGGTTGCCTTCATTTCGCTGCCGTTCCAGGCGAGCTTTTCGCCGGTTCTAAGGGCGACATTGCCGAGAAGAATGACCTCTGTCATGAATCCGGAGTAGTCGAACCCCCCGTGGAGATGTTCGGCGCCCTTGCAGGCATCGATCCAGTCTCTGTGATGGCCTTTGGAGCGTTTGATTGTTTTTGGGGGGCGTTTATATTCCTTCATCTTACTCTCGGGAATAATTCTTGGGCTTCCGCCCCAGCCTTCGGCCATTATTTTTCCCTTGTCTCCGATAAACAGGATTCCATTTCCATTGCCGGTGAGTTTTCTTCCCGGTTCAAGTTCTTCCGGGAGTGGCGGCATCAGTCCGCCGCTGTACCAGGTCATTTTGACTGGGGGCATCTTGCCCCTTGCGGGGAAAGTGTAATGGTAGATTGCTCCGAACGGCGTAGTCTCATCATTTATATTGGTTGCGCTTGCTTCGACTGATTCGGGGTGTCCAAGTTTGAGGGCCCAGAAGGCGGGGTCCATATTGTGGCAAGCCATATCGCCGATAGCTCCGGTACCGAAATCCCACCACCCCCGCCAGCTATATGGTGCGTAGGCGATGTTGTATGGTCTTTTTTTAGCAGGCCCGATCCAGAGGTCCCAGTCCATTCCGGCTGGGACGGGCTGCGTTTCGGTCGGCCTTGCAACGCGGAATCGGCCCCAGTCGAGACCAGTGTGACTCCATGCGTGGACCTGGCGAATATCTCCGATAGCGCCGTCCCATATCCACTCGCAGGTTATTCGGATCGTCTCGCTGCTGTGTCCGTGGTTTCCCATCTGTGTCGCTACGCGGGCCTTTCGCGCCGCCCGGGTCACGGCGCGGGTTTCGTAAATGGAATGGGCGAGAGGTTTCTCGCAGTAAACGTGTTTTCCGGCGTTTATAGCCGCCAGAGCCGCGGTTGCGTGGGTGTGGTCGGGGGTTGCGATGAGGACGGCGTCTATCGCCTTTTCCTTTTCGAGCATTTTTCGAAAGTCGATATAGACCTGGCACGGCGGGTATTTTCGGTCGGCGTAACGGGAGTCTATGAGCTTTTTGACGGGGGCCCTTCCGGCGGTTCCGCCGTAGTAGAATCTGCTGTAGTCGGCCTGCTCGGTGACATCGCAAATTGCCATGATGCGGGCGTCTTCGTGGGGGAAGAGGGCATTGATATTGTGCCTTCCCTGTCCGCCTGTGCCGATGACGGCGACATTGAACTTGTCGCTGGGTGGGGTGCTACCGGCGCCTCCCATGACATAGCGAGGGAGTATTGTGAAGCCAAAGGCTGCCGCGCCGCCGCGGATGAGGAGTCGGCGTCTGGAGATATTTTTGTTTGCGGGCTTGTCGGATTTACCGTTTGTTTTCATTTCAAGCATCCCCTAAGAACGAATAGACCATAATCCTGTGACAGAGAATGTCATATGCAAATTCCGGATAAAGATTGTAACGTCAAAGGCGCCCGTCTGCAAAGGATATCTTCAGACTTCGAGGGTGGATTTGCCTTTGGGCAAGTCGAAGCAGAGTGTTACAGCTTGGTCGTTTGCGCACCAGCAGCCGCTGTTTAATTCCATAGGATTGACGAGGCGCCGCAGTTCGGCGGGCTTGCCGTTGAGATTCAGTTTTGGCGCCGCGCCGGCGGGTGCGTCGAGGCGGACTGTGAAGCGGGTCGCAGCGAAAGGCGCGGTGAATGTCACTTTTGAGCCTTCTTTA
The DNA here is from genome assembly GCA_016932835.1 of Sedimentisphaerales bacterium. Classification (GTDB taxonomy): domain Bacteria; phylum Planctomycetota; class Phycisphaerae; order Sedimentisphaerales; family Anaerobacaceae; genus JAFGCD01. Next base: position 4,971 of record JAFGCD010000125.1, read on the forward strand.
TCGATTCGTGTTAACTCTTTTGCAGCCCAGTATCGGGCTATTTCGCTGAGCTTCATCCATATGAGGTTATCGTAGCGGGCGTGCAGCCTGCGGACGACTTCCTTGAAGATATTGAATCCCACTTCTTCACCATTGAAATAGATACCGGGCCAGTGGCATACCATTATTGCCGGCTCGCCCTTTTCGATGACCTGTGGGAGCCTTCCGGCGTTTAGGTCTTGAGTTATGAGTTTATCGACGGAGCCCCGTTCAAGCCCATCCCATCCTCCAAACCAGTCGCCGGTGCAGCCTATTATTGAGACGACGCATTTCGGGTCATCGCCCGCGAGTCCGGAGGCATACTGCACTAAAGGGGCCACACTGCGATCATCTGTAAAAAGGTCTCGGAAGTAATGCGGTATTTCGGTGCCGAATACGTCACGGCAGGATTGGAGGGTCGCTTTGGCGAGGTTGTCCATGTTCCGGCTTCCGAAGCCGCCCGGCGTCGTAATGCCCTCGCAAGGCAGACCGATATTTTTGAGGATTCGCAGGGCGTAGGTCATATAGTCGGTCAGTACTTCGGCGGACTTATCCTGGCTCCAGCCCCAGTTTTCCATGAAATCCTGGGTTGTTTGCGGATAGGGATGGCCTGTTTTGGTGTCAATGACTCTGGTATGAGTTACCATTTCGGGGTGAATATCCCAGTCGGGAGTGATCAGTTCGCGGACGAGGTTGATGCTGTCCCGAAGTTCTTTTTCGGTCCAGCCCGGCAGGAAGCGGTCGAGCCTGCCGACACAGGCGGGATATGGGACGATGCTGTACTTTCCCTTGACGCCCTGCTCTTTGCACCACAGGGCGAATTTGCGGACGAACGAATCGGGAATCTCGCGGGGCAGGGTTCGCCAAGGCTGCTTGTAGTTGTCGGGCCAGGTCTGCGCGAATTGGGGGATTCCGAAATGGGCCATGTTGACCAGGCATGTCGAGTCGTCGATAATCAGGCTTACGGGGACTCTATTGCGCGGGTTGAGAATAGTGACATCGGGCGACTGGAAGGGTCTTTCGCCCTTATCCTGCGCGGATGCGAGTTCGGTGTTCAAGAGGACGGTTCCTGCAGCGGCCACAGCGGCAGCCTTGACAAATTGTCGTCGTGTCATTTGGTTCCGAGCAGACATGACTTCTCTCCGAATTTCAGTTTTGTTTATGATTTGGGTTTGACGAGCGGAAATACATCCGATTCGGTTCTGACGGTCGCGAACATTTTTGTCATTTTTTCGAAAATATCAGGCTTCTCTTTGGCGAGATCGTTGGCTTCGGCGAGGTCTTCGGCGAGGTTATAGAGTTCGACCTTGCCGCCCTGCTTATTTCTGACGGCCTTGTAGTCGCCGACTCTGAGGGCCTGCTTTCCGTTCAGTTCCCAGTAGAGATATTCGTGCTGTTTCTGCTTATCGGGTTTTTGGAGCAGGGTTGGAAGGTACGAGATTCCGTCGATATCTTCGGGCGTTCGTGCGCCGATGATCTCGCAGGCAGTGGGCAGGAAATCCCAGAATGCTGCGACGTGGTCGGTTTCGGCGCGGGGCTTTATTTTTCCGGGCCAGCGTGCGATGAAGGGGACGCGAATGCCGCCTTCATAGACAGTGCCCTTGAGTCCTCGAAGGGGTCCTGCGCTTTCGAAGAAGTCCGGATCGGCTCCGCCGGCGTAGCTCGGGCCGTTGTCACTGGTGAATATGACAATCGTGTTTTTATCAATGTTGAGTTTCTTTATCAGCGCCATTACTCTGCCCACGTCTTTATCCATTCTGGTTATCATGGCAGCGTAGCAGGCCCTGGGGTTTTCGTGGGGGATGTAGCCCTTCTTGCCGTCATAAGAGGGATCGGGCCATTCGCCTTTGTATTCGGCGAGCGAATCTTCGGGGACTTGGAGTGCGACGTGCGGTATCGTGAACGGCATATAGCAGAAGAACGGGCTGCGGCTATTTGCGTCGATGAATTCGAGGGCCTGCTCGACAATCAGGTCATGTGAATAAACTCCCTCTTTGCCGTCTTTGTTGGCTTCGATCCATTCGATATTGTTGTCGGACCAGAGATGGTTCGGGTAGTAGGTGTGCGCCTGTCTCTGGCAGTTGTAGCCGTAGAATCGGTCGAAACCCTGTTTTGCGGGTTCGCCGGCGGTTCCGACCCTGCCGAGACCCCATTTGCCGAAGGCTCCGGTAGCGTAGCCGACATCCTTGAGGATTTTGGCGACAGTGACAGTACCCTGCTCCAAAGGCCACTGGCCGCCGGTTGTGGCGCCGAGTTTCCAGGCATCTGCGCCTCCGACCTGCTTGTTGTCTCGGACCTGTGAGTGCCCGGTATGCAGGCCTGTCATCAAGGTGCATCGAGAGGGCGCACAGACGGGGTTGCCCGAGTAATGCTGGGTGAATTTCATTCCTTCGGCGGCGATGGCGTCGATATTGGGGGTCCTGATTTTCTTCTGGCCGTAGCAGCCGAGGTCGCCGTAGCCGAGGTCGTCTGCGAGGATGAAGACAATGTTGGGCAATTTTCGGCGTGCTTGACGGCTGAAACGACTGGCGGAACAGCCCGTCAGTGCGAAGGTCGCCAGGCCGATTCCTTTTAGAAATTTTCTTCTGGTACAATTTTTTGCAGTCATGTTTTCGGTCCAATCAGATTAAGGTTATCCTCTTGCCGCGCGGATTATGTTCCTGCTGCCGTCGGTCCACTTGTCCCTGTACCAGGTGCACAGCTCGAAGTTGTCGCTTAGGGATTTCATTTTTTCAGCGAGCATTCTCCGAAACGAATCGAGGGTTGGGGCGTGTTGCGGATCGTCGGCAAGATTATTCATCTGGTAGGGGTCGTTGAGGTTGTCGAAGAGCAGTTCCGATTTATCGACTCTGTACACGGCATAGGTGTATCGTTTATCCCTGAGTGCCCGCCATTCGTGCCCGTTTTCCCAGGCGGCGCAAGCGCCGGTATTCTGAAGGAATGCCGCTTTGGGTTCGGGTCCAGTGATACCGCGCGCAATCCGGCTGAGGTCGGTTCCTTCGACGTCCGTTGGTATCTCCAGGTCCATTAGGGACAATATTGTCGGCATCATGTCCACGGTTGATAGAGGGGCATCAATGCGTATTCCTTTGGGGATTTTGTTGGGCCAGCTTATCAGAAAGGGGATTCGCGCAGCCTCTTCGTAGAATATGTTCTTTGCCCTTCGGCCTTGCGCGCCGAACATCTCGCCGTGGTCTGATGTGAAGACTACAATGGTATTATCCGCCAGGCCGGTTTTTTTTAGCGTATCGAGGAGTCGGCCTATGTTGTGGTCGAGATTTGCGGCCATTGCGTAGTAGTTACGTCTCCATTTCTGGAGGTCTCTTCGCTGGTCGGGATTGAGGCGGCCCCAGTCGTCGGCGTATTTGTCGTTTCGGTCCTTATAGTTCGGCGGGTTGGGGAGGGAGACATCCTGGAACATCCTTCGATATTCGTCCGGGACATTATCCTGCGACCATGGGTCGTGCGGCGTTCCGTAGGAAAGAAAGGCTGCGAAGGAGCCGGGCTGTTTTGCGGAGGCGTTTAGAAAATCGATCATCAAGTCCGTCTGTGCGTCCGGTTCATAAACATCTTGGCCGTAGAAGATCTTTTCCGGCGAATTGGTATGATAGTATGCGTTGTAGTAGCGATGGTGGAAGTTGTATGCGGCCCAATATCCGTTGAATCCGAGGCGGTTCGGCCCGGGTGGGACGAAGCTGTTCTTAGGGTCGAAATGGTTGCCGAGCTCGTTGGCGTAGAGGTGCCATTTTCCGATGTAGGCGGTTCGATAGCCGGCGTCGGTAAGGACATGGCCGAAGCATCTGTGGTCGGTTCGCATTCTAAGCTCGTTGATAACCATTCCTGTGGAGGTAGTGTACTTTCCGGTGAAAAGCGATGCGCGATATGCGGCGCAGACGGGCGTATTGGAGACGGCATTGAAGAAGTCGGCCCCCTGGGAGGCGAGGGTGTCGATATTGGGCGTTCGGGCTTTCGAATCGCCGGCGTATCCGCAGCGGGTGTAGCCGAGTTGATCGGCGAAGAGGAAGAGCAGGTTGGGAGGGCTGCCTTTTCCGGTATCAGCCTTTCCGTGCAGTCCGGTACACGATTGGAGAGCGACAGCGGAGGTCGCAGCGGCGGATATTTTCAGGAACTTGCGTCTATTCATGTTTCAGTTCTCCGGATTCCGGTTTCGAGCCGCGGACAATCGGCCCCAATATATATGCCAATGTAAACGTCATTACCGTACCGATTACGACAAGCCATGTCCAGCCGAGATTTATGAATCCATACTTAATCAAGACCAATAGCGTCAGGCAAATTGCGCTGCTGCAGATCATCGCCGGGATATTGGCGAGGTTCGCCTTTCGGCTCGTGAGCAGGCCCAGCAGGAATACCCCGAGCATGGGGCCTCCGGTAACCGAGAGAATCTGGAAGGCGAACCAGAGGATGTTTTTCACGGGGGAACAAGCCAGTGCAATAGCGGCGAGGATAAGGCCGAAGACTGCGATGGGAAAACGTGAAATTATCAGGTAGTGCTTCTCCGAAGCGCGTCTGCGAATCAAAGGCCGGTAGATATCGCTGACGAACGATGACGCCAGGGAACTTAGCGGCGAGTCTATGCTTGCCATGACAATCGCACCGAGGACGAGACCCTTGAGGCCGACCGGCAAAACGGTCCGAGCGAAATGAGGGAGTATTTCCTTCATGTCTTCCGGGAGGGGCAAGGCGGGATTCTGCGAGTAGAAGACGAAGAGCAATGTCCCTATGAAGAGGTAGAGCCAGTAAACGGGCAGCGCGGCGGCGATTGTGGCAATAATAGTCTTCTGGCTGCTCCTGCGCGTTTCGACGGTGAGGAGTCTCTGGACCATTTCCTGGTCTGTTCCGAAAGAGACGAGGCCTATGAAGAATCCGCTTGCGAGCCATGCCCAGAATGTGCCGGCGTCTGTGATGCGCAATGCGAAATGGAAGGTGCTGAGTCTCCCGGCGCGGCCTGCGGTATCGAGAGCCTGGGCGAGGCCGCCGTCGATATTGGCGACCAAGTAGAAGACGACAGCGACGCCTGCGACGAGGAAGAACACGGCCTGGTATGCGCCGGCCCAGACGACGGCCTTTATGCCTCCAAATCCGATGAAGGCAATGCTCACAATGCTGAAGAGCGCTATGGTGACAGTCAGGGGCCATCCAAGTATTATGCCCACAGCCATGCAGGTGGCATATAGCCTTACTCCGGATGCGATTAGCCTTGTGACAAAGAAGTATATCGATCCGGTGTACTGCGTTTCGGGGCCGAAGCGGTGCCGGAGGAACTCGTAGATGCTGGTGCAGTTGTACTTGTAGAATACGGGTATGAACAGGAAGGCTACAACCATTCGCGCCAGTGCCAGGCCGACGAGGAACTGCAGGAATCTCCAATTCTCTTCGTATGCCGTGTGCGGGATGCTGACAATCGTCAGGGCGCTTATCTCGGTGGCCACGAAGGACAGGCAGGCGACAACGGGCGGTACGGAACGGCCGCCGAGGAAGAAGTCGTTGGTATCCTTCTCCTCCCGCCCGAATACGTAGGAAATGACAAACAGCAGTACTGCCCCGACTATCACTATGCCCCAGTCGATGGGGCCGAGTGCTGCGGCGAAGTTATCGAGGGCAGTTGCTGCAATCATAGGTTTTCCTTAAGAGCTTTTCGCAAGAATTGGCCGGCACGGTCGAGGATTTTCTCGGCAGCGGATGCATCGACCTTTCGAGCGTGCATAACGAGAGCGGTCTTGACCTTTCCTTTGGCGTCGGCGAGGAGCTTTCCGGCTTTGGCGCGTGAAAGCCCCGTCATTTGCATTACGATTCGAATAGACCTGTCTCGCAGCTTCTCATTACTGGCCCTCAGGTCAACCATGAGATTGCCGTAAACCTTGCCGAGCTTAATCATTGCTGCGGTTGTAAGGGTATTGAGGACGAGCTTCGTTGCGGTTCCGGCCTTCATTCGGGTCGAACCAGTGACGACTTCGGGCCCGACGACAGGGTTTATTATGATATCGGCAGGGATATGTTTGACGGCTTCGGGAGCGCAGGTGACGAAAACCGTTGCGGCGCCTATGCTGCGGGCCCGTTTGAGTGCGCCGTGTACGTAGGGCGTCATGCCGCAGGCGGCCAGGCCGACAACGACATCTTTCGAGTTGACCTTTTTCTTGTCTATGGCCTCTGCGCCGCGGTCGGGATGGTCCTCTGCTCCCTCGGCAGATCGGACGAGGGCGGAGCGTCCGCCGGCGATAATGCCCTGGACCATGGACGGGGAGACGCCGAAAGTCGGGGGGCATTCGGATGCGTCCAATACGCCGAGGCGTCCGCTGGTTCCGGCGCCGACGTAGAAAAGGCGGCCTTCTTTGCGAAATCGCTCGACAATCAAATCCACGGCGGCGGCAATGCTTCGACGCTGCTTTGCAACGGCAGCGGGGACGAGCGAGTCCTCCGCATTGATCAAATCGACGATCTGTCCGGTTGACATCTCGTCGATCTTCTCGGTTCTGCGATTGCGTTTTTCCGTAGTTGGCAGAGTTCTGTGTTCAGTCATTATGCAGGCACTATCTTTCCCAAGATGACGGGTTTTTTTGCGCCGGTCGCCGTCGGGACGTTGGCGGGGAGGTTTTTGACGGTTGCGTAGGCAAGGATTGCGAATGAGACAGCCTCTTTGGCATCGACACTCATGCCGAGTTCATCGGTTTTCCGAATTCTAACGCCGCTTAGCTCCTGGCGGAGCATAGCTGTGAGTGTTTTGTTATGTGCTCCGCCTCCGGAGAGGATAACTTCATCGGGCATCGCAGGCAGGAATCTGCGATATGCGTCTGCGATGGCGGCGGCGGTAAGGGCGGTGACGGTCGCGACGATATCGGCATTAGCCATCGAGTTTCTCCTGGCCTTTTCGTAAAGGGCATCGGCGTAAGTAAATCCGAATTCCTCCCGCCCGGTGGACTTCGGGGGCCGGCGGCGGAAGAAGGGATGCCTGAGGAGTTTTTGGAGGAGCTTTTGATTGACGCTTCCGTTCGCGGCCATTTTGCCGTCTTTGTCGTACCGGCGTTTGCCTGCGGTCGCGCGGGCGATTATGCGGTCTATTACCATGTTGCCCGGTCCGGTGTCAAAAGCGACAATCTCATGGAGGCGAGAGCAGGCAGGCAGATACGTAACGTTGGCAATGCCGCCTATATTCTGGACGGCACGTGACAGACGTTTGTCATTGAAGAGTATGTAATCGGCGTAAGGCACGAGGGGCGCGCCTTGGCCGCCGGCGGCCATATCACGCGGTCTGAAATCGGCGACCGTCGTTATCCCTGTACGCTGGGCAATAATGGACGGTTCGCCGATTTGCAGGGTTGAAGAGACGTTTTTTCGGGAGAATCTCCTTGGGGCGGGGCTGTGGAAGATCGTATGGCCGTGAGAGCCAATGAGGTCTATGGAGTGCAAGGCTATTGCGCTGCTGTTGCAGAGATTTATGACAGCATCGGAAAAGAACTCTGCGAGTGCGGAATTGTAGTGGCAGATGTCGTCGAGAGCGGCTGATTTGGGATCGCACAGCTTCAGTAACGCCCTTCGCAGGGCAGGCGGGTACGGAAACATTTCGAAGGCCAGCAGTCCGGCGGTCTTTTGTCGTGACTCGTCTATATCAACAATAGCGACATCGAGGCCGTCGGCGGATGTTCCAGACATCAGCCCTATCACTCGCAGTTTTTTCTTTTCGGCGAGCTTTCCTATGCGTCCGGCGGTCGGCATTGCGTCCTTTCGATTCGAATGCTGCGTCAGGAATATGGGTTATTCTCTGCGAAGCGATTATATAGAAAGCGGGAGAGAATGGCAATCTCAGTCGCCGAGAAAATAACAGATTTACATCAGCCGTACGGCATGTTATGAATATGTGTTTCGATTCGGTTCATTCGAGCCGGGCCGGAGAGACGAGGCGTATTTGGAGGTCGTTCGATGTCGAACGCAGTGGAACAAGCGAAGCATTTTCTGCAAGAAGAACGGGCGTTTCGATTGGGCGAATTATTAACGGAGTCTTTTCACCCTAAAACTATGGATCTTTCGCAGGTAGCCGGCCGTGACCTTCGCGGCGCGATCGGCATGCTGAAGTCGGTCGATGAAGAGATCTCGCCGGCGATGAAGAAGGTCTTCAATTCGGACGTTTTCGGCGAGCTTGTCGCGGCATTTCTTCGCGCAATGGAGGCACGCAAGCGAATATACTTCACGGGGTGCGGGGCCACAGGGCGACTGAGCATCCTGCTTGAAGCGGCGTGGCGGCGGTTCTGGCGGGAGAATCCCGGTATTTCGGCGAAAATGCCGGAAATGGAAGACCGCGTAATCAGCGTCATGGCCGGGGGCGACTTCGCCTTGATCAAATCGGTGGAGGGTTTCGAGGATTTTCCTGACTTCGGCCGGTACCAGTTGCGTAAGGCCGGCGTCGGGGCGGGGGATGTCGTCGCAGCAATAACCGAAGGAGGCGAAACACCGTTCGTAATCGGGACAGCGTGGGAGGGACTCGATACCGGAGCGGAGGTGTTTTTCGTATATAACAACCCAACCGAAACATTGCGGAAGCACGTGGTGCGGTCGAGGGAGGTTATCGATGAGCCCGGCATAAAGAAGCTCGACCTGACGACGGGCCCGATGGCTATTACAGGCTCGACGCGGATGCAGGCCACCACTGCCGAACTGCTTGTTGTCGCAGCGGCATTGGAGACAGCGCTGGTTCGATTCGGCACGGAGCATTTTTCCCGCTCAGACCTGGCTGGTCTCGATATGGAACAGCGAGACGGCGTCGACTATCACAAGATATTCGAAAGATTAGTAAGCGAGATATACAGTGCGGCGGGCGTCGAATCGATTGTCAGCGCGACTGAGTTCGAAGAGGAAATATACCGGGCGGGCGGGCTGGTTACTTATATGACCGACTGGGCTCTATTAGACGTTCTTACGGATACAACGGAGCGATCGCCGACATTCATGCTGCCGCCCTTCCGCAGGAACGATGACAGGGTCTCAGCGTGTTCGTGGGCATTCGTGAAGGACCCGCTGCGCACGACCGAGCATGCATGGCGAGAGATGCTTCAGCGTGAGCCGCGGGGGCTGGCATGGGGCGCGGAAGTTTACGCGGAGCTGAGCGCTCCTGGCGAGTTGCGGAGGAATCCGCCGCGACTGGACAACAGTGAGATATACAAGTTCGAGATCGGCAACGAGGCGGATAGTTCTCGAACGGATGCGGCGGATTCGGCACTGGTGCTGATCGACGTGGCCGGACGGACGAGCGATGTCGAGCGAGAGGCGGTTCAGCAGTACGGCAGCGAATACGCCAGGACAGCATGTATGGCGTTCGGCCCGACCGGGGAAGAGCGGGATGGGCAGGTATTCAGGTTCGGATGCCAACTGCCGGGCTCGGCGCTGGCACTCTGGAGACACATCGCCGTTAAACTCGTGCTGAACACTATCTCGACGGCGACAATGGTGCGAATGGACAGGGTTATCGGCAATGCTATGGTCTGGCTGTCGCCGAGCAACAAGAAACTGATAGACCGCGGCTCACGACTGATATCCCAGCAGACCGGATGCAGCTACGAGGATGCGTGTATCGAGCTTTACACGGCAATCGAACAGGTGCAGGCACTTCAGAGGCGCAACGAGGAGGCTCCATCGCCCGTGGCGATGGCAATAGAGAGGATCAAGGAGAAGTGAGGGGGGGCTTGAGATTCTAAAACCAGATGTTTCGCCTTTCGGTTCAGCATGACAATTGGCGCGCCGTCAGAAATAAATCGCTGGCCACACACTCGTGACAGCCGGGCCGGCAGGCGAGTCAATCTTTGTAAAGCAGGTATTTCTTCCTGATTTGCAGAAATGCTTCGAGTTCGGCCTGCCAGTGCTGCTTCAAATCCTGCAGGGAGGCGCCGCTTGAAATGGCGAGGCGAACATCTCCTGTTCCGCATAACCTATCGAAATGCCCGGCTCGCCATTGAAAATCTTTGGGATACATGCGATGTATCTCGTTTACGATAAGGATGCCGCTCCAATATGCATCGAGCAGGTCCCTTCGAGTTATCGTAATCCGGGCGCCGTAACACTGCTTGCCGGCATGTTTGGATGCGTTGGGCGTGAAGACCGCAGGTTCGAAGCGGAGACCGGGCAAATTCAAGCTGTTCAGGCCGGCGGCCAAATCTTCGGCGTCGATCCAGGGCGCGCCGAACTGGAGAAACGGCTTTGGGGTGCCTCTTCCCTCGGAGACATTTGCTCCTTCGAGCAGGCACAGGCCGGGATAGACGGCGGCGGTCTGCAGGTCCGTGATGTTCGGCGAGGGCTTTATGAATTTCAGGGCGGTCTGATCATACCACATGCTTCTGCGCCAGCCTTGCATCGGAATTACAACGAGGTCAGCCTTGGCTCCGCTTTTGAGCCAGCCCCGGTCGTTGAACATTTTCGCCATTTCGCCGGTTGTCATTCCGTGACGAACCGGAATCGGATACAAGCCGACAAAACTCGCATAGTCGCTCTGCAGGCAGTTGCCCTCGACGGCCAAGCCGTTTATCGGATTTGGCCTGTCGAGAACAACGAATTTTTTTCCGTTCTCGGCGGCGGCCTCCATGGCAAGCGCCATTGTGTAGGTGTAGGTATAAAAGCGGGCGCCGACGTCCTGAATATCGAAGACGAGCAGATCGAGATTTTCGAGCATTTTCGGCGTGGGCTTTTTTGTATCGCCATAGAGGCTATAGATGGGAATTTTCTCGTCGAGGCTGCTTTCGATTTCTTTTCCGGCGGCCTGCGTTCCGCGAATACCATGCTCGGGTCCGAACAATGCCGTAACTTTGGCTCCTTCGACAGCGCTTAGGACATCGACAATATGGACTCCGGCAGTGTTTACAGCCGTATGGTTCGTGACAATGCCGATGCGTTTGCCCCGGAAGAGTTCTTTTCGCAAGGCGACGTTATCCAGTCCGGTGGTGACTGCGGCACGACACGAGCACAGTGACATTCCCGCCGCAACGACCAGTACTATTATTAGATGTTTCATTTTTCTCCTCTTTGGTCCGGGTGATTTCGCAGGTAGATACGGTACAGCTCGAAAAACGCGGGCGCGTCGAGCAGTTCTATCTTGGGATCGGCACTTCTGATTGCGTCGTAAGTGCGGACGTACCAGGTCGGCGTCTTGAGGATATTGCGGAACCAGTGGAACGGGGGATGACCTTCCCTCTTTCTCTCGGCGATGCGGCGGGCGACGTGTTCGGCGGCGGCTTTGGGATTTCCCTCGTTGACATCGTGGTCGAATCTGAGTATCGGCATATTGTTGTGTATCGCGGTCGGCGGTCCGGCTGAGGGGACAATTCCATTTGGGCTGAATGCGGCATAGCAATCGAGGCCGGCCTGGTTCAGTTGTGGGCCGTGGCCGTAGATGATGAAGCCGGTAATCGTAAGCCCCCATCGGTCGTAGAACTTTTTGCAGTGTCGCTGCCAGGCATCGAGGCCGCTGGACAGTTTGGATATGCCTCTGGGCTCCTGGAGCATGCCCGGCTCGCAGTAGCCTGCGCCGTTGTCGGCGGCGGCGAAGTAGTCGTTAGGGGTGGCGGTTCGTCGTATATAGTCAAGGGCCATCGGTGCCCTGCGGTCGAGGATGGGACTGATGCACCACATCAGCGGAATGCTGCCCCTGGCGGGATCGTCCCAAATGTCCATCGTCCGCTGATATACCCATGCGGCACAATCATAATCTCCGACGTAAAAGATGAGAAAGTCCCGCCCGTCGAAATTGACGCGACCGTCGCCGGTCAGATAACCGCGGGTTCGAAGCTCTTCGTGGGTGACCCAGTGCTGCTCGTACTTTTCTTTCAGCGGAAAATGGGCGAAGAACGAAGCGTTGGCCATTGCGCCGTAACCGACGGCGTCGGCATCCATGAAGCCGTTGTAGGCACTGATGACTTTGCCGTACTCCCATTCGGTGGGTACAGGGGCGTGGCTGCCGCCGGCGTCGCTGTGATTTGTGTATTTGTGCGCCCAGGGGACAAAACCGCCTATGTGAATCATGTTGTCCTTGCCGCCTTGATGATAAGCACTGAGCAAGAGGGATTTGAGGGTATCGAGGTCCGTGCCTTTCGGCTGGACTGGGTCATCGACGGGGGTTTCATCGCCCCAGGGGTGCAGGTCAAAGAAGAAGGCCTTTTTGGCGATGAAGAAATCGTGGTTTGTCAGGCAGTGGTGATTGAGGACGGTGTTTCGCGGCCTGGCAACCCAGTACTGATCGAGATAATATGCCGCGTATGAACCGTCGCACTTGCCGGCATCGATGTAATTTGCCTTTGCCCAAAGGTATGCATCGCACTTTGCCGAACCGGTCGAGGGCATATCTGTTCCCGGAATCGAGCCCTTCCCGGTGAATATCGATTTGCCGTCCGGTTTAACAAGCCAACGCTTAACAGGCATTCGCATCCGAACGATAAGTTCAGTGTACAGGCTCTTCGGGGAGGGGTCATGGCGAACAGGCAGGAGGTCCTCAGCCGCTGCTATGGTCGAAGCGACATTGCTTGTGGCAGCAACGGCAGGGTCATAGACTACTGCGCCGCGAATATGCGAACGAAAGAGACGCACCAGATCGACTATGTTGCTGACCGGTTCGATCTTGCGTCCGTGGAGCCAGGCGTCCGGGGCCGAGAGCTTTTCAAGCCAGTACTCATCGACATTCTCGCCGGCGTGCTGGGAATCGACACACTTGAGATAGAGCAGCGGCTGTCGCCGATTGACTATCCCCTGCAACGCAGTGACGGCGTGACAATGGTCCCAGGCCATGCGAACCTGTTCTATATCCCTCGAATCAATCTTCAGGGTATAACGCAGGTCGTAAAGTCGTATGGGCGACAGACTATCCTTCGCCATTCCCTGGTTCGCTGAAGACAATGCGGGGAACACCGTTATGCCCAGCACAAGAAGAATCTTACTCAACTTCATCAATTTCCGTTCACTCCAAAAAGACGGCTGCCGTCGCCCGACGAATAACAGGAAAAGTATAAACAAGATCGGCGACAATATCCAGTTGCTGTGCTAAAATAGGTTGTGGATTCGGATTCCTCTTTGAAAGGCCCGTTTGTCATGAGATTACTGAAAAGCGTCACTCCGGTTTGCGTTGTCTGTCTTACTGTTCTGGCGGGGTGCCGGACTACTCTTGATAAGGATTCCGCCGAACATTTTGCCCACATCGATGAAATTGCAGAGGCGGAAATCGAGAAAGGCTCATTTCCAGGCGCTGTCGTACTCATCGGGCGGGGTAATAAGACTCTGTATCGCCGCGCCTTCGGCAATCAGATAATTACGCCCGAACAACAGGCAATGAAGGCCGAGACCATCTTCGATATTGCATCCATGACCAAGCCTGTCGCGACGGCGACGTCTATCATGATCCTGCGTGACCGCGGACGGCTCTGTCTCAGTGACAAGGTCAGCCGATATATCCCCGCTTTCGGGTGCGAGGGCAAGGAAGAAGCCACGATCGAGCATTTGCTTACGCACACATCCGGATTGCCGGCCTATACGAACGCCGCCCAACTGAAGAAGAACCACTCAAGCCCCTGCCCCGACAAGGTAATCGAGAAGATATGTTCGTTACGGGCCCTGAGCGAACCCGGGAAGGACTTTCGCTACAGTTGTCTCGGCTATATCACGTTAGCGCGAATAGTGGAAACCGTCGGCGGCAAGAGTATCGACGAGTTCACTTCGGAGAATATTTTCGGCCCGTTGGGAATGAAGCACACCGGATACACGCCGCCGGATTCATGGAAGGACAATATCGCGGCGACGGAAGTTATTGAAGGCCGAGCACTTCGCGGAACAGTTCACGATCCGCTGGCGAGGCTGATGGGCGGCCTATCCGGCAACGCGGGGGCATTTTCCACGGCTGACGATTTGGCGAAATACTGCCGAATGCTTCTGCGCGGGGGCGCTTACAAGGGCAAAAGGATAATCACTCCAGAATCGGTCGCCCTGCTGACCAAGGTCGTTTCGCACGGCAGGGCCTGCGGGTTCGACGTGCAATCTGGTTATTCATGGATTAAAGGTGACAATGGCCCCTCTGACGCTTTTTGCCATAGCGGCTATACTGGAACTTCAATCGTATGTAACCCCACAAGCAAGATATATGTCATAGTCCTGACGAACCGGGTCCATCCCGACGACAAGGGCGGCACAAAAACCATCCGCAAACAGGTTGCAGAGATCGCCTTTGCAAACCTGAAATAGAGGCTTTCTGCCGGACAGCCTGTTTGCCTCTTACATGAGAGGATCTGTCTCACGAACAGCTTCTATGGCGCAAAGCATCGGCGCGGCGTCCACAGAAGATGGTTCGGTCCCCTTCGGAACGAATTCGATTTCAAGATCGCCGCTGACGATGATACCCGAGAACTCGTGAACAACGGCCTTGGCCGCCGCGGTCCCACCGGCAATATCGAAATCCGTTAATTTGACTTCTCCCTGGAGTTTAACGTCAAAGGGATTCTTGCCGGGTGGTGTATTATCGAAGTCTGCGAAGTACAGTTTGACGGTGTATTGTGCGGGCTTGTCATTCTCCGAAAGCAGCGGGACGGTGCAGCGTTTCACTGCGCGGGCGCAGGAGGTATATATCCACTGTTGATCGGTCCCGTCGATGGGAGAAGCCTCGCTGCCGCGATAATATCCTCCTCCGGGAAGAAATTCGGTTTTCACCGGCAACGAGATTCCCATTTCGGCGCGGTCGCCCGGCAGTTTCGGTCGTGGGCAGCCAAGCCATAAGGTTCCTCGCGAATCTCGTCTATCGCCGGCGGCGCCCAGATTCAAGGCGAGGTGTCGAACAGGGGTATTTTCGCCGCCGGTACTGTATATCGCCCATCGCTCGTAGTCCGGGCGGGGCTCCAAAGCAACTGAACAGACTATCGGGAAGAGACAAACGCAGCCGGCACTGGCCTCGGGCATCAGGGCCAAGCCGTCTGCCGGAATTGCGTTGACCCAGCATCCGAGACGATGGCCAGCGAAATGCCTTATTCCGCTGTCGTCCAGCAGGTCATAGTAACTCGTGAATCCCGAACGCATGAACAGCATCTGCGCGCATGCGGAGATCGCCCCGCAATGATGTCCCGGTCGAAAGACCTTCCATACTTCCTGTTCGCCGGTGAGCGGATGACTGCGTGTTTTTGCCTGTCCCGTCTTGAGGTCGAAGGCCCAAGGCTCGGCGATAACGGCATCGCCGACGATCACCGGGCGATGACGATAATTCGCATCTTTGGCCCAAAGGAGGCGTCCTGTTTTCGCAGACAGGGCCACGAGGCGGCGCTGGGAGAACTGGCCTGCAAGGAACTGCTTCCAATAATGCCCGTTGGCATTAGCGCCGCACAGGACAAGTACTCCGTCGCGGTACATTGTTGTCAACCGGCCTGCTCCTATGCCTATACCGCTGCAATCAGTGACGTCAACGGGTTTTTCCCACACCTTTCCGCCGGTGCGGGCGTCAAGGGCGACGGCAATGCGTACATCTATTTTCTTCTGCGCGGCCTGGGCTATTTCAGTCTCTTGGGGACTGAGGTTTTTCAGACGAGATTTATCCTGTCGCAATAGTTCTTCCCGCTGTTGTGGTGTAATGGTGCTGTCGATGAAGAAGACCCACCCATCGCCTATTGCTATTGTGAGGTTTCCGATATTCCCGCCGGCATACGTCCACAGGACTTCGGCATTGGCGGTATCGAGGGCAAAAATTGAGGTTGAGACACCTGTGGTTGTCGTGGCGCTTCCATATAGGATGCCGTCAATATATGCGATGTATCCCCACTTGGGATATTCTCCGTCGGCTTCGGCAGCTGGCAGGGGGTAGACCGCCTGCGTTTCTCCGGTGGCGGCGCTTAGTTTCAGGCACTTGTCCTGAACCGCTACAAAGAGGCTGTCTTCGGAAGCGGCGATATTACCGCACTCGATACCTTTGAGGCGTGCCCTCATCGCACCCGGAATCCTGCGTTCCCAGAGCTTGGCGCCATTGTAGGAATCGTATGCCATTACGACATTCTCCCCCTGAATAAGCAGTCTTCCATTCACTGCCAGCGGCGCGGCGGCGGCATCATGTCGATTGACCATTGGGGCCGGTCCCGGCTCTCCGAACCAGAGCAGTCCGAGCGGCCCGGCGACTATGCGGTCGTCGCTGCAAGCGGTATTTCCCGGCTCGGCGTACTGATGGGTCCATTTACCTGCACCCGGCAGCGGCCCCCTGGCGACAGTAAGCCAGAGGCCATTGGTCTGGCTGACATTTGGTTTTCTGAGCTGGAGTTTTTTGAACCATTGTTCAAGATGCCACCATGAGAGTTTTCCGGCCTGGCCCGGGGCGTTTGCGGGGGCGCCGAAACAGATTACGCCGCCGCAGGGCTTTAAGTGCTTTACGAGTTCCTGCTGGTCTCCCGGTATTTCTCCTGTCCGAAGCATAGTATCTGAGACAATGAGGTTTGCGAAGTAGTTCGAATAGGGCAGATGGGCAAGGTCTCCCTGGTCGATTACGATTCGATGGCCGTAGAGGCCCGCCGAATCCAGGGCCCGCCTGGCAAAGGCAACTTTCTCCGCATCAGGTTCAACGGCAATAATATTCAGATCTGTCCTTCGGGCCAATTCCCATGCAAGCCGGCCCTGCTCGGCACCGAGGATTAGACAATAACCCTTCGTAACGCCGCTCTCCATGATAATTGCCTCTGCGGCGCTACTGTAAACAGTGGTCATTTCGTCTTCGGGATAAGGTTTCTTAACTAACGGGCGGCTTACTTCAGCCTCTGCATCCGTCAATTCGACCGGCTGGGACGAATCAAAACAATATATCCGGCCGGTATCGGTGCTGACGTATAACCTGCATTCGCTGACAGCGAGTCCTCTGGCTTTTCCATCCACTTTCTTTTCCCAGAGGTTCTTGCCGCTATCCCTTTGGTAGGCCAGGACTTGCCCCTGGCCGCCAGCAATAACAAGATTCTCGCACAGCACCAATTCTGCATCGCACTGGCTGGGGGCGCTCCACTTAACCGCAGGGGCAATATTCTCTCGCTGGAGTTTGGCCAGGTCACTCTCGGCTGTGTCCAGTTGCAGGCGGAGTTTTTTGAGATCTTCACCCTTTGCAGTTCTGACACTTCCGCGCAGGTTCTTGATCTTGAATTCAAGCGAATTTCGCTTTCTGCTCGCTTCGGCGTAGGGTTTTCGGTCGATGGCTACGATTTGTTTTCCGTCAGCCATATATGCCATATTGGCCACGACTGCGAGGCGCCGTCCCGGGAACCAGCCGAAGCCGACCTTGCCCGTTCTCTGGTCGAGTGCAATCATGTGCTGCTGCGTACCTGTATATATCTGGTCATCTGCAAGCAGTGCGTATGTTCCTCCGATAAGTCCGCCGGCCTGCTCTCCCCGCCAGCCGTAGCTGCTTTGCGAGACCAGTCGGCCCGTCGCACGGTCGAAACCGACCGGCAGACCCCTGCCGGATGGTACGAAAAGCTGCTTGCTGCTCGCCAGAATGTACCCCTGCGGCGAGAATTCATTACGATATGCCTCTGCCTGGCTGATCGTATCGTTCTTCCAGATAAGGGTCCCATCGTCCGCCCGGACAGCGCAGAGATAAACGTTCTCGTGCGGGAATATTCCGGCAGCAAAATATGCCACTCCCTCGTCCACAAGGAGATTGGTGCGAATCGGCCATCGGGAAATCATATTCTCATTACCGAGCAGCCTCTCGTCGTTCGGCCCGGGATGGACTTTCCAAATCATTTGGCCGGTTTTTGCGTCGAGACAATAGGCATAGCCGTCATCGGAGCCAAAGAATACGCGCCCATTTCGGACTGTCGGGGCCAGTCGCACCGGTCCGCCGGTAAAGAAGTCCCACTTCCGCCTGCCGGTTGCGGCATCAAGTGAATAGACTTTATTGTCCGCCGAGGACCCAAAATAGACGGCGTCACCGGCAACCGCGACCTGATATGCATCGTCGAAAATGACACGATGCCGCAATAGAAACCCTTCTCTCGGTCTCTGCGCGGGCCCCGACCATGCAGGTCGCGGTCCATGAGGGCAAGTATATACCCACCGCAGGTTCAACTGCCCTGCCAGCGGCTCGGCTGTACAACCGGACCTGGCGTTATCATAACGATACGTGGGCCAGTCGGCTTCGGCAGTCGAGCAGATCGCCGCCGACAGGCAAAGAGAAGCCAAGAAAGCATAATGCAAAGACTTAAAGATACCCATCCGAAGTACTCCTAACGTAACGGCATTGAAATTAACTGTCGCGCCATCCGGCATCAAACCCGGCATTTCCCGAATACTGCTATCAGTTCCTAAAATGATACGCCAAATGCCCCGGCATAACAAGACAATAGCCCGTGCCGCTGCGGCGTCCCATATTATCCGAACCCCGGCCTGCAAATCGGGCGAATCGAAAAAAAACTTGCCGACGGCGACTTTTGTTCGGTTTTTGTTTGGGTAATTCGGGTCACTTTGCCGATAGAACCACCTGCTATGAATACTTACGACAGATTCCGGGACGCCAACAAACGACATCCAATAGTGGGGCACAGGTACGAACCCTTTGATCCCATCTGCAAATTCGGTCCGGGCGGCGATTTCGTATCTTTCTGGCCTCCCAAAAAGACAGGGGAAGCCCGGTTGGAACCCGGTCCGCTGAGCAGGATTCTCAGCAAGCTGGTTCCGATCATCCAGTGCATGCATTCGTGCGTCGAAAAGCCGAATAATCAAGAGCCTGTCATACCGCTCAAGGAGGAATTCAAGAATGGAGACCAACACAAAGCTCCCAAAGGGCCGGCTCACTCCCCGCCAACTGCAACTATTAACGGCGATAACCTCTTCTCTGGCCAAGCACTGCTATTCCCCGACGATAGGCGAATTAGCCGAAAGGCTCGGCATAAGCCGAAGCACGGTCTTCGAACATATCGGCGAGCTGCGAAAAAAAGGTCTTCTGCAAGCTTCTCCGGGCAAGGCGCGCTCTTTGAACCCCACCGTCAAAGCGCAAAGACTGCTTAGCCGGGTGCAAGAGAGCACCTCAACCGGCCACTGCGCCGGTGAGAGTTCGATACCGCTTCTGGGCTGCGCAGCAGCGGGCGCAGCTCTGCACGCCATCGAAAACAGGGATTCGCTATCGCTGGAATCGTACTTCGGAATCGATGACGAGACTTTCGCGCTGGAGGTCCGCGGCGACAGTATGATCGATGACGGCATCAACGATGGCGACTATGTGGTTTGCCGGCGTCGGGCTACTGCCGAGAACGGTCAACTCGTCGTCGCAATCGTAGATGACGAGAACGCAACTATCAAAAGATTACACAAGGAGGACTCTCGCGTTCGGTTAGAGGCGGCCAATGAGAACTACGCACCGATTTATTCTGATAACTGCCGGGTCGAAGCAGTGGTGGTTGGATTAGTTCGGAAGCTCTGAGAACCACCGGCAGTATTAACCAGCAGTCCCCATTTCGACGTTGCCCCTCGATATCTCATTTTGGGTAATTTCCACGAATTTTGCGATTATGGCATCCGCCGACCAGGTTCGCTTTCCGCGTTGCTGATTTTCTTCGGCCCAAATCGGCGCAAGCGGCATAACGATCCCTTCGATACCGGCGTCCTCGAGTTCGGCCGTCAGTCGCCCGAGGATTTCCGACATTCTCACAGGAATGAATATCCCTTCCGGCTCTCCGGCTGCGCCCGCACAAGCCTGAGCCTTACCGGTAACCCAATATTCTCTGCATGCCAAGGGCCTTTCTTCGTAAATCGTGCAGACGCTCTTGCATAAAAAGGCACAGGGCAGCTTGAAATTTGCGTACCACTTCGAGGCCACATTCAATAATTCAGCGGGGCTGTCGGCAGGCTTTATATCCGTCGGCTCGCCAAACAGCGCAGGCGGCGGTTTATCCACTATCTTTTTTGCCGCCGTCAGGCAGGCCTGCTCAATCACGGCCCTACGAACCATTGGCATTGCCTTAATCTCCTGCCTGAGCCTGAAGGCCTCCGGCACAGACAGGGGCACAAGATAGTTGCAGCATGCAGAACATCCCTTGTGACATGCAATTTTGCGTCCCTGCAGTTGGACGGATCGGCACGCTGCTGCCGTAATTATGCTACTCAGGGTCCTTGCAGCGGGGACGATATCCGCCAGCGTCACCCTGTCGGCAGTGGTCTCAATCGCGAGGTTCACTTTCCCGCCGTAGAGGTCCAGCGTGAATTTCACAGGCTTTGCGCCGCCACGCCGGGCACGTGCGTACGCCTCTGTTTCATGTAAGACCCTGATCGGCAAATCGTCATTCATAATGTTTCCAAGCTTTCAAACCCGCCTTATTGCCCAGCACAGTCTCAAGCAAATAACCGGGCATATACAGGTCTGATTTTCCGCACATTCCTTCGTACCGCGTAATCAACAAAGCTCTTTATCGTACCGGCGGGAATCAAGATTCATCGTGGTAACTACGGCATTTTGGCATAGCGGGGTTATCACGTGCAAATCCACGATATTGGAATAAGATTCTTGCCAAGTTGGCCGGCCCGCGTCCTCCAGGCATAGTTATTAGGACGTTTTGACTCGGCGTTGTTCTATTTTATTTAACCGATATACGAGCTTCATAAAGGCCGCTCGCAGGTTCTCGGTTCCGGTACGGCAGTTGTTCGGGAGGATGCAGGATTTTACAGAATTTCCGGCGCTTGAGTAATCTGGCGATTATGAAGTCTCCAACGTCGGCGGTTCGACAAGGGCGGCAGCAAGCTACTGCAAGGCTTGCCGCGGTATGAAGAACTTGCCCGGGCCTATGTATGCGGGGTAAGGCTCAGCTTTTTCCGGGTCCTTTATGACGCTGACAGCAACCGTTTCGTCGGCGGAGCAGCTCTCGACATGGGTGTCGGTATAGCCGGCGTAGAGGGTTATCCGGGGTATCTGCGAATCGGCGACGGACCAATACGCGGGCCATTCGTACGTGCCTTGAGTTTTGTCGGCATTGGGGAATCTGCGGCAACTGCCGTACTTGCCTCTGCTGAGGTATTGATCGTAGCCTAAGAAACAGCTTACCACCAAACCGCTTGAGAACCTTCCATGTGCGGGGCCTCGCGGTCCCTGGAAAAGGTCGCCAGTATCATCGAGATAACCGGTATAGTTCCAGTAGAGGCAATATGTTCCGGTGAGCGGGTCGTCCCTCATAGGAGTATCCGGATTGTCCCAGTCTTCGGCGGCCGCCCACGCCTGGTCAAAATACTTGTACCTTCGGGGGGCACAGGGACAATAGACACTTCGAGGATCAGGCAGATAGGAGTACAAATAAGCGCTTACTGTTCGAAACATCCGCGGACTGCGAGCCCTGTGGCCGATCAGTTTCATAGGCTCGTGCCAGTTCCAGTGTGCCGCCTCGGTTCCGATCGTTGCAACCGAATCAGGATACCGGTCGTCCCCGTCGGCTGCGAAGAGGTTCACGGCAGTGACAATTTGTCGCTGGTTGTTCATGCTTTTCAGGGCGAGAGCCTGGCGTCTGGCCCTGCCAATCGCCGGCAGCAAAATGGAAATCACAACGGCAACGACCGAGACCACAACAACCACCTCGACGAGGCTGAACGCTCCCCGCACAGATGTCCCCCGACCACAATTATGTATTTCGCCGGTAATGGGCCTTATCCTCCGTCTTCGAGAATCTCTTAGGCAATTCCCTGTCAGGCTGCAAAACCAAAACTGTTGCCATTTTAAGACATTGAGTCCTTTCTTGTCAACTATTTTTGATTCCATTATGTTGATAAATAGTCACCGAGCAGGGTTGGCGGGAAAGAGAGTGCTATTGGGACCAAGGCAGTATCAGGAGCCATTCATCGCAAAATCCAGCGAGATCGGCGAAGTCGAGCCTGCCGTCGTGATTTTCGTCGTGACGCAGGGGCCATTCGCTCATGCTTGCATAGGGACTGCCTCCGTATGCCCCCATGTTGAGCCTGGCTCCGTTTGGCATAGGCTCCGGCGAAGGATTGAGGTCGGGGTCCGCAGTGTCGATACACGGGCTGGTCACGTTGTCGAGCACCCAGACGTTGTGTTCGGGCCAATAGCGGCCGCGCTCGCTCTGCAAATGGTAATCGCCTGCAGTACTATCGGCGAAAAGCGGGCTTGCATCGGCTCCAGGCTGCCAAGCATAAAGCTCCGAAATCTCCATGTCGGAAAGGGCACGGTCATAAATCCGCACGTCGTCGATCCTGCCATTGAAATAGAACGTGTTCGGAGTATAAGCACCCGCACGTGTAAAACGACCAACGCTTACTTTATTGTCATCATATCCACCGACAAAACTTATGGGATCAGACGAACAGACTCTGCTGTTACTTAGCTGACCGTCAATATACATTGCCTGAGTCGTTGCGTTTCGGACAGCAACGATGTGATACCATTGGCTGCCGACGAAGGCGTTATCGACATGGAGCGCTTCGTTTTCCGTTGTCGTTGTCGCCATTTGAAATCCCAATTTACCATAAGGCTCTTCGTGTAAAATTACACATATTCCCTGCTCATTTTCCGGATATATACTGGCAGCGAAGTTCAAATCCAAGATCATCTCATTGGATACGAAATCTGGAGTTACTGCAAACCATACCCATGTCGAGATGGTGAAATTGTTCTGCGGCAGCCAGATTGGGTCGTTATCGGGCAGTTCGACGTAGTCGTCGATACCGTCGAAATAAAGCGAACCGGCGCATTTACCCGGAGTCCATGCGGCGCCATGCACAATACCGTCCCGTCCCCCGACGGAGTCTTCCGCAATGCCGCCTGAAGTCTCGTCGAACCTCCAATGCCCCATCGGGGCAGCGGACATTTTATGAAGCACATGCACCTGCGATGCCGTCAGGACCGAGGCATAGACGCGGACATCGTCGATTTCGCCTTGGAAGTATCCGTCGCTATGGCCGTTGTTTCCAACAGTAATTGAGACCCAATCTTTCAATTGGCCGGTTAATGTCGCAGCGCCCACTGAAATGCCGTCGAGGAACAACTCATAGCCGCCGGAAGTGCCGTTTTGCAGCGACACTGCGACGTGATGCCAGGCGCCGTCATCCACACGGCCGGCATTATAGGCAATGATCGCATTGCCGGGCATGGCCCGGGTTCCGAGGTTGCCGTAAGTTGTGGAAGTATAAATTTCGAGGTGCGGATCGTCGTCGTATTGGCGGAATCTCATCAAAGTCTGGTCGGCATATCGATTCGTCCTGAACCACATCGATATCGACATATCATCGGTGTCGAAATCGAGGGTGTCGGAATCGGGGATGCCGACATAGTCGTCGATTCCGTCGAAGCTCAGCGCCTGGTCGATTTTTCCCTGCGTCCACTGTGCTCCGTAAACGGCGGCGTTGTTTGCAGCGACGGAATCGACTGCGACGGCGCCGGCACCGTCGTCGAATTTCCAATGGGATATGAGCAGTGCGTCGATTTCATCCGGAGCTTCCTCGATTTCCTGCTGTACCCAACTGTGCTTTGCGGTGCAGCCAAAGAGGTCGCCATCGGCGTTGTCCCAGAGGATACAGTTGGTGATATCAGGCTGTGCGTCTTCATAGGCTACTATCCCGAATTCGTTATCGGCAATAGTAAGGTTGGTCAGTGTCGGGCTGCTGCCGTAGTTTGCAGACACAGCGACCATACTGCCGGTAATTACGAAGTTCCTGAGGACGCTGCCGGGGCCTTCGCCCGAATGGAAAGTGACGGCATCGCCGAACGGCGTCTCGATGACGGCGGGGTAATCTGCGCTTTTAACGGTAATGGCCCTGCCGATGAAGTTCACCGGATCGATGTAAACTCCCGGCCAGACAAGCACGACATCGCCGTCGGCAGCGGAATCGATACCTCTCTGAATTGTCGCAAAGGCTGTCGGGCGGGTCTGTCCGTCGTTACCATCGTTGCCTGAGGCGCAGTCCACATGCCATACCACCCCCGCCTCTGCGAGAGCGGATACGGACAGACCGCATGTCAGGATTAAAATCATAGCGCGTTTCATTATTCCTCTCCATTAAGAATAAACCCTATTGTTATCGGAAAAAGAAACGCGAAGCCTACTTACCGATTATGATATCGGCTAATTCAGCAGGCCAAAATACCCCCAGCCGGTCCCTTTTTTTCCTCGCCGTGCCTCTATACCCAGGCTCGGCAAATTCACCATCGGTTGGGAGTATCTCCTGGAGGTAAGAGAACCTTACCTCTCCCTTTGCGTCCCCGTTTCCATCTCGGTGCAGATTGAATTCAATTCGTTCAACAACATCCCGCCGCATATCTATGGTGTAGGCCAAATCGGCTCTACCGCCGGTAATAACGACTCGGGCCTTATCGGTCTTATCCTCGTAGTCTGTTTGAAACCGCATCTTCCGGGCTGCAGCATCCCGTCTGACGGCGTCGATAGTGTGGAGTCCCATCCACGGCTTTCCAAGACAAGCGCCTATGTCGTCCGGGTCGAAGTTCGCGATAACTTCACCATTTGGGCCATAAACACCGGCCTCCGCGCCGATGAATACGACCTTCAAGCCCCGGCCCAAGTCCAAATCGAGCCACGGAAAATGACTTTTTGCGGTTTCGTAAACAAATGGTATCCGCCCTTTACCGGCGACCCGACGGCCTGCTATTTGTCCGCTGATTTTGAAATACGTCCATCCTCGTTTGTGCATGGGATCGCGCTGGTCGTCTATTACGGCATTTTCCGGCCAGTCGCATTGGAAGTACTGTTCGTCGAGCGTGGTTTCATGCCTGTCTATCCTCCAGATTCGATTTCCTGCTGCGGAGTCTCGCTTGAGAATGACGAGCAACCCCCTCCTCGAATCAGAGATATATTCCATATCGCCGCGGACGCTCTCTACCTGAAAGAGAAAATCGGTTAAGTCCCTTGTGTCCGTCGGGAGGCGTCTTACGGAAAGATCGGGATTGTATGTTCGAAAGTTTCTGATCGTTACAGTGCTATCGCCACAGTAGTAACTTGCATGCTGGTTTTCGAGTCGCCGACAACGGGGCCGGCCAGTCTTCGCGACCTCGGCGATCAATCGAGTCATCACAGGCCCCTGTGGTCCTTCGGGATAGAAGTACCATTGCTCCTGCACATCTGCGGAGGCGTCTATGGCATGCTGTTGCCCAGCGAGAATCGCCAATGTCGCCGGGGATGCAATATCTGTATCGCTCTGAGGCCGAGTGTAAAGAACAGTTGCCGTACCTGCAGTGATGGCCGCGGCAACGGAGATCGTTAGAATTGCGGTCCTGGTTGTCGCCACGGCCGTTAGAAAAGCGAGAGGACCGACTTTGAGCGATGCAGCCGAAACAATCAGACTTGCAGCGGCGGCTTTGCCGGCAGTGGTCATCTTCCCGAACACAATCAGGGCCATCAGCAGTGATGCCTTGCCTATGCCATGAGCAGAGAGTTTGCGAGCAAGGGCCTTTTTGGCGCGGTAGAACAAGGCCCGAGCCCCTATTTCCGTACACCCAATCACCCCTGCTATCTCCGAATAGGCCATCCGGTCATAGCATCGCATTGACAGGACCGCCCTGTGGGCCGGCTGGAGTTGATCCATGGATTGAAGCACAATCTGCTTGAATTCCTGCGTCACCATATCGGCCAAGGCGTTTTTACTCTCGGTGTCGGCGATATCGGCGCCGAGACCGGAGAGGGATACGGCTTTATGCCGTCGCTGCTTGTCATAGTGACTTCGGACTTTGTTGAAGGCAATGCCGTACAGCCAGGGCCAGAATTTATCGGTTTTTTTCAGTTTTTCGAAAACTCGGAACATTTCTAAGATAGTCTCCTGAACGATATCCTGGGTCAGGTCCTCACGCAGCGTCAGTCTGAGCACATATTCCCGCAGGCGCACCTCGGCGGCTTCGGCTACTCGCTGCAATGCCTGCCTGTCACCGTGCCGTGCCTTCTCGATCAATTTTGCGTAATCATCCGTGCTATTCATCTATCGTTACTATATCTGTTCAACAAGATTGCCAAATGTGACGTGACTTTTTCGTTATTCTTCCACTTTTTCCGCAAAACACGGCTTAGCGAACCAGAATACCCGCAAATTCAGGGGATTTTCCGCCTGGGCGGGCGGTCAATTCAGCACTCGGGGCAAGACTCGGGGACTCGAATCATCAAGATGTCCGCACAGCAAGGATTGCAATTGGGCCCGTTTGCGGCAGCTTACGGATTCAATGCCTCTTCGAAGATGCCGTAGCCGGTTTTCGTCATTCCCAGCCTGCCGTATGCGGTTTCAGCGGTCTCGTTGTTCCGCTCGAAATACAGACGCAATCCGCAGACGCCGCCGGTCTGCAAGGCTCGAGTGCGCACAAACTCGTAGAGCCTGGTGAAGACGCCCTGCCGGCGGCAATCAGGCCTGACGTAAACGCTCTGAATCCACCAGAACACAGCGCATCGCCAGTCACTCCATTCATAAGTGATCATCAGCGACCCGACAAGCTCGCCGGCCCTGTCTGCAACAACGTAGAACCCGTGATTAGAATTGCCCATCAACTTTTGTACGCCCCGGACTACAATATCGCCCGACAGTTCCTTATCCTCGGTCTCGCGGGCCATCGCGATATTGAAATCGGCAATCGCCCCTGCGTCACGTTCCCGGGCCAACCTGATTCGTATATCCTGTGACATTGGCGTCATCCAGCCACAATCTAAAAGTAGGTCTCTTCTTTTCTCGAAAGCAAGATTACACCGGCAATCAGCATCGCTATACCGAATATCTGCATCATTGTAACGGTTTCTTTGATAATCAGGAAGCTCAATGCCGCGGCAAAAAGCGGGGTTGACAGCTCCAACGCCGAGACCTGCGCGGCTTTGATTCGTTTGAGCCCTTCATAATATAGTATGGTGCCGACTCCGACAGTCAGGCCGACCAGTACCTGATAGATGCCGGCAAGCACTATCTTTGAAGCCAGCGACAAGTACGTCACGAAGACAATCGATGCGATTGCGAATCGGTAAAAGGTAATCACGCCGGCGTTGAGCCGCCTGAGATATTTTCTCATCGCTATGCCGGTCGTGGCCCAGGCGACGGTCGCGGCGAGCACGAGCAGGTCCCCGGTCGTCCCCAGCTTCAGCGACCGCAGGTTCTCGGCTGTTCGCGTAGCAACCAGCGTCCCCGCAACAAGCATCACCAATATGCCCAGATAGTCGTATTTCGTCAGCTTGTCTTCCTTGAGTACAAAATAGGCGATGAGTACAACCCAAATCGGCTGCATGTGCCCTATCACAACCGCATTGACCACTGGCACGCTCTTCAAGGCGAAAAAATACAACAAATCGGCAACCAGCGTGCCCACAATCGCAATGTAGCACAGCACGGAGAGCTGTTTTCGGGTGACTTTCAGATTCCCCCTGTTGGTCAGTAAAGTATAGACAAGCGCGGTGACAGTGACGCCTATCGCCCTGAATGCGGAGGTCTGCAGAGGGCCGGAAGTTTCGTATGCGAGTTTCGCCAGATTAGGCTCAATCGCCCACATAACACTTGCGCCGAGGATCGCTGCGATACCTGTCGTCTTGTTGCTCATTTATCCAGTTCCACTTTTGGAAGCCCTGTTAGTTATATATACGCCGCTAATGACAAGTGCGGCACCGACCGCCAGTGATGCAGTAATGGTCTCCTTAAGAATGAGAACGGAGAGCAGGATTGTAAAGACAGGGACGAAGTTTATGAAGAGCCCCGCTCTTACGGGGCCTATAAGGCGTATGGCCTGGTAGTACCATATGAACGCCACCACGGTCGCGCAGACTGCGAGATAGAGAATAATCGACCAGTCGGTCACCGAACAGCGGCCCATGGCCGGCAGCAACCCCTCTCGGAATGCAGGAATAAACAGCGCCGCGGTCCCGATCGCGGCAGAATACGAAACCGCGACAAGCGGCTTTATGTCTTTCATTACGGCCTTTCCTATCAATGAGTACGCCACCCAGCTAAGCACGCAACAGAACATATAGAACTCTCCCGGCCCGATATTTCCTCTCATGATGTGGCGTGGACCGCCTCTCGATATCACAATCACTGCTCCACAAAGAGAAATCAATATTCCAATCACTTTTGCCGGGCCGATCTTCTCTTTGAGGAGCACAGCGGAGAATAATGCAATAAAAACCGGGCAAGTGGCTATAATGAGCGCGGCCCTGCTGGCCTCAATGGTCTGAAGGCCCTTGAAGAACATCGCATTGTACGCAAATACGCCGGTCAGGCCGAGTAAGACAATTGAAAACAATTGTCGCCAGTTCAATCGCGGCAGCCTGCCGTGATTTCTCCACGTCAGCATAATCAAGAGCACCGATGCAACAAAGAACCTGAGGAAGGCGATTGTGAAATGCCCCATATTCTTCGAGATCGCCCTGCCGGCAACAAAGGCTCCGCCCCAGAAAAGCGCGGCCAGGGTCAACTGCAGATAAACCGCCGCCCCGGCCTTACCGAAATTCGATTCCGTGTTAATTCGCCGGCCCATATCATTCTACCTCCACCGGCCCGGATCGAGTTTGTAGTACTCCTTCAGTTCCTCGTAGAGTTCCGGATGTCTCTTCTGCATTTGCCTTGGCTTCTCGAAAAACGTCTCGGTAGCGACGGCAAAGAACTCAGCAGGGTCTGTCGCTCCGTATTTGCTCATGACCGAGCGCCGGTGTTCGCTCTTCTTGCGCTGCAGCGCCTCATATTCGCTGCTCAGCACATCCGCCCACGCCCTGTATCTGCTGCGATGTTCGAGAATCGGCGCTCCGTCGGCTGTGCCGTCCTCCTGGTCGAGTTGATGGGCAAATTCGTGGATGACTACATTCTGAGCATCCGCCACGTTGGAAGTGCCGCCTATTACGCTGTCCCAGGCAAGGACGACAGGCCCGCCCTGCCAGGATTCACCGAGACGAACGCTGCGATCTTCAACGGTTATTCCTCCATTCGAAGATACGGTATTGGCAACGTATGTGTGCGGATACACCAGTATGGTCGTCAACTTCGGGAAGAACCTCGGCTTGCGATTGAGCAGCAGTATGCAGGCCTGGGCGGCAATGGTTACGCGGATTTCGTCGGTAATTTCCAATCCGCCGCAGCCTTCGAACTTTTTCTCTGCGAGAAAGACATTTACAAGTCCGCCGAGCTGGTGCTTGAGGTCATCCGGCATTCGCCCGTACAAAGGCACATTTTTCTCGATAATCGGCACGTATTTGTCCGGCAGCGGCCTAGCCATGAGCCGTCTGCGATTCGCACGGCGCATCGCTCGTTTTGCTATTATATAGAGGGTAATCAATGCGGCTGCGGGGGCTGCTATGTATATGGCCGTCACTATTGCGTCACCTTAATCGTCGCTACCTTATTAAGAGCGTTTTTAAATTTTACAGCCGCAGTACTTGCAGAATTCGGCATCCGGGTCGTGTCCTTCGCTGCTGCAATTGGAGCACACCCTGGCGCCGTCCTTTCGCCCATGCGCCTTCGACAATTCCACTGTAACCAGTCCGGTCGGAACGACGATTATCGAATAGCCGAGAACCATTACTATCGCGGCGAGGAACTGCCCGACAGCGGTCGTGGGGGATATGTCACCATAGCCGACCGTCGTGAGGGTGACAACGGCCCAGTAAACACTCACCGGTATGCTGGTAAATCCGTTTTCGCCGCCCTCGATGGCGTACATCAGCGATCCTATAATCACCACGAGAGTCAAAACCACAAGGAGGAAGACCTGAATTTTGCGTCTGCTGGCATACAACGCCTCCCTGAGCAAGGCCGCTTCCTTCGCATGCGCGCCGAGTCCCAGAACACGAAAGATACGCAGGACGCGAAGCACTCGTATTACCCGTATGACGGTGAGGTATCTTCCCGACGGCGCAAGAATACTGATGTAAGTCGGCAGAACCGCCAATAAATCGACAATCCCGAAGAAGCTCCGCGCGTATCTCATCGGAAGACGAACGCACCACAGGCGTAGGATGTATTCGATTGTAAAAATTATCGTGAAGAACCATTCGGCGGCCTTCAATAACAGCCCGTACCGGCTGTGCGCCGAGGCAACACTGTCCAGCATAACCACGGCGACGCTCAGGACAATACACAATATAAGAATGATGTCGAACCACTTGCCCGCAGCGGTGTCGGCCTCGAATATCACCTCGAAGAACACATCCCGCCAGGGACGTTTGACATTCTTTTCGGCAGAGCCGTTCATAAGCTCACCTCTACTCTCGCAGTGTACCGGCTCCGTTACTTCCAGGCCGATCGCAGTTCGTAAACATCGAGCGAATCGATTTTGGTATTGCCGTTTTTCGTGAATACTTCGATTTCTGTGTTGTCGTCCGGCAAGATCACGCCCATCGGCATATAAACTCGTCCGCCATTAGCAAATATCTCAATCGATGTCCTATCGACGAGTATCTCCATGCGAATCTTCCCGCCAGCGGGTTTCAAGAAGGCTTTCTTATCCTTACAAGAAATCTCCTGCTTTTGGGCATCGTATGTAATCGCCCGGCCGCGAATTACAAACCCGAATTCAGTGGCACCGCCAAGGTCAAATTGGACGATAATGTGGAACAAGTCACCTTCGATACCCGACAGCGGGTTCTCGCGGGGTTTGAGTATCTCATTTTTCACCGTGTGTTTCCCGGCGTGGAGCATGTCAAGCTCTTCGACAGGTTCGGCGAACATTCGAATCCCTTCGTCGGTAGTTCGCAGCGTAAGCTCGACGGGAAAAAGCATCTGCTGGTTGAAGGGCATACCCGGCATGGCGACCCGTCCCCAGGCGATTTGAATTCTCCGTCCGTCTTCTTGCGGGATATTGTTGAATGTCTGCGATGCGTAGAAACAGTTGCCGTACTCGAATTTTATGCTTTCGCCTTCTTTCTTGAATTCCCTACCGTCGAATTGCCCTATCAGGTAATCTCCGCTTGCTCCGTAGAGGACCCATTTGCGGTTGTTCTGATCGCCGTCAACGGCCAGCTCGAACAATTCCGGGCATTCATGATAGCACTTGATATCGCTATGACGCTGCCAGTCCTTGAGGTCCTTCGAGGAAAAGAAGGTCATCGTATTGTCTTCGATGTACAGCACCATCACCCATTCGGCGGTCGGTTCGTGCCAGATTACTTTCGGGTCGCGATTGCCGCCGTTGATATGTTTTATGATGGGATTATTCTCGTACTTCTTCCAGGTTCTGCCGCGATCGTTGCTGTATGCAATCGACTGGGTGAAGGGCTGCCCGGCGGATTCGGCATTGGTCCCTCCCGCGGAGGTATAGAAGCAGACAATGGGTTTCTCATCGCCGGTCTGGAAGCCGGCGGTGTTTCGTTCATCGACGACAGCCGAGCCTGAGAAGATGGTTCCCAACCCATCCGGATGAATTGCATCGCCGAGTTCGGTCCAGTGTATGAGGTCTTTGCTGACGGCATGTCCCCACGTCATATTGCCCCAGTTCCAGCCATAGGGGTTGTGCTGGTAGAAAAGGTGGTACTCGCCCTTGTAGTACACCATGCCGTTCGAATCGTTGTTCCATCCGCGGCGCGACGTGAAATGGAACCGGGGGCGAAGTTTTTCTTTGTAGAGATTCTCGCCGCCTTTGATAGAGTTGCTCTGAACTGCTGAAACAAGCCCCTTGGAATTTCGACCGAGCGACTCGGCCTTTAGCGTGACCTCCCTGCCCTTGAACTCGCTCAAATCCAGAACGACCCAAAAATCGGGCTCGGCGTCTGCCAGCTCGATATCGAAATCACGGACTACCCGCCCGTCGCAAATCAGCCTGAATACCCTCTTTGGTGCGCCGTTTTTCACGGGCAGGTTCAGGTATCTCTTTTTGACGACAAACTTTCGAGTTGTTTCGGGCTTTTGGATCGGGCTGTCACTCTGGATGATATGGTCGATATTTATGTGTCCCCAGCCGCCCTTTTTGCGGTCGATGATCTCAATTTTCGCGCTCTTTCCGACGAGGTCGGCAACATTCCAAGAATGCCAGTCGAGTTGCTCGGAACCGCCGGGACGGTCATTCGGCCCGGTCGCGGTGCGAACCGTCTTGCCGTCAACGACGAGGTTGATGCACGTATTTTCCGGGTCTTTGCCCCCTCCTATCAGGAAGTGGATGAAACGCCGCTGAATTCCGAAACTCGGCGAAACAAGCGTGCCGGTGGTGTCGTCTCCTTTGTAATAGGAATTGACGAGACCGCGACCTTCGTATCCGCTGACGTTCATCTGATTCGGGAGTGTCCCTTTTACCGGGGCAGGACCGAAGGCCTCGCCGGTGACCTGCCAATGGCCATAATCCTCGCCCTCGAAATCCGCAATCAGCAAATCCTTAGTCTTCGATTCCGGCGCGGTCGCCTGCCCATTGGCACAGCCGTAAAGCCCTATCATGATACAAATCAGCCAGTTCTTCATCGAATCCACCTTCTTTAGATATGCAGTGCAATTGCCATGAAGGCGCATTTAACACGAAAGAAGCGTGTCGGTAAAGGGTTTTCCGGCAGGCTGATGCGGAGTGGTTTCGGCGGCCCCAATCTGGGGCGCTGCGTTACTCGGGCCCGGCGGGCAGATGCTCTTTCAAGTACCCGGTCATCAGTTCGTAAAGATGGCGGCGGGTATTCTCGCCCTGATCGATACTGTGATTGCGATTGGGATAGGACATCATCGTGAAGTGCTTGTTGTGCTCGATGAGCTTGTTGACGAGGGCCTCGCAGTTCTGGTAGTGGCAGTTGTCGTCTGCGGTGCCGTGGATGATCAACAGGTCGCCCCGTAATTGGTGGGCGAAGTTTATCGGCGATCCGTTGTTGTAGCCCTGCTCATTATCCTCCGGCAGTCCCATATAGCGCTCCTGGTAGATCGTATCGTAGAATCGCTGGTCGCTGACAAACGCAATGGCTATTGCGGTCGTGTAGATTTCAGGATAGCGGAATATGGCGTTGAGGCTCATGGATCCTCCTCCGCTCCAGCCCCATATTCCGATGCGTTCGGGGTCGATGTAAGGCCTTTTTTTTATGATTTCCCTTACGGCGGAGGCCTGGTCGGCGGGGGCGATAATGCCGATTTTCCGATAGACGCACTTTCGCCACCATCTACCGCGAGGCGCCGGAGTGCCGCGGTTATCGACGCTCATCACGATATACCCCTGCTGGGCGAGCATCCGATGCCACAGATACTTCTGCCCGCCCCAGTCATCGGTGACGGTCTGACCGGCAGGCTCGCCATAGACATAAAACAAGACGGGGTATTTCTTTTCGGGGTCAAAGTCCGGGGGTTTGATACACCAGCCGTCCAGCGTCACGCCGCCTCCTATGTCCACCCGGAAGAACTCCTCGTTACCCTTCTTGAGCTTTCCAAGCTTTTGGCGAAGCTCGGCGTTGTTCACCAGGGTTTGCACGCTTTGATGGTTCGGCAGGGACACTACCTCAACCGCAGGGGGAGCGCCGAAGGCGGCATACCGGTGAAAAGCCCACGCTGCGTCATCCGATATGTCATAACCGTGGGCGCCGGCCTGCTCCGGCGGCGTCACCCGCTCGACCCCGCCGCCGGCGTCGAGCGGCGCCCTGTAGAGATACCGCTGGGTTGGGTTCTGCGGCGAAGCAGTGTAATATACCCAACCGCCCTTCTTATCGACGGCCCCGAGGGTTATAACATCGGATTGGCCGGGTGTCAGGAGCTGCGTCCGGCCGTCGGTACACGAAACCAGATACAGATGCCTCCAGCCGTCGCGTTCACTTAGCCAGAGGAAGCTGCGTCCTTCATCAACCCAGTCGATATCACCAGGCGCGTCGAGCCAGGCATCGTCGCGCTCGGTCAGCACATTGTGCATTCGTCCGTTGCGCGTATCAGCCAGTATTACCTCATTGGTATTCTGCAATCGGTTCATGCGCTGAAAGACAATGGTTCTGGAGTCACCGGCCCAGGCCATTGTCGGAATATAGTGCTGCCGTGGGTCGCCCTGCGGCGAGAACCATCGCGTTTCCCCGCCTCTGGAACTGATTACTCCAATGCGACAGGCCGGGTTCTGCCGGCCGACCTTTGGGTAACGAAAACTGGTAATCTGCGGGTAGAGCGAATCGGTATAGTTTATCAGGTGAAACTCCCCCACTCCTTCGGTATCGAACTGCCAGTAGGCAATCCACCGCCCGTCCGGGCTCCACCGGAATGCGTCACGCAAGCCGAATTCCTCCTCGTACACCCAGTCTGAAGTGCCGTTGATGATGGTATCCGAAGCGTCTGTTGTTAACTGCCTGATCCGCATGGCCGGGATATCTTCAACATATATATTGCCTCTGCAGACATACGCAACCTGTTTGGCATCGGGGCTGAACTTTGCAAACATCAGGCCGGCCGGCGCGAATTCCTCGCCCAGTTTGCTCAACCGGCCCCCATCCAAATCCAGCACCCAGTAGTCGCCGCGGGTATTCTTTCGCCAGACTTGCTCGGTATTTGTGAAGATAAGGACCTTGCGGGCGTCCTTCGAGAAGCGGTAATCCTCTATCTCCAGCGGCTGCGTTCGGCCTTTCGGCACGAGTTGCGAAGCGGTAACCAAGACGCTGCGCACCCCCGTCTGTGAAATATATCTCACAATATCCTGACCATCGACGACGGACGATTCCTCCAAGGCGGTATATCCCGATCCGTCTTCAAGCCACTGCGTCGGGCCTAGTTCCTCGGCTTCGAACTCCTTTGCGGTGAATATACGCTCGAGAGTCAGCAGGTCTTCACCCGATGCCTGCTCGGCGACCGAGTCGGCTGCAAGCACCGGGACAAAAATCACACACCAGGACAGCAACCCAGCCCAACCTGCTATTTTTCTCGCATGTATCATCATCTTCGCCCGCTAACAAAATCACAAATATCAACAGTAAGGGTCTCCGAGATGATACCGACCATTCAGACAGACATCCAGCCTTTTCCTCCCAGTACATCCGGCAGTGGATAGAATGTTCTTCACAACAGCCGAGACGCAGGAGACCAACCCTGCACACAGCCGAAAAAGAAGCTCG
This sequence comes from Sedimentisphaerales bacterium, assembly GCA_016932835.1. GTDB lineage: Bacteria > Planctomycetota > Phycisphaerae > Sedimentisphaerales > Anaerobacaceae > JAFGCD01. Next base: position 39,914 of record JAFGCD010000125.1, read on the forward strand.
CATTCGGCTTAGTCGGCAATGTACTGTCGAAGCCAGTTTTCACAAAGCACCGCCAAGTCTTCTTCATCTATTATGCCGTCGCCAAAAGGCAGCGGCGATGTGTCCAGGGATGGTTCATCCTGCTGCCAGTATCGCCCCAGCTTGCAGAAATCAGCAAAAGCAACCTTTCCGTCATCGTTAAGGTCGCCGGATGCCGTCAGCAGGTACCACATAGTCCCGTAGGCCGGCAGTATTTCCAGAACCGTCCGGCCGTCTTCGACTGTCACCGGCACGTCGAATTTAACGGTCCCGTCAGGCGCCAAGGCATAGCACCTAAGTCCTACAGAGGGCAATCTTATTACGGCGGAGACCAACTCGATTTGCACCGAAGCCTCTCCCCAGTTGGTTCCCACGGTTGTTCTGTCCTCGGAGAATATCATCGCTGTGTTTTCGCATCGGCCACAGGCGGTTATCAGCATTTTCTGCCTTGCCGGAACAGGCAGCTTAATACAATCCGGCTGTAAGGACGTTATCGTAACGGCAGCATAGTTCGGCTCAGTGACTTGTATGCTGTTGCCGCTTGCGGAGGCGAATTTGTCTCGATGACCGATGTACACCCAGGCCGATTTCCCCGTGGCAGAATATATTCCTTCGCCATCGCCTCCAATATCCCACCCCAATAATGTCGGTGTTTCCCGATCGGGCAAATCAATGCTGCCGGTCTCATAAAGAGTATTTGCAATCTGCTTATCAAGAAAATCCACGCGCTCGAATCCGGAATTTTCGGCAAGAACATCGAACATATCGCCGTCATGGTCGAGATGCAACAGGGCGACAGACGCCAGGTCTTCCGGTGAGTCGGCCAAGCCGATGTAATGATAATTCCGGCCGACCGGTTCAATCCCGGCATATCGAAATATTGCGGCTCCGGCCGAGACAAAGCCCCACTTCGCAGGATTGTGAAGAATATCAAAAAATCCGTTAAAATAATTGTCATTCCAGTCGCTGGAACTGTGTGTGTAGGCATAAATCCACAAGCCGTCCCAATCCTGAGCGGCAGCGAAAGAAGTAATCATCGGCACGCACGCCGCCTGGCTATCCAGCGGTGCGGCGTGGTTATATTCACTGACCGTAAAGGGCTTGCCGGGATACGAAAAACCTTTCCCAAGGCGGCATGCGGCAAGGGCAAATAACGGCGCTTCATCGATATAATCCGTCATCGGCTTTTGGCGAATGTACCAGTCCTCGGGGTCCCAGGGCGTTCCAGGAAATCGCGGATGCTGCCAATAGGCGTGAGCATCGATGAAATCCATATCGCTCTGGGCATACATCCCCAGAGGCCCGAATACGATTGTTCCGGTAACAAGAGCATCACATCCAAGGTCATCCTTTATGTAACTTCGCATGTCGTCGAAATACGCCTTTTCCGTCTCCACCAGGAATTTGAGGCGGTCAATTCGACGATCCTGCACTTCGCTATCAACGAACAAGCGAACAGTGCCTGCCTCGATGGATTCGTCCGGCATAAGGCCTGTTTGTCCACCTGTGTACAATTGCACATTTGTCAAATAGAACGTGGTCGTATCACCTCCGCCGAAGCTGAAGGTCACTCGTCCGTTAGTATCATCCGAATTCGCAACGAATCCGTAACTGTAGCTTTGCCATTGGTCTTCTATCTCTACGGTCTGATAGAGACCCAGATTGCTCCAAGGGCTGTGCTCCTGCATGACATTACACCATATCGTACGGGGCTGCTCGGCTGCGGCCTCGAAACTGAGGGTATAATACTGACCTTCGACGATTTGCAGGTTCCTCTGTTTAAGCTGCAGGTGCCAACTGGTGTCGTCGGTCACATCTATTACAAAGCGAGCGGCGGTTTTCGCCTGATATTCCTGCAGGGTAAACGATGCCTGGCAACCCTCATGCTCTTCCAGATACCATTTATCGTCGGAGCTTACTCCGGGATCGTTAAAATGATCCTCGAAACTCGTCAGGACATTCTGCCCCGGCATCTCCACATTGCGATTCCATGTAATTCTCAGATTATTGGTATCACCATATTCATCCTGGAGCCAATCGTTATATATCTGCTGCAATACGTCCGCATAGAAGGTTGGCAGATTTCGCAGGGTGTCCATCGATCCCCACATGAAGAAGCTATCCTCATTTGTTATCTCAACGAATGCGACGGCGGGGTCTTCGGCGTATCGCAGGCCCCGGTATGGGTTCACGTGATCGAGCATCTCACGTGCAAAATCCTTCTGGGCCTGAACGAGCGCCGGCGTAAAGATTCCTACGATCTTGTCGTAGCTGCTGTCGGATTCGGGCAAACCGAGGTACTGGCTGTGTTTTCTGCCGACATGGAGATTGAGGTTTATAAATATGCCTTTGGCGGCCAGTTGGGCGATATAGTAATCAAGGCGGTCCATGGCTTCAGGGTATATAGTCTCTCCGTTTGCAGGATGCCAAAGACCGCTTGGATATCTGGATGTATCCATATGGTGACAGCGAACAGAGTTTATTCCCGCCGCTGCGAGCCGGTCTGCTGAAACGGCTGCATCGTCATGGGTCGGGAAATTGCCCCCGAAGGAAAAATTCACCCCCCATATCTTTATTCTCTTATCATCTCGATAGAACCGGTCCGCTACCGCGGTGATTCTGTTTCCGGCTTCATCGGTTCCAATCGGCTGATTTTCGATCGCTATAACAGAATCGGCATTCTGCTGAGCGGGTATGACAAACGCGGTCCAGCCGGGCCTGTACGCGCGCGAAGTCGTATTTGTGTCGATATCGCCCGGGATTTTCTCTGCAAGAGCAGTTGTGAGAATTGATAATGACAGTAATAATGTCAGTATTCTTCGTTTCATTTTCTGCGCTTCTCACTCCGGCGTTTCACACCCACTGCCTGCGAGGAGAATTGCCGGTCGATTGTTCTGCTTAACACTCCTGAGACACAGCATAACATATATTGGCGGATTTATCAATATACCGGGAACTTGCGGACAGGCTGCCGCACACGGCCGGGCGGAGGCGGAACCCGGAAACAATACTGAAATATGCTAAGGCAAGTGTGTCCGGCAGACACCAAAAAGCCGGAAATCCGATTTTTTTACGCGTTTTCGGTCTGCCGGAACCGCTAAGGATATTGAACAGAAGCAGGTTGTTCGATTAGGATGGTGTAATACGACATGCAAAAGGACGGTCAGACGAATAGGCCGAAGCAACAGAAGCAGGAAAGGATTGATATGAGCTTTCACAGGACTGTTTTCGTATTGCTACTTGGGTTTCTACCAATATTGGCCGGCTGTGACACGGCGGGTTTTCGTTCGGTGTCGAGCGATACCAAGCCTTCGGCTACGAGCGGCTCAAGAATGTTATGCTTCAACGATGACTGGCGGTTCGCCAAGGGGGAGCTGCCCGGGGCCGAAGCGGCGGACTTCGACGACTCCGGCTGGGAAAGGATCCGAGTGCCGCATGATTGGGCAATCTGCGGCCCGTTCAATGCGAATGAAAACGGCTACGCCGGCAAACTTCCGTGGAAAGGCGTGGGGTGGTATCGAAAGACATTCAGACTCGATGCCGCGGACAAGGGCAAACGTGTCTATTTCGATTTCGACGGGGTAATGGCGTTCCCCGAGGTCTATATCAACGGTCGTTCGGCCGGGGGTTGGGACTACGGGTACATGGCTTTCAGAGTGGATGCGACCGAGTTTGTGCGTTTCGATAAGGCCAACATTATAGCCGTCCGCGCCGACACGCGTCAACATGGGACCCGCTGGTATCCCGGGGCCGGAATCTATCGGAAGGTCAGCATGACCGTCGCCGAGCCCGTGCACATCGCGCACTGGGGGACATTCGTCACCACACCGACGATAACAAACGACCGGGCGACCATTAATATCAGTACGACTGTCGAAAGCCACTGCGATGATGCCCGTGACATAGTCATAGCCGTCGAGATTATCGACCCGGCCGGGCGTAAGATCACCGAAGGCTCGACGGACACCGCCATGGAGGCGGGTTCGACGCGACAGATGAAGCAGACTTTGACAGTCAGGCGACCGATACGATGGGATGTGGACAATCCGCAACTGTACAGGCTGCGAACAACGCTGAGCGGCTCCGGAGGCACGCTGGATACCTGTGAAACGTTTTTCGGCATCCGAACATTCGAGTTCACGGCGAACGACGGCTTCCACCTGAACGACCGGCGTGTGCAGCTATACGGGGTTAATCTGCACCATGACCAAGGCCCTCTCGGTGCGGCCTTTTACCTGCGTGCGGCGGAACGCCAGCTCGAGATAATGAAGGATATGGGCTGTAATGCGCTGCGGACGAGCCACAACCCACCGGCGGCCGAGATGCTTGACCTGTGCGACCGGATGGGCATTCTTGTGTGGGATGAATGCTTCGACAAGTGGAATGAGACTTCGGATCGGTCTCGTGAGACGGACCTCGTGGCGCACAATAAGAAGCAACTGCAGAATTTCATTATGCGGGACCGCAATCATCCGAGCGTAGTGACATGGTCGCTCGGGAATGAAATTGCGGACATCGAGTCAAATCGGAGCGGTCGGGCCGACGAGCAGGTCGGGGAGCTGGCGCAATTCGTCAAGTCCCTGGATCCGACGCGTCCGGTCGGTATGGGATGCTATGTTCCTTCGGCCGTTGGGACCGGCGTTCTTGGCTCTCTTGATATGACCGGGTGGAACTATGCAAGGCGCTATGCGCCATTTCGGGAAAAATATCCCGACAAGCCGATCGTTTACAGTGAATCGGCATCGGCCCTGAGCACTCGCGGCTTCTATCGGCTGCCGCCGGCCAATACGAAGACCCAGTACGCAGCCGAGGACCTTCAGGTGGATTCCTACGATCTCAACGCGGCTCCATGGTCGGACATCGCCGATAAAGAGTTTCAACTGATGAGCGATGACGCATTCGTCGCGGGCGAATTCGTCTGGACCGGTTTCGATTACCTCGGCGAACCGACGCCTTTCGCCCAAGCGGCCCGCAGTTCGTACTTTGGCATCGTCGATCTGTGCGGTATTCCCAAGGACCGCTTCTACCTGTACCGAAGCTGCTGGCGTGAGGACGAGACAACGGTGCACATCGTACCGCACTGGAACTGGCTCGGGCGTGAGGGGCAGAACGTGCCGGTGTTCGTTTATACCAACGGCGATTCTGCGGAACTGTTCATCAACGGCCGCAGTCTCGGACGGCGAACTAAAGGGCATGCGCCCGACCGTCCGAAGAACTTCGCGGCTTCGGGCAACGTTAGTGCATCGTCAGAGGAATCAGCCCGAGGCAACACAGCTGCCTTGGCGTGCGACGGGGACAGCGCTACGCGATGGTGCGCCGAGAACGATTCGCCCGATCAGTGGTGGCAGGTCGATCTGGGAACGGTCCAATCGGTGCGTTGGGTGGCCGTCGAGTTCGAGAAGGAGGAAAAGAATTACGGCTACGATGTGCGAATCTCCAGCGACGGCGAGACGTGGGAGACCGTCGCTTCAAAGGCGAGGAGCGGCTCTCCACAGTGGGCAGGGCCGCAGCGAGCGTTCCATGAAGTCGATACCAAGGCGCGCTTTGTGCGAATCCAATTCACAAATCTGGCGCGACAGACATGGGCGAGCATCCGTGAATTCGGGGTTTATTCGCGGAAGGTCGAGTCCGAGTATTATGACGCCACATACCGCTATCGCCTTCGATGGAATGAGGTTCTGTTCGAGCCCGGCAAACTCGAAGCGGTCGCCTACAAAGACAACACCGAGATCGGCCGGAAAGTTGTCTTGACCACGGGCGAGGCGGCGGCGCTCAGGCTGACACCGGACCGGACGAAGCCGGCGGCTACGGGGGAGGATCTCAGCTATGTCCTGGTCGAAGCGGTGGATACGGACGGCAGGGTTTGCCCACTCGCCGAGAATCTGGTGCGTTTCAAGATCGAAGGTCCGTGCACGATTGCGGGGGTGGGCAACGGCAATCCCCTTTCACTGGAGCCGTTCTGCGCCGACTATCGCAAGCTGTTCTACGGCAAGGCGATGCTGATTTTGCGAACTGAATCCGGAAAAGCCGGAACAATTCGCGTAACGGCCGAGAGCCAGGCCCTGCAGCCGGCGACAACAGTGCTGCATGCAGTGAAACAGTAATTAGAGGACCTCAAGTTTCTCAAGCTGATGCAGCGAAATGCTGAGTCTCGGCGTCCCGGCAGGTATTTGGGCTGATTTTCGTATGCCGATGACGGTCTGTCGGTATATGGACGGTGAATCGGGACCATACCACAGTTCGCACAATTCGAAAAGCAGATGTGACGAGATGGACAAAAAGTGAAATCTGTTGAACGTGTACAGGTTAAACGTTATATGTAATTAGAAGCTCTTAGAGCGTCTAAGTATAACTACTGGTTTTGTTTCCGAAGTTTAGCCATGGAAACGGGATATAGCCAGCGAATATTGAACAGGGCGTCATGCCGAATATCAGACCTAACGACATACAGGATGTTATACTTGATTCGATAACCGAGGGTGTATTCACCGTTGATTCGAATTGGCGGATCACGTCTTTCAACCGCGCAGCCGAGGAAATCACAGGCGTTGATCGCAAGAAGGCTATCGGGCGACAATGCAGGGATATTCTTCGAGCTGATGTCTGCGAGAGCGGCTGCGCCCTGGCTGAGACGATAAGAACCGGGCAGGCTATTATCGGCCGGGCCGTCCATATCATTGACGCTAACGGCAAGCGGCGAGCAATCGCCATATCTACGGCACTGTTGAAGGACCAAAATGGAGAAGTCATCGGAGGCGTCGAGACGATTCGAGACATGACCGTTGTCGAGGAACTTCGAAAAGAACTCGAGGGCCGATACAGTTGTGAAGACATCATAAGCCAGGACCATCGAATGCAGGAACTCTTTCGCACGATCGGTCATATTGCCGAGAGTGACTGCACGGTTCTTATCGAAGGCGAGAGCGGGACCGGCAAGGAACTCGTCGCCCGTGCAATTCACAATCTGAGTCTTCGAAAAAATAAGCATTTTGTCGCGGTGAATTGCGGCGCTCTTCCCGATTCTCTTTTGGAATCGGAGTTGTTCGGGTACAAAGCCGGGGCATTCACGGACGCGAAGAAGGACAAACCGGGACGTTTTGCCCTGGCCGAAGGCGGCACACTTTTTCTCGATGAGATCGGAGACGTCTCGGCGGCAATGCAGGTTCGCCTTCTGCGTGTCCTGCAGGAACACACGTATGAGCCATTAGGGGCGGTAGAATCGGCGAAGACAAATGTCCGGATTATCGCAGCGACGAATAAGAAACTCAGTGAGCTTATCGAGCATGGCAAGTTCAGGGATGATCTGTACTACAGGATCAATGTTATAAGGCTGGAACTACCTCCATTGCGGGACCGGAAAGGCGATATCCCGTTGCTGGTGGACTACTTTATAAGCCGTCTGAACCGTTTGCGCGGCAAGAGTATCAGTTGTGTCACAAATGACGTATTGGCTTGCCTGCTGTCTTATGATTATCCGGGCAATGTTCGGGAACTTGAGAACATTCTCGAGCACTGCTTTGTCCTTTGCCGGGGCGAAGTCATACAGAGAGAACATCTGCCGATTTCGGTGTTTCCGCCTATCGGCGAGGGCAAGGCGACGGCCGGGGAAACGAAAACACTCAAACAGGTCGAAGTCATGCTCATAATCGAGGCGCTTCGCCGAAGCAAAGGCAACCAGACTGCCGCCTCGCATGAATTAGGCATTAACAAGAGCACGCTTTATCGAAAGCTCAAGGCCTACAACATCAAACCAGAAGCCTACTCTTGAGAAAATCCCCCTCACTGATTGATGCTGCTTGCTACATACTTCAAGGCGGCGCAGGCATGCAAAATGCAACCTATAATGCGTTAAAATATTGCATTTTGCAACAACCCTCAATCGCATTCCAAGACATAAAAAGAGTCTCTGAAAGGTCGTAATTCTTTATTTTAGCAGGCTTTAGCGATCTGCCGCCTCGATTTTTGACTTGTGTGGCACGCTGTTTGCGGAGCCTTGATTAGGAGAATTGCGATAATGCGAATAGCGATTCCAATACGAGATGGCTGTGTTTCGCCGGCTTTTGACTTTGCCCTTCGGCTTCTGTTGGTTGAGCTTGAAGGCGATGGCGAGCCGAGACGCAAAGAGATCGTTTTGGTTCCCGAGTCGAGTGCTCAACGGGCAGGCAAACTTCGGGATTTTAAGGTCGATACGCTCATATGCGGGGCGATATCGCGTGAGCTGGCATGGTGGGTGACCGAGACCGGGATCAACATTCTGGCTTATGTGACAGGCCCGGTGGACAGCGTACTTGAGGCGTACATAACGGGCGGTTTGGCAAAGCCCAGGTTTACCCTGCCGGGCTGTTGGCCCGGCGCGAGGAACGGTTTTCGTCGATGTTGTCGAAGACGGCGCGGGCGAAGTTAGCTCAAATAAGGCTTCCTTGAGGCTCGGCCGAGATCGAGAAATCGATAGAGCAACGCCGACGGGGAACGAAATCTAAACAGAGCAAGGAAAGAGCGAAAAAATGAAGATAGCAATAACAACACAGGGCAAAGACCTTTCAAGCGAAGTCGATCTTCGATTTGGACGGGCGAAATGGCTTACCGTTTTCGATACGGAAACAGACGATTTCCAGGCACACGATAATGAGGTGCATTTGAATGCTGTGCAGGGGGCCGGTATTCAGACAGGCCGAAACATAGCGAATCTCGGCGTTGAGGCTGTGATAACAGGCAATATAGGTCCTAACGCCTTCAAGACACTCAATGCGGCAGGTGTGAAGATATATCTTACCGAGGCACAAAGCGTCCGTGATGCAATAGGGAAGTTCAAAGCAGGAAGTCTAAAAGAAGTGGATCAGGCAAACGTTGAAGGCCATTGGGTGTAAAAGCTTGCAGGATATTTATGCGCATTTATTTGGATTACATCAGTTTTTTTTATTCGACAGGACTGGAGACCGCAAGGCCGGCAAAAAACGACAAAGATCTTTACGAACCGGCGGTGCGCAGCAGCGCAGAGCTTAGCAGAAAGGAGATACAAAATGCCAAGGGGTAACGGAACAGGGCCGGCTGGTCAGGGGTCAGGACGCGGCCGAGGTATGGGCGGCGGTCGAGGGCAGGGCCGGAGCCAGGGTCGAGGCAGAATGGGAGGGCCATTTGCAGCGGGGCCGGGCGGAAATTGTGTCTGTCCGCAATGCGGAGCAACAGTTGCTCATGCTGCCGGACAACCCTGCAGCACAAGAAGTTGCCCCAAGTGTGGTGCGGCGATGACAAGAGGTTAACATTTTTTTTCGAAAGGAGAATTATTATGCCGGGTGGAGATGGAACAGGTCCTGCAGGTATGGGGCCAATGACAGGTAGAGCCGCCGGTTATTGCGCCGGTTATTCGGTTCCGGGGTATATGAACTTCGTGGGTGGTCGAGGCCGTTTTGGCATTGGCCGCCGCGGGGGCGGCGGCTGGGGACGTCGCAACTGGTATTATGCGACGGGCCTTCCGAGATGGGCAAGAGTCGGATATGGCATGCCCGCATACAGCGGGGGCGCGAACCCATACGCTTATGGCGCTGCGCCGATGGGGCCGTCGATTACGCCTCAGCAGGAACTGGACGGTCTGAAGGGGCAGGCGGAATATTTTGAAGACAGCTTGGCCGGGATCAAGAAACGCATAGAAGAACTTGAAAGCCGGCAAAGCGCCACGTAAGACGTGGGATAATCCTGCTTAAGAAACCTTTTGCAAAAAGCTGTAGAGAGCAAAGTGTTCCGGCTGCGCAGGCGGACGTTTATGCATATTGTCCGAGCAAGGTTCTTGCAGGGCCCATGTTGTTAAGGAGATGGTACGATAAATTAGCTCTTTGGCAATCGAGCGATGTTTTCTTTTTTCCACCCCACTTTGGGGTGAGGGCGAAAAAG